>CAZZWN010000241.1:0-5396 GCA_964657765.1 uncultured Acetobacteraceae bacterium
GCACATGCATGCCTGTTCAGGTTGCAATATTGAGGACGGCCCCGGCCGGCGTGAGCCCGATCGAGCCGGCGACCGCTCCCTACCTCGAGCCGATGGCGCTGATCCATGCGGCGTCGTTTCCGGACGGGGAGCGATGGGGCCGCGACGCGATCGCGCTGCAGCTGGGCCAGCCCGGCGGGTTCGGTTTCGTCGCTGTTGCCGGCGGCTTCATCCTGGCGCGCGTGGCGGCGGACGAGAGCGAGGTGCTGACGCTCGCGGTGGACCCGGCCGTGCGCCGCAGCGGGTTGGGCCGGCGCCTCGTCGATCGCGCGTTCCGCGAGGCGGCCGCACGCGGGGCAGGCGTGATGTTTTTAGAGGTCGCCGAGACTAACGCTGCAGCCCGGTCGCTCTATGCTGCATGCGGCTTCGTCGAGGTCGGGCGGCGGCGGGGCTACTACGGCCGGGTCGATGCGCTGGTGCTGCGCGCCTCTATCGCTTGCGGATCCAAAGCTGGGTGACGCCGTCCGGGTCGGCTTCCTGGCCCAGGATGGTATGGCCTTGTTCCGAGGCGGCGAGCGGAACGTTCCGTGTTGGTTCATCGCCAGCGAGCGAGACAAGCAACACGTCGCCGGTGTTCATTCTGTCGAGAGCGAGTCTGACCCGGACATAGGTCATGGGACAATGATCGCGCGTAATGTCCAAGCGTGTGTGGGCGTTGTATCCGAGAATGGACATAGGCTGCATGATCCGATGTTGTAAATAATCAGGTGTCCTTGGATTGCGGACCAATCGTTTGAGCGAGTATATGACCAGTTACGTATTATTTGAAGGGGGTGTGCAGACATGGCGGAGCCGGGCAGTACAGACGTGCTGGAGCTGACAGCGCAAATCGTATCGGCGCACGTGTCCAACAACGCGATCGGCGCGGACTCGCTGCCTAGCCTGATCCAGGACGTCTATCGCACGCTCGCCGGCGTCGGCAGGGAGCAGGTCGTGCCGGAAAAGCAGGCGCCGGCGGTGCCGGTCCGCAAATCCGTGTTCCCGGATCACATCGTGTGCCTCGAGGACGGCAAGAAGCTGAAGATGCTGAAGCGCCATCTCAAGACGTCGTACAACATGACGCCGGAGGATTATCGCGAGAAGTGGCAGTTGCCGCCCGACTACCCGATGGTCGCGCCGAACTACGCCCAGCACCGCTCGTCGCTCGCCAAGAAGATTGGACTGGGGACGAAGCCGCGCAATCGATGACGGGTGGGACGGCTGCCTGTCAGTGGAGTCGACAGGCAGGGCTGGTTTCGGCTATCGCGGATAGCGGACGGACCACGCGTTTTTAGGAACCCCATGGAATCGCGCATCCAGCGCTTGTGCGTGCAGCATGGCCTGAACACGGCGGGACCCGGCTGGCTCGACCCGAGCCTCCCGTCCCGCGCCGATTGCGCTCGGCGCATGGTGCCGTACGGAGCCAGGGCACGATCAGCCGCGCCTTGACCATGCACCGACCGCGCCGCAAGCCATCGAGCTTTAGGGAGTTGCGCGCCGGCAAACTCGGGGTCCGTCTCGCCGCGACCGCCGAGGAGGTCGATGCGGCGCAGGCGCTGCGCTATCGCGTGTTCTACGACGAGATGGGCGCCACCGCCGAGCCAGCCACCGCCGCCGCCCAGCGCGACACCGACCCATGGGACCAGTCGGCCGACCACCTGCTCGTCTTCGACCATGATCTCGGCAACGGCAGCGCCGGCGTGGTCGGCACCTACCGGCTCATCCAGCGCGAGGCCGCAGCCAGCGTCGGGCGGTTCTACTCGGAGGACGAATACGACATCCGCGCCATCACCAACTTTCCCGGCGGCGTGCTCGAACTCGGCCGCTCCTGCGTCGATGCGAGCCATCGTGGGCGGGCGGTCATGCAGCTGCTCTGGCGCGGGATCGCGGCCTATATCGACCTGCACGCCATCGACCTGATGTTCGGCTGCGCCAGCCTCAACGGCACCGATCCGGACGCCTTGGCGGCCGAGCTGACCTATTTATATGGGCATCACCTCGCGCCGCCCGCGTTGCGGCCCAAGGCGCTGCCGGAGCGCTACGTCGAGATGCGCCGGCTGGACCCGGCCGCCTACGATCCGCGCCGGGCCAGCCAGGCCCTGCCGCCCCTGATCAAGGGCTATCTCCGGCTCGGCGGTTTCGTCGGCGACGGCGCGGTGATCGACCGCCAGTTCAACACTGTCGACGTGGCGATCGTCGTCAAGACCGATCTCGTGACCGAGCGATACAGCAAGCACTACGAGCGCCGCAGCCAGGATTGAGAGTTGCACGATGGACGTGATCATGACCTCCCCCCGCCTGGCCGCGGAGGCTGTGGCGCTGCTCGAGGCCGCCGGCGCGCGCATCCATTACATGGAGCCGTTCCCGAACGCCGCCGCGGTCGCCGCTCTGGCCCGTGAGGTCCAGGCGGTGGCGATCCTGTCGCGGCAGGGACCGGTCACGGCCGCGGTGATGGCCGCCGCGCCCGGGCTGCGCGTGGTGGCACGGCACGGGGTCGGGGTGGACGACGTCGATGTGGCCGAGGCGCAGCGGCGCGGCATCGTCGTGACCCGGGCGCCCGGCAGCAACACGCAGGCGGTGGCCGAGCATACGATGGCGATGATCCTGGCGCTGGCCAAACGGCTGCCGGAATTGTCGGCGCAAGTGGGGGCCGGCGCGTGGCGGCTGGCGGGCGACAAGGTGCGTGACATCGCCGGGTTGCGGCTGGGGTTGCTCGGCTTCGGGTCGATCGGCCAGGCGGTCTCGCCGCTGGCGGCGGCGTTCGGCATGCAGGTGGCGGCCTTCACGCCATCGATGAAGGCCAGCCCGGTCACCCTGATGCCGGATTTGCCGGCGCTGCTCGCCCGGTCCGACGTGCTCTCGCTACATCTGCCCTACAGCCCGGCGACGCGGCACATCATCGGCCGTGCCGAGCTGGCGCTGCTGCCGCCGGGGGCGACGATCATCAACACGTCGCGCGGCGGGCTGATCGACGAAGCGGCCTTGCTCGAGGCGCTCGAGAGCGGACACCTGGCCGGCGCCGGGCTCGACGTGTTCGAGGACGAGCCGCCGAACCCGGCCCATGCGCTGCGGCGGCACCCGGCCGTGATCGCGACGCCGCATGTGGCGGGGGTGACGGATGGCAGCCTCGTCAACATGGGCGTGATGGCGGCCGAGTGCATCGCGGCGGTGCTGACCGGGCGCGAGGTGCCGCCGGAGCGTGTCGTCCGGGCATGATCGGCGAGCGGCTGTTCCTTCGGATACGCGCCGCGCAAGGGTGGCGCGCCGATCTCTGTGCCCTCGGATTGGGCGCGGTCTCGGCGGCGGCGCTGCCTCCGACCTATGTCCTGCCGGCCTTGTTGCTGGCGGTGCCCGGCCTGCTCGCGCTGATCGACGGCACGCGGGGCTATGGCGGGGCGTTCCGGCGCGGGTTCTTCTTCGGCCTGGGGCACCACATCGTCGGCCTGTATTGGATCACCGAGGCGATCCTGCTCGAATCGGCCCGGTATTGGTGGCTCGTGCCGCTTGCGGTGCCGGCGCTGTCGGCGCTGCTGGCGTTGTTCATCGGGGCGCCTTGTGCGGTGGCCAAGCGCGCGCCGCCGGGGTGGCGCCGGGTCGCGGTGCTGGCGGGCGCTTGGGTGCTGTTCGACTTGGCGCGGCAATATGTCGGCACCGGGTTCCCGTGGAATCCGTGGGGGAGCGTGTGGGCGTTCCCGGGCCTGGCCGGCGACGTCATGCTGCAGCCGCTGGCCTGGATCGGCACGCCGGGGCTGACATTGCTGACGGTGTCGCTGGCCGGGGCCGCAATGCTGAGCTGGCGCTGGGCGTCGGTCTCGGGGGCGGTGCTGATGGTTTGGGCCGGTTTGGGCGTGCATCGCCTGGCGGAGCCGGCGGCGTCTCCGCCAGGGATCGACGCGGTGATCGTGCAGGGCAATTTGCGGCAAGGGCAGAAATGGGACCGCGACGCCGCCATCGCTGCGTTCGAGCGACAGTTGGCGCTGACCCGGGCGGGCGTCGCGGAGGCGGGCGCGCATCCCACTGTCGTAGTGTGGCCGGAGACATCCACCTTCTTCTTGCTGCAATACGATCCCGGCGCCCGGTTGGCGCTGGCCGATGCGGCCAAGCCGGCCGTGGCGGCACTGGTGGGGGGGCTGACCTTCGATCAGCCGCCCACGGCGGAGACGATGGCGACGAATGCGCCGCGCAACAGCCTGCTGGTGATCGATCCGCGCGGCGAGATCGGGGGCATCTACAGCAAGTGGCACCTGGTGCCGTTCGGCGAATATGCGCCGAGCTGGGTGCCGCTGGCGATCCAGATCGTGCCGGGTCATCTCGCATTTGGGCCGGGTCCATCGACGCTCACGGTGCCGGGTCTGCCGCCGTTCGGTCCGCTGATCTGCTACGAGGCGGTGTTTCCGGCCCAGGTGATCGACGAGGGGACCAGGCCGCTGTGGATGGTGAACATCACCAACGATGCGTGGTTCGGCAATTCGACGGGTCCACGGCAGCATCTTGCGGCCGCGCGGATGCGGGCGGTGGAAGAGGGGTTGCCGTTGGTGCGGTCGGCCAACACGGGCATTTCAGTTGTGTTCGACGCGCGGGGGCATGAAGACAGCCGCTTGGAGCTGAACATTGCCGGCAAGCTGGTGGTGCCGATTCCTGGCGCCCGTCCTCCTACGTCGTTTTCACGATGGGGCTTGGTAATTCCTGGTTTGTTGTCAGTGTTATGGCTGGCGACGGGATTGAGACGGAGAAGCTAATCGTCCCACAATTGGGATGTATTGATAAGATTGTCACGAAGGTTGACTCCTACCGGTTGTGTCGTTAAGGTTTTGTTCAGCTTCGCATGGTAGGCGAAAGGAATATTCATGAGCGATACCAACGCGTCCGCTGGTCCTACAACCGGCGGTGCTGAGCGCGAAGCTCGTTCGAGCCCGATCGACGCGCATGTCGGCGCGCGCATTCGGCTGAGGCGGACGCTGATGGGTATGTCGCAGGAGCGGCTCGGCGAGGCTCTTGGACTGACCTTTCAGCAGGTGCAGAAATACGAGCGAGGCGTCAACCGCGTCGGTGCGTCGCGGCTGTTCGACCTGTCGCGCGTGCTGGACGTGCCGATCAGCTTCTTTTTCGACGACATGCCGGAGCCGCTGGCCAGTCTGAACGGCGGCTATTCCAATACGCGGTCCTCGAGCGGTTTCGCCGAGGGGCAGGACGGGTTTGGCACCGATGAGATGCTCAACCGGCGTGAGACGCTGGAGTTGGTGCGGGCCTATTACCGGATCAACGAACCGGCGGTGCGCAAGCGTGTGTTCGACCTGATCAAGTCGATGGGTCCGATCGAAGGCTAGGCCGTGTGGACGGTTTTCACGAGCATCAGCCCGCAAGCAAAACTGATGAAG
>CAZZWN010000242.1:0-5351 GCA_964657765.1 uncultured Acetobacteraceae bacterium
AGGCCGATCACGCGGCCGAACAGCATCGGATCTAGGAATTGCAGGGCAGCGACGCCCAAATTGCCGGCGGCGAGCAAGGCAATGGTGCGGCGGTTGGACGCGACCAGGCCGAGCGCCCGGCCGTAGAGTTTGAGCAGCGACATCGTCCGAAACTTTCGAAGCGCCGGACCCATGCGATCCGGCCCACCCTGTCTGGTGCTGCAACGCGGCAAGAATGGGGCGAGACGGTTGCCGGACTGTGACACGTGCGCGCGAGCCGGACAGCAAAGCGTGAGCCGGGATCAACAAGCCTGCGCGGAGAGCTGCGCATCGGGCCGGGTGAACTGGTCGCGGGCGGCCACCAGCAGCAATTCGCGGCTCCCCGCCTCACACGTGCGTGTCAGCAGGCCGTGTATGGCGCTGGCAGCGTGTTCCAGCGCGCTGCGGACCGCCTGGCTGCGGAGGAAATGATAAAGGAACACTGCGGCGATTGCGTCGCCGGCACCGTTCACCTGGATCGGCAAAAGGCGGGTTCGCACAAGCCAAGCCTCATCCGGTCCGGCGGCTAAGATGTCCAGCGCGTTCGCCGGTGTCTGCTCGGTGCGAATGCTGGTGACCAGCAGGATTTTCGGGCCGGCGGGGCGCATGCGCTCCTGCAACGCGGTGACAGCGCGCCTCAGATCGGCGGAGGTCCGGCAGTCCTGGCCGGTGAGCAGGCCCAGTTCGAACTGATTGGGCGTCAGAATATCCGCATGCGGTACAGCCTTGTCCCGAAAGAACGCGTCGATGCCGGGCCGCACATAGATGCCCGGCCCGTCATCGCCGATCACCGGATCGCAGCACCAAATCCCCCTTGGGTTGGCTGCGCGCAGCAGGCCGGCCGCATGCAGCAAGGCAGCACCCGCGCTGGCCTCGCCGATATAGCCCGATAGCACGGCGTCGCACCGCGCCAGCGCACCGCGCGCCGCGATGCCGTCGACCAGGGCCGTGAGCACCGCAGGCGGCGTGACTGTGCCTGTGTGCGATCCGTAGCCCGGGTGGTTGGAGAACTGGACGGTGTCGATCGGCCAGACTTCGGCACCCAGGCATTGCAGCGGAAAGACGGCGCTACTGTTGCCGACATGACCGTAGGCCACCGAGGACTGAATCGAGAGGATGTGCACGCGCCTCTCATCGTCCGGCCGCCGTCAACTGTCGAGGCAGGGATCATCGAGCAGGCTCGAGATGGCGGCGCAGAGCGCGGCCGAGGAAAGCGGCTTGCGCAGGAGCAGCGTGATGTCCGTGCCGCCGCCGCTCGCGCCCACCGGCATCGTGTCATCGACGTGGCCGGTGATCATCACGATCGGCAGGCGAGGCCGTTGTGCCCGTATGGCCGCCGCCAGCGCCGCCCCGTTCATGCCCGGCATGGCGTAATCCGAGACGACCAGGTCGATCTTGCCAGATCGGTGGAGCTGCTCAAGCGCCTCCCGTCCATGTACCGCCTCGGTCACGGCATACCCCATCTCTGCAATGACGGCCGCCAACATGGAGCGAACCAACCCGTCGTCATCGACGACCAGTATGTGCCGGCGGTCCGGTTCGGCGTCCGGGAAACCGTCGGCCGGGCCCGGCGCTTTGCCGTGCGCGGGAAACCATAGCTCGACCGTCGTGCCGCGACCTTCCAGACTCGACAGGAAAAGGGCGCCGCCAGACTGTTCGGCAAAGCCGCGCGCCATGGCCAAGCCCAAGCCAGTGCCCTGGCCAAGCGGTTTGGTGGTGAAGAACGGTTCGGTCGCACGCGCCAGCACCTCGGCCGACATGCCGGTGCCGGTGTCCTCCAAGGCAAGCACAACGTAATTTCCCTCACGCAGGTCGGCGGCCGTGTCCGGCTCGGCGGGCGGGTCGCCGCTGATGGCCGCCGTGCGCGCCGTTATGCGCAGCGTGCCGCCCTCCGGCATGGCATCGCGCGCATTGACCGCCAGGTTGACGAGCACCGTTTCAAGCTGGGCGCGGTCGGCGAGCATGTCCGGCACGCCGGGGACAACGGCCACCTGCAACGACACGCCAACGCCCAAGGTCGGCGCCAACATGTCACGCAAGCCCTCCAGCACCGGCACCGGCGCGATCGGCACGGTCTGCAGGTCGCTGCGCCGGGCAAAGGCGAGCAGCCGGCCGGTGATGGCGGTGCCGCGCGCGGCCGCCTCCGCCGTGCGGGCCGCCAGGGTGCGCACCGCGTCCGGCTGGCTGGCGCGGAGCCGCAGCAGGTCGAGCCCGCCGATCACCGCCTGCAAGACGTTATTGAAATCGTGCGCGATCCCGCCGGCCAGTTGGCCGAGCGCCTCCATGCGCCTTGCCTGCGCCAGCAGCGATTGCGTGTGCTCGCGCATGGCGACCTCGCGCCTGACTTCGGCCTCGAGATCGGCATTCAACGTGCGCAAAGTGTCCTGGGTCTGCGTGAGCATCTGTTCCGCGCGCCGCCGCTCCGACATGTCGACCGTCAGTCCGGACAGCCGACCGCCGAAACCATTGCCCGGGCTGATCGTGACGTTGCCCTGCGCGCCGAGCCATCGCACCTCGCCATCACCGCGCACCACCCGGTATTCGGCCTCGTATTCCGCCGAGCCATTGCGGCGTGCCCGCTCGGACACCTCGGCCAGTATCGCCGCCAATCGGTCCCGGTCCTCCGGATGAATGGCGTTCAGAAAATCGCGGGAGGATCGGATGGACCCTTCCGGCAGATCATGGAATTGCGTGGCGAATCCCGGCGAGGTCACGACTTCGTCGGTTCCCATGTCCCAGTCCCAGGTCCCCACCCGAGCGCCAGCGATCGCGCGCAGGAAGCGGTCCTCGCTGGCTTTCAACGCCAGCTCCGCCCGCTTGCGCCGGTCGATGTCCGTGATAGTGCCGAACCAGCGGTCGATCGTGCCGCCCGGGCCGCGCACCGGCCGCGCATGGACGTGAACCCAGCGTGGCCGGCCGTCATCGCCGATCGTGCGGTGCTCGATGTCGTAGGTGTCGCCGGTAGCCACGCAATGCGCCACCGCCCGTTCCACCTTGGGCAAATCGTCGGGATGGGTCGTCTGCCGCCAGCCGAAGCCGCATTGGTCCCGCCGCCGGCTAGTCAGCTGACTGAAGATCGGACACATGTCGTCCAATCCGCCATCCGGCGTGGCCGTCCAGAATAGTTGTGGGCACAGCGCCACCGCCATACGATGCTCGTGCTCGCTGCGGCGCAGGTCGGCGTGCGCTTCGGCACGCGCAAACGCCCGCCAACAGCGTGCGGCGGCTTGCGTCAGCATGCTCCGTTCGGCGCACCAGTCCCTCGGCCCCGCATCGCCCGCCAGCAGGATCGCGCTCAGCCGGCCATCGACAAGCACGGGCACAAGCAGCATCGCCGTCGCCTCGGCACAGACCAGGGACGCCCATGTCGCGTCGGCCTCGTCCGAAGCGCCCGCATGCGGCGGCCCGACAACCACCGTTCGGCCCGCCGCCAGGCGATCCCGCGTCTCGGGCGCAAGCAGGTTGAACTCCAGCGCGCCCGCACGCGCAGCCGCGGCCGTTTCCGGCCAGACCCCTGCCACCGTTCCGCGGCAGAACGAGCCATCTACCCGCGCCAGCATGACCCAGGGCAAGGCGCCAAGCGCCGCAATCGTGGCACAGGCCACACTGGCCAGCGTGGCCGGGTCCTCGATCGCATCGAGCCGGTCATGCAGCGCGAGAAGAAACGGAGCATGGCGGTCCAAGCTATCCGGCCCATCGGCGTGGCTCATGCCTGGCTGCCCGGACTCGGCCGAGGCGGCGTCCCACAGGCCGGCGAGGCGCCCCGCGCCCCGCATCAGATCGCTGAACACGGCGCTCATCGGCCCAACCCGGCCAACACGCCATAAACCTCAGCCGGGAGAGGCAAGTTCATTGATACGCCGTTCCTGGCTGGACCAAGGCGGGCGTCCAGCCGGGCGATCATGCCTGGCCAAGGTTGCGCGTGTCCTAACGACGAGCACTACACAACCGCGACGTGCGAGAAATCCTCCGCCCTGGCCACCAATCGACCGATGATAGCTGCTTGAGGGAAACCCGCCTGCTCCAAAGCACGCAGCATCTCCGCCGCGCCGGAGGGATCGGCAGCCACCAGCAGGCCGCCACTGGTCTGCGGATCGCACAGCAGCGCCACCTGCCAGTCCGCCACGCTGCCCGATAGCCGTACCGAATCGCCATGGCTGGCCCGGTTGCGCCCGCCCGCCCCTGTCAGAATGCCGCGCCGTGCCAGCGCCTCGGCCCCTGGCAGAACCGGCATGTCCAATGCGCGCAATTCGGCCGAAAGCCCGGACCCGCGACACATCTCCAAGAGATGCCCGAGCAGTCCGAACCCGGTCACATCGGTCACGGCATGAACGGCCGGCATGGACGGCAAAACCTGGCCGACCCGGTTCAGCTTCGTCGTCGAGGCAAGCATAGTCGCATAGTCCGTGCCGCTCAACGCGCCCCGCTTGAACGCCGCGCTGAACACGCCAACCCCCAAGCCCTTGGTCAGGATCAGCACGTCGCCCTCCCGCCCCCCGCTGTTGCGAAGGATACGATCGGGATCGGCCAACCCCAGCGCCACCAGCCCATAGATCGGCTCGGCGCTGTCGATCGAGTGGCCGCCGGCGACCGGAATGCCGGCCTGCGCGCACATCGACGCGCCGCCTTCCAGGATGCGCCGTGCCGTGGCCGTCGACAGCTTGCCCAGCGGCATGCCCAGCAGCGCGAGCGCCAAAATCGGTGTGCCACCCATGGCATAGACGTCCGACAGCGCGTTGGCCGCGGCGATGCGGCCAAAATCGAACGGGTCGTCCACGATCGGCGTGAAAAAATCCGTGGTTGCCACCAGTGCCTGCCGGCCGTTCAGCCGGTAGACCGCCGCGTCGTCACCCGTCTCGGTGCCCACCAGTAGGTTGGCGCAGGGCACGGCCGGCATCCGCGCCAGCAACTCGGCCAGGACGGAGGGCGACAGCTTGCAGCCGCAGCCGCCGCCATGGGCAAGCGTCGTCAGGCGTGGTTCGGCGTCTTGCAGCACATCACTCTCTCCCCAAGACTGCCACCGGAGTTTTCGACGGCATGGCAGACATCTACGACGGGTCATCGCCGGCACGGTTGCGCAACCTGCCCTCGGTGCAGGCGCTGCTGGAGCTAGCGGAGGCGGAGGGGCTGCTCGCGGGCAAGCCTCGACATAGGGTCGTGGACGCGCTGCGGGCCGAGCTGACCGGCGCACGCCGCGCCCTCCTGGCGGGCGAAACTACGCCTATCAGCGTCAGAATGCTGGTCGATCGTGCGCGCGTGGCGCTGGACGCCACGCATGTTCCGGGGCTGCGGCGCGTGCTGAACGCCACGGGGATCGTCGTGCACACCAATCT
>CAZZWN010000243.1:0-5322 GCA_964657765.1 uncultured Acetobacteraceae bacterium
AGTTGGGCGGTGCCGCGAAGAACGTGATCGCCATCGCCGCCGGGGCCGTCATCGGCGCGGGCCTCGGCGAGAACGCCCGCGCGGCGGTCATCACCCGCGGGCTGGCGGAGCTGAGCCGGCTGGTGGTGGCGCTTGGCGGCCAGGCGGAAACGGTGGGCGGGCTGTCGGGCCTGGGCGACCTGCTGCTGACCTGCACCGGCCCGACCAGCCGCAATTTCTCGCTCGGCCTGGCGCTGGGTCAGGGCTCGACCCTGGCGGACGTGCTCGCGGGCCGCACCACCGCGACCGAGGGCGTCGCGACCGCCCCGGCCCTGGTGGCACGGGCTGCGGGCGTCGATCTGCCGGTATGCTCGGCGGTCGCGGCGCTGCTGGAGGGACGTTTGCGGCTGGATCAGGCCATCGCCGCCCTGCTGGCCCGGCCGCGGCGGGACGAATAGCCATGCTGCGCGGCATCGTCACCGTCGGTGGCTGGACCATGCTCAGCCGCGTGCTGGGCTTCCTGCGCGACATGCTGCTCGCCGCCTTGGCCGGCACCGGGCCGGTCGCAGATGCATTTTTCGTGGCACTGCGCCTGCCCAACCTGTTCCGCCGGCTGTTTGGCGAGGGCGCGTTCAACGCCGCCTTCGTGCCCGAATTCAGCGGCATCCTCGCGACCGACGGACCCGGCGAGGCCCGGCAGTTCGCCCAAGAGGCCATCGCAGCACTGGCGTTCTGGCTGCTGGTCGTAACCATCCTAGGCGAGCTGTTCATGCCGCAGCTGATGGCGCTGCTGGCGCCCGGCTTCGAGGCGATCCCCGGCAAGACCGAGCTCACCGTCGCCCTCGCCCGCATCACTTTCCCATACTTGTTCCTGATCTGCCTCGCCGCCCTGCTGTCCGGCGTGCTGAACGGGCTCGACCGCTTCGCCGCCGCCGCCGCCGCGCCGCTGGTGTTCAACGGCGTGTCGATCGCGGCCATGCTGGCATTGACGCCCTATGTCCCGACCGTCGGCCACTCGCTGGCCTGGGGGGTCACGATCTCCGGCGTGCTGCAGTTGGCGCTGCTGGGCTGGGCGGTGCGGCGGGCCGGCATGACGCTGCGCATCCCGCGCCCGCGCATGACGCCACGCATGGCAATCCTGCTGCGCCGCATGGGCCCGGGGCTCATTGGCGCGGGGGTGACGCAGCTCAACCTGGCCGTGGACGTCGTGATCGTCAGCCTGTTGCCGCCGGGCTCGGCGTCGCTGCTGTATTATGCGGACCGGGTCAACCAACTGCCGCTCGGCGTGATCGGCACCGCGGTCGGCACCGCGCTGCTGCCGCTGCTGTCCCGGCAGGCGCGGACGGGGGACAAGGCCGGCGCGATTGCGACGCTCAACCGTGCGATCGAGATCAGCATGATCCTGACCCTGCCCGCGGCTCTGGCGCTCGGCGTGGCGGGCGATCCGATCATGCTGGTGCTGTTCGGCCGCGGCGCGTTCGACGCCAGCAGCGCGCTGCTGAGTTCGCAGTCGCTGGCTGCCTACGCCCTCGGCCTGCCGGCCTTCGTCGTGCTGAAGGTGCTGGTCCCGGCGTTCTTCGCCCATGGAGACACTGGGACGCCGGTACGGATCGGCATGGTGGCGATCGCGCTCAACCTGGGGCTGAACTTGCTGTTCATGGTGCCGCTGGCGCATGTCGGGCCGGCGCTGGCCACCAGCGTGTCGGCGATCTTCAACGTCCTGGCGCTCTCGATCGTGCTGAGCCGGCGGGGGCAGCTCGTGGTGGACCCGAGGCTGCGCCGACGGCTGGGGCGCATGGCAATGGCGTCGCTGGCCATGGCGGGGGCGCTGTGGTTCGCCAAGCGGACGATATTTGCCGAGATGGGCGCAACGGCCGGGCTGCGCTGGCTGGCGCTGGGCGCGCTGGTCGGTGCCGGAATCGCCGCCTACGTCGCGGCGGCCCAGCTTTTTGGAGCGTTCGACCTGCGCGAAGTTCTTGGCGTCCTGCGCCGCCGCAGCCGCGTGCGTTAGCGGCGCATTTACCAGAAATCGATATCAATCCGCATGATATTCGCGTAATGGTTGTATCACCTGCAACGGAGCTCTCTCATGTCCAATCACATCCTCATCACGGGCCTCGCCTTTCTGGCCATGACGCTCCCCGCCGCTGCCGCCGATCAAGATTTTCAGCTGCTGAACAAGACCGGATATCAGATCGACAGCGTCTATGTCGGCCCGCATAGCTCCAGCGAATGGGGCCGCGACATCATGGGCCAGGACGCTCTCTCGGATGGCGAGGTGGTCAACATCACCTTCCCGCACCGCACCAGTTCCTGCAGCTTCGACATCAAGGTGGGCTATAACGACGGTGACGAGGCCACCTGGGACAGCGTCAACCTTTGCAAGGTTTCCAAAGTCACGCTGTATTGGCGCAATGGCGCGACGCGTGCTGTGACGGAGTAGTCGCCCCGCCTCGCCCGGCCTTGACCAGGCCGCGCCGGGCGGTGACAACGCGCTCATGCAGCGCATCCTATCCGGCATCCAGCCGTCCGGCGTACCGACGCTCGGCAACTACCTCGGCGCGATCCGCAACTGGGTCGCGCTGCAACGGGACCACGAGTGCCTGTTCTGCGTGGTCGACCTGCACGCCATCACCGTATGGCAGGAGCCCCGCGCACTGGCGTCCGCCACGCGGGAGTTGGCGGCGGCGCTGATCGCATGCGGGATCGATCCGCAGGCGCATGTGCTGTTCCACCAGTCGGCCGTGCACGCGCACGTGCGCCTGGCCTGGATCTTCAATTGCGTCGCCCGGCTTGGCTGGCTGAACCGGATGACGCAGTTCAAGGACAAGGCCGGCAAGGACCGCGAGCAAGTGTCGGCCGGGCTGTATGTCTATCCAAACCTGATGGCCGCCGACATCCACGCCTACCACGCGACCCGCGTCCCGGTGGGCGACGACCAACGGCAGCATATCGAGCTCGCCAACGATATCGCGCAGAAGTTCAACCACGACTATGGCGTCGAGTTTTTTCCAAACATCGAGCCGCTGATCTTCGGCCCCGCGACCCGGGTCATGAGCCTGCGCGACGGCAGCAAGAAGATGTCGAAGTCCGACCCGTCCGACCAAAGCCGCATCAACCTGACCGACGACGCCGACGCCATAGCGCTGAAGATCCGTCGGGCCCGAACGGACGCGGAGCCGCTGCCGCACGAGCCGGAAGGACTGGAGCAGCGGCCGGAGGCACGCAACCTTGTGGGCATCATGGCGGCGTTGCAGGATCAGGACCCCGCCGCGGTGCTGCGCGACCACGGCGGCAAGGGCTTTGGCGCGTTCAAGGAAAGTCTGGCCGCGGTGGTCGTTGAGAAATTGGCGCCGATTGCCGCCGAGACCCGGCGCCTGCTCGCCGATCCCGGAAGCGTCGACGCCGTTCTGCGCGAAGGCGCCACGCGGGCCAGCGCAATAGCCGACCCGATCGTCGCCGAGGCAGAACGGCTGGTCGGCTTCCTAAAGGCTTAAGAACGGCGTCCGGTCCCCTGTCCTGGAGACCGGACCCGTTCTTCCGGCTCAGCGGCGGCGATAGACGCGCGGCGCCGGCTTGGTCGCCATGGCGATCAGGAAGCCAACCCCGGCGGCGACCAGGATGGCCGTGATCGGACGCTGGTCGACCTGCTCGGCCAGATAGTCGCCAGCCTCCTCGAGCTGGTCGAGCATCTGCGAGCCGTAGTCGCTCGCCTGGTCGCCCACCTGCCCCGCCACCCCGCGCACGGCGTCCTTGGCCTGGCCGTAGCCGCGCTGCGCGCTGCCGGCGAGGTCGTCCATCCGCCCGCTCGCCTGCATCTTGCTGTCGCCGGTCAAATCGCCGACGGCGCCCTCGACCTTGCCGCCGACCTTGCGCGCCGTGCCCTCAAAGCGTTTCTCGTCCATAAAATCAGCCCTCCAAGTTTCGATACGTGATGAAACTGCCTAGAGGCATTGCGGTTCCATGACGGCCCGGCATGCCCTATCAGCGGGCGCCCCGAACCTGCTAGGCACCACCCACATTCAGGAGGACCGGCCATGGCCGATGCGAATACGACCACGATTGACCTCGATCCCACCGAGGTCGCGCTGATCATCGGCGAGGAGGAAGGCTCCATGACCATACGGGTCGTCCCGGCCCGCGAGCTGGCCGACGGCACGACGGACGTGCCCGAGCCGCACGAGATCGCCATAGCGCTGGCCATGCGGCTGCTGAACGACCCGGATTTCCACGACAGCGTGCTGGAATGGTACGAGAGCCAGGACGACGAAGAGGAGGACGAGGACGAGCTGGTGGACGACGACGAGGACAAGCGTAAGGACTAGGCCGACCCCGCCGGGGGTTGGATCGGCCGCCGCCGCCGCCTACAGTTGTTGCCATGCGATACATTTCCACCCGCGGGCAGGCGCCCGTGCTCGACTTCGCCGGAGTGCTGCTGGCCGGGCTGGCCGAGGATGGCGGGCTCTATGTGCCCGAGGCCTGGCCGCGGCTTTCGCCCGCCGACCTGCGCGGCCTGCGCGGCCTGCCGTATCACGAGCTCGCCGCCCGGGTGTTGGCGCCTTTCGTCGGCACGTCCATTCCGTTCACAACGCTGCAGTCCATGTGCCGCGACGCCTATGCGGGCTTCGGCCATCCGGCGGTCGTGCCGCTCGTGCAGCTGGACGCGCGCCTATGGGCGCAGGAACTGTTCCACGGGCCGACGCTCGCATTCAAGGACGTGGCCATGCAGCTGCTGGGCCGCATGTTCGCCCACGTGCTGGCGCAGCAGAACCAGCGGGTCACCATCGTCGGCGCGACATCGGGCGACACCGGATCGGCCGCGATCGAGGCCTGCCGCGACCGGCCCGGCATCGATGTCGTCATCCTGCATCCGCAAGGCCGCACCAGCGAGGTGCAGCGCCGGCAGATGACGACGGTGGACGCACGCAACATCGCCAACATCGCGGTGGACGGCACCTTCGACGACTGCCAGGACCTCGTGAAGGCGATGTTCGCCGACGAGTCGTTCCGCCGCGACCTGCACCTCTCGGCGGTGAACAGCATCAACTGGGCCCGTATCGCCGCGCAAATCCCCTACTACGTCGCCGCCGCCCTGGCGCTCGGCGCGCCGGAGCGCGAAGTGGCGTTCAGCGTCCCCACCGGCAATTTCGGCAATGTGCTGGCGGCCTGGGCGGCGCGGCGCATGGGGGTGCCGATCGCGCGATTGGTGGTCGCGAGCAACCGCAACGATATCCTGGCGCGCTTCCTCGAAAGCAACGACATGTCCATACGCGGGGTGGAGCCGAGCCTGTCGCCCAGCATGGACATCCAGGTCAGCAGCAACTTCGAGCGCCTGCTGTTCGA
>CAZZWN010000244.1:0-5296 GCA_964657765.1 uncultured Acetobacteraceae bacterium
GCAGACGCCGGAGTCGCCGCAGCGCACGCCGGCGCCTGATGCGCAGCAGGCGACTGCCAACCCACTCGAACTCGCCGAACGCTACCTATCGCCGATCCTCTCGCCGCTCGCGACCTTCGGCATCATCTTCGTGGTGGCGATCTTCGCCCTGATGCAGCAGGAGGACCTCCGCGACCGGCTCATCCGCCTGTTCGGCTCCAGCGACATGCATCAGACGACCGTCGCCATCGACGACGGCGGGCGACGGCTCAGCCGCTACTTCCTGACCCAGCTTTGCGTCAACGCGGCCTTCGGCCTCGTGATCGGCGCCGGGCTGTTCTTCATCGGCGTGCCTAACCCGGTGCTTTGGGGCATCCTGTCGGCGCTGATGCGCTTCGTGCCGTATATCGGCTCGTTCATCGCCATTGTGCTGCCGTTCGCGCTCGCTGCCGCGGTCGATCCCGGCTGGTCCATGCCGCTCTGGACGCTCGGGCTGTTCGTCGTCGCCGAGGGCCTGACCGGGCAGGTCATCGAGCCGCTGGTCTATGGCCACAGCACCGGGCTGTCGGCATTTTCGGTCATCGTGGCGGCGATCTTCTGGTCGTGGCTCTGGGGTCCGATCGGGTTGATCCTCTCCACGCCGCTCACGCTCTGCCTCGTCACGCTGGGCCGCCATGTCGACCGGCTGGAGTTCCTGGACGTGCTGCTGGGCGATACGCCTGCGCTCACGCCGACCGAGGGGTTTTATCAGCGCATCCTGACCGGCGACGTCGACGAAATGCAGGACGAAGCCGAGCGCACGCTGAAACAGCGCTCGCTCACGACCTATTATGACGAGGTCGCGCTGAAGGGCCTGCAGCTCGCCGCCAACGACAGCAAGCGCGGCGTGCTGAACCATGCGCAGCTCGTTAAGGTCAAGAACACGATCAAGGCCCTGGTCGATGGGCTGGCCGACCACGACGACGTGCAGCCGCCCGAGAAGCCGCCACAGCCCGACGACAGCGCGACTGGCCCGGCTCCGGCGCGGCGCGCCCTGCCCAACAACCCGATCCCGGACGGCATGGCGCCGCCGCTGGCGGACCGCGCTCCGGCTTGGCGGGACGAGCAGCCCGTATTGTGCATCGCCGGTCGCGGTCCGCTGGACGAGGCGGCGTCGACGATGCTGGTGCAGCTTCTTGGCAAGCATGGCCTCGGCGCGCGCCTGTCGCCCTATGAGGCAGCGTCGCGCGATCAGGTGGAAACGCTTGACGTGACTGGTGTCGCGATGGCCTGCATCTCCTACCTCGACATCAGCGGCAGCCCGGCGCACCTGCGCTTTTTGCTGCAGCGGCTGCGCCGGCGATTGGCTCCGGGCACCCCGATCCTGGTCGGACTCTGGCCCACGCAGGACGCTGCGCTCACGGATAAGCCGACGCAGTCCGGCATCGGCGCCGACTACTTCACGAGTTCGCTGCGCGACGCGGTCAACGCCTGCTTGAAGGCGTCGCGGAGCGCGCAACAGCAGGCGTAGCGGAGCGCCTAGCTTGACTGCTTCGGGCCGGCCCCGGGCGTTTGTCGGCGGTGGACGCGTCGCGCGGTGACGCCGTCCGCAGCATGTCCGCAACCCCGTCCGCAAGCTGGCCAAGCCCCTTGCTCATTGCAGCAACCAGCTCCGCCGTGCCAGGGCCGGCGGGCTGCACCATGATACGCACCACGCGCGTCGCCGCCGAGGCGCGCGCCGTGCCGCGTGAGACCGCCACCTGCGCCAGCAGCACCGCCTGGCCGGACGCATCGGCGTCGAAGCGCTGGATGTCCATCTCGATCGTCGCGTCCGCCTCGGCCGTGATCGACCCGGCCGAAGTGAACACGCTCGTACCCGGCAGGCGCGTGTTGAGGTCTTCGGCCAGGATGCGCGCAACCAGGTCGCCGAACGGCTCCCCCCACCGTTCCGCGCCGTTCAGGCGGATCGAGTAGGGGCTATTGGCGCGGACGATCTCCGAACGGTCGAGGTAGCCGGCCAGGCCAATGCGCCGCAGCTCGACCTGGGCAGGGCCGCCGGGTTTCGCGACGCCGGGCACGGCGGCGAGCGTGTAGTACGACGGCTCAGGCGAGCTGCATGCAGCGACAACGCCCGCCAATGCCAGGCCGAGCGCCCCGCGCCGGGATATAGTCGATTTGGCCATCGTCATTGCGACGCCAAGCCGGCCCGGCCTCTGACCAGCGCCTCGGGATGCCGGTCGAGGAAGTCGGCCAGCAGCCGGATCGAACGCGCCGTGTCGCCCACCTGGGTCATGGCCCGCTCCAGCTCCCGTTGAAATTGCGAGTTGCTGCCGTAGCTCGCGTCGATCGACCCGAAGGTCCGGCCCGCCTTCGCCACCGCGTCCTGCAGGCCGTTGGTGATTTCAGGCAGACGCCGCAGGGTCGGGGTCAGCCCGGCGTCCGTCTTGCGCACGAGGTCCTGCACGCTGGCCATCGCCCCGGACGCCGACCGCAGCGCGCCGTTCAGGTTCTGCCCGATTTCGTCGAGCGGCAGCCGTCCCAGCTTGCCGGCGATGTCCTCCGCCGCGAACAGGATGTTGCTGAGCCCGCCGCTCCTGCTCGGCAGCACCACGTCGGCTCCGTTCACCACGAGCTCCGCCGGAGTGGCGTCCGGCACGAAATCGAGCGCCAGGACCATCTGCCCGGTCAGGTAGCTCGCCGTTTGCAACTGCGCCCGCATGCCCCGGCGCACGAGGCGGCGTGCCACATCCAGGGGATCGCTCTTGGCCACGGTATTTTCACTCAGGATGCGCTCGGGCTGCACCTCGATCCGCACCCGTACCCGCACATCGCCACTGGCGGGATCGAGCTCCAGGGCGACCTCGGTCACGGTGCCGACCTGGATGCCATAGAACTCGACCGACGCGCCGCGGCTTAGTCCGCGCACCGAGCTTTCGAAGTAGGTGACGAACTCCTGCTTGGTGGAATAGCCCGACGCCTGGGCCTCGGCGTAGTTGTTATAGAGTGGGAACTCGGTGCCGGCCTCGGACGGCGGCGCATCGGACTGCCGGCTCGGCGAGTCGAACGCGACGCCGCCGGACAGCAGGGCCTGCAGGCTCGCCAGCTCGACATGCACGCCCTCGCCGCTGACCTGCACCGAGACGCCGGACGCGTTCCAGAAATGCGTGCCCTTGCGCACGAAGTTGTCGTAAGGCGCGCGGATGAACAGCTGCACCGACACCGGCCCGGTGCCGTCGCCGATGTCGTAGCCCAGCACCTCGCCCACCGTGATGTCGCGGTAGAACACGGGCGCCCCCGGCCCGAGTGATCCAATCCGCTGCGCCTTGACGGCGAAGGTGCGGCCGGGCTCGCCGGAGCGGACGCCGGGCGGCTGTTCCAGCCCGGTGAACTCCGTCCGCCGCTCGCCGTCGCGTCCGCCGGGGTCCATCTCGATGTAGCTGCCGGAGACGAGCGTCTCGATCCCCGCGAGGCTGCCGGAGCTGATGCGCGGCTTCACCACCCAGAACCGCGCCATGTCGGTCAGATAGGGATCGGCCTCGCGCCGCATGCGGACCGTGACGATGACGTGGGACATGTCGTCCGACAACCGGATGGTCTCGACCTGGCCGAGCTCGACCGCCTTGTGGCGCACACGCGTTTGCCCGGCGACCATGCCGTCGCCGCTGCGGAAGCTGAGGGTCACGAGGGCACCCTGCTGCGACACGGTGCGGAAGCCGAGCCAGGCGGCGATCGCAGCGGCGACCAACGGGATAAGCCAAACCAACGAGATGCGGCTGCGCCGGACATTTGCCTCGGGCTCGGGCGTTCGGGGACCAGGCCGCCCCGGGATGGGCGGACTGGAGTTGGGCGGGGGGGGTGGATCGCTCATGCTTCGGTCTCCGCTTCGTCGCATCCGGTTTGCCCCGCCGCGTCCCACATCAGGCGCGGGTCGAAGCTGAAGGCGGCCAGCATCGTCAGGATCACGACCGCCGCGAAGCATACGCCGCCCAGCCCGGGATTGACGGAGGCCAGCAGCCCCATCCGGACCAGCGCCACGAGGATGGACAGCATGAACACGTCGATCATGGACCAGCGCCCCAGCACGTCGACGATGCGATACAGCCGCGTGCGGTCGCGCAGGTGCTTCGTCGCGCCGCGCTGGGTGGCGATCAGCAGGTAGGCCAGGCTGAGCAGCTTCAGCACCGGCACCATGATGCTGGCGCTGAACACCAGCAGCGCCAGCGGCCACATGCGATACTCGATCAGCTCCTGCACGCCGCCCAGGATGGTGCTGGGATGGCCGCTGCCAAAGCGGATGAGCGTCAGGATGGGATAGAGGTTGGCGGGGACATAGAGCGCCGCCGCCGAGAGCAGCAGCGCCCATGTCCGCGCGATGCTGTTGGGCTTGCGCACCCGCAGCGGCGCGTTGCAGCGCCGGCAGCGTGCGCCGGGCGTCCCACGTCCGACCCGGCCGCAGCTATCGCAGCCGATCAACGGGCCATTGCCCATCGGCGCCGGGGTGCGGCGGCGGCGGCCGATCGCCTCCCACAATGCGTGCTCGTCCAGCCAGGCGTCGGTTGCGACGATCACCAGCATCAGCGCGCCGAGCGCATACAGCGCCAGGCCGACCTGCACCTGCGCCAGCGCGGCCAGGCGGGTGTAGGCGACGAACACGCCGAGCAGGAAGACCTCGATCATGGCCCAGGGCGTGAGGCGCTTGCGCCAGCGTTCCATGGCGGCAAGGGTGGATGGCGAGATGTCGGTCTGCAGCCCGATGATGACGGCTGCGGTCAGCCCGAGCTTCAGCACCGGGGCGAGCAGCGTGGTCGCGAGCAGGACGAGTGACAACTGCCAGATGCCCTGCTCGTCGAACGCGACCGGCAGCGCGGCGAGCGTCGTGTTCCGCTGCTGCCCGGCCAAGCGCAGCCCGATCAGCGGCGTGGTGGTGGCGACCGCGAACAGCACGAGGCCGGTGATGCTGAAGGCGAGGGTGGTGCCGAGCGCGTCGCGGCGGCGGCGGCGCAGCAATGCCCCGCAGCGCATACAGGCCGCGACGTTGCCGGGGCGCATGGCGGGCACCATTTGGAACAACCCGCACTCCGGGCACTCCCGCATCGCGGCGTCGGGGCCGGCGAGGGGGTAGGTGGCGATGTCGGACATTGAGGGACCAAAACGTGATGGCGGGGGGCCGGTTTGTTACATAGCACATACGGTTGATAGCCAGCACCCCCATGTGGCGTGCGGTTGCGGGGTGCGGCGTGGTTGGGTATATGCTGCGCGTGCGGCCGACGTAGCTCAGTGGTAGAGCAGCTGATTCGTAATCAGCAGGTCCTCAGTTCAATCCTGAGCGTCGGCACCA
>CAZZWN010000245.1:0-5206 GCA_964657765.1 uncultured Acetobacteraceae bacterium
AGTTGCGGGCGATGGGCGTGACGATCGTGCTGGCCGAGCAGAACATGCATTTCTGTTTGGGCATCGCGACGCATGTGACGGTGGTGGACAAGGGGCAGGTTGTTTACCGGGCTACGGTCGAGGAGCTGCGGGGTAATGATGCCGTTAAGCAGCGGTATTTGGCGATTTGAGAGCCGAGATAGAGCTGACGAGCCTGACATCAGGCGACTGTGTGATATCGGCCGTCCGTCATCCGGAGCCGACCCTCGCGCAGCATCAGATTAACATGCGCCAAAGCCTCGCTGAACGCGAACGCCATCTGGTGCGGGTCGTCGATCGGCCGGCGGAACACCACCGGCAGCAACTCCGCCGCCGTGTGCGCACGCTCGCGGCAGGCCTCGAAGATGGCGTCGCAGCGGGCCGCATGGTGCGCCGCCAACTCGTCGATCCGCGGATGCAGGCCGATGAACGGCAAATTATGGCCCGGCAGCACCAGCGCATCAGCCGGCACCCGCCGCTTGAGCTCGCCAAGCGAACGGAGAAAAATACCGAGCGGGTCGCCCTGCGGGTCCATCGCCTGCACGCTGATATTGGGCGAAATACGCGCCAGCACCTGGTCCGCGCACAGCAGGATCCGGTCCTCAGCGCAATATAACATGAGCTGCTCCGGCGAGTGCCCGCCCCCCGACAGCACCTCGAAATCACGTGTGCCCAGCCGCAGCGTCTCGCCGGCGATCAAACGCCGAAACGTCCGCGGCAGGCCCGTCACCATGCGCAGATACCGATGCCCAAGCGTCAGCAGGCTCGCCGTCACCTCCGCGTCCAGCCCCTGGCCGAGATAGAAGCTGCGATACGGCTCCTCGCTCAGCGCCTCGGGATCGAGGTGGATGTTGAGCCCAGTCAGATACTCCGTCTGGCTCATCAGCAGCGGCGCGCCGGTGCGCTCGCACAGCCAGCCCGCCATGCCGACATGGTCCGGGTGGCAGTGGGTGGCGATGATCCGGGTGATCGGCCGGGTCAGCAGCGGTCCGGCCAGCAGTGCCTCCCACACTGCCTGCGTCGCCGCGTCGCCGATCCCCGTGTCGATAACGGCATAGCCCGCGCCGTCCTCGACCAAGTAGATGTTCACATGATCCAGGCGGAACGGCAGCGCGAGCTTCAGCCAAAGGATGCCGGGCGCGACCTCGATGGCCTGGCCGGCCTCGGGCGGCGTGGGGAACGGAAAGGTCAGCGAGGGCGGGATCGCCGGCAGGGTTGTCACGAAGGCCACCTCGTATCGTTCAGCCTCTCTTGAGCGTTCGCCCGGCAAAGGTCTAGGCTGCGCATCCCGCTGTCGAAAGGCGCATGCGCGTGGACCCCACCGACCGTTACGCCCGCTATACCCGGCTGCGCTTCGACCGCCCGCATCCCCGCGTGCTGCGCATCGCCATGGACAACGGCAAGATGAACTCTGCCGATCGCACGATGCACACGGAGCTCGCCGAGATCTGGCGCGACGTCGATGCGGACCCGACCGTGAACGCGGTCATCATCACCGGCGCCGGCGACACGTTCTCGGCCGGCGGCGACTTCGGCATGATCGAGGAGATGATCGACGGCTACGACGTGCGCATGCGTGTTTGGCGGGAGGCGCGCGATATCGTCTACAACCTGGTGAACTGCAGCAAGCCGGTCGTCAGCGCCATGCGCGGCGTCGCGGTGGGCGCCGGGCTGGTGTGCGGCTTGCTCGCCGACATTTCGATCGCGACCAAGACCTGCCGCATCGTCGATGGACATACAAGGCTCGGCGTGGCGGCGGGCGACCACGCGGTGATGCTCTGGCCGCTGCTGTGCGGCATGGCCAAGGCCAAGTATTTCCTGCTGTTGTGCGACCCGCTGCTGGGGGAGGAGGCCGAGCGTATTGGCCTCGTGTCCCTCGCCGTAGCCGACGTGGAGCTCGACGACCGCGCCGTGCGGGTGGCGAGCCGCCTGGCGGAGGGCGCGCAGTCGGCCATACGCTGGACCAAATACGCGCTGAACAACTGGCTGCGGCAGATGGGCCCGAGCTTCGACGCCTCGCTGGCGATGGAGTTCCTGGGGTTCGGCGGACCGGAGGCGAAGGAGGGGCTCGCGTCGTTCCGGGAGAAGCGGGCGCCCTCGTTCCCGCCAGATGCGCCGATCTAGCGGTGCCGCAACGATTAGACCTTTCGATCCGCATCTTCTTCTGGGTCGATCAGGGCTGGCGCAATCGCCGCCGGGGCGGTATCAACGCACGATGCACAATTGGTCTCAGAACACGCGAATTACCGCCCCGGCTGCCTAGCCGGATTGGCGCTATGCGCCGGGTTCGGCAGCCGGGTCCGCGACCCAGTCCTGACCTCATCCAATAGGTGCTTCTATGTTTCCCCAACTGAACGATCCTCTCTGCCGAACCGTGCGCTTCGAGCTCCTGGCCGACGCCGAGCCCGGCCTGCTCTCCCGCGTGCTCGGCCCCTTCGCCCGCCGCAACTTGGTGCCGGATCGGGTCCGTGCCCGCCGCGACGGCCTGGCCATGCTGGTCGAGATCGGCATGGACGCGATGCCGTCGGAGATGCTGCATCTGGTCGAGGGCAACCTGCGGCAGATCGTCGGCATGCAGCGCCTTAGCGTCGTGCTATGTGGGGGCCAGCAGCAAGAGGCCGCCTGACCCGAGCGCCTTTCGGAGGAACCCACGATGCGAGCCGTCGGCTATTTCGAGCACGGGCTGCCGATCGCCAATGAGCATGCCCTGCGTGACCTCGAACTGCCCGACCCGGCCCCGCCAGCCGGGCGCGACCTGCTGGTCCGCGTCCACGCCGTGTCGGTCAACCCGCGCGACGTCAAAAGCCGGGCCGTGTTCAAGGCGACGCCGGAGCGGCCGATGGTCCTGGGCTACGACGCGTCCGGCGTCGTGGAGGCCGCCGGACCCGAGGCAACGCTGTTCCGCCCCGGCGACGCTGTGTTCTACGCCGGCGTGCTGAACCGGCCGGGCTCGAACGCGGAGTTGCAGTTGGTGGATGAGCGCATCGTCGGGCGCAAGCCCGCGTCGCTGGACCATGCGGCGGCGGCGTCGCTGCCGCTGACCGCATTGACCGCCTACGAGATGCTGTTCGACCGGCTAGGGATTGCGCAAGGGCAGGCCGGCAAGGGTGAAGCCGTGCTGATCCTCGGCGGGGCAGGCGGCGTGCCGTCTATCGCGATCCAGTTGGCCCGGGCGCTGACGACGCTCATCGTGGTGGCGACGGCGTCTCGGCCCGAGAGCGAGCGTTGGGTACGGGAGCTTGGCGCCCACCACGTCATCAACCACGCGAAGCCGCTTGGGGCGGAGATTGCGGCGCTCGGCCTGGCCGAACCGCTGCGCTACGTGTTCTCGACCCACACCGACGCAAAGAATTGGGCCGAGGTCGCCGCGCTCATCGCGCCGCAGGGGCGTTTCGGATTGATCGACGATCCGGAGCCGCTGGACCTGCGATTGATGAAGCTGAAAAGCGTTTCGATCCATTGGGAGGCGATGTTCACCCGGCCGATGTTCGGCACGCCCGACATGATCCGCCAGCACGAGATCCTGACGGAGGTGGCGGCGCTGGTGGACCGCGGCGCGATCCGCCCGACGGCGACACAGAGCCTGGGCGTCATCAACGCCGCCAACCTGCGCCGGGCCCACGCCCTCATTGAGGCCGGAAGCGTGATCGGCAAGCTGGTGCTGGCGGGCTTCTAGCCGGTCGACGGGCTCGGTTATTCCGCATAGATCATCTTGCGCGTCATTCCGCCGTCGGTGACGAACTCTGCGCCGGTGACGAAGCCGCTGTCGGGACCGAGCAGCCAGGCGATCAGCGCCGCCGGATCCTCGGGACGGCCGACGCGCCCGGCCGGGTGCTGGGCATGGTCCTCGGGGCCCAGCGCCTCGCCGCGCACGTCGATCCAGCCGGGGCTGACGCAGTTGGCCCGGACGTCCGGCCCCAGGCTGATGGCGAGCGCGTGCGTCAATGCCAGCAGCCCGCCCTTCGAGGCGCTGTAGCTTTCGGTGTTCGGCTCCGACTGGTGCGCGCGGGTAGAGGCGACGGTGACGATGGCGCCACGCGCGGCCCGCAGCAGGTCCTCGGCCGCGCGCACGAGCAGGAACGTGCTGGTCAGGTTGGTGCCGAGCACCGATTGCCACTCGGCAAGGCTAAGTTCGCGCAAAGGCTTGCGGATCATAAAGCCCGCGTTGCAGACGAGGCCGTCGAGGCGACCTTCCTGCCCGCGTATGCCGTCGATCAACCGCGCCACTGCCGCTTCGTCCGAGACGTCGGCGCGGACGAAACGGGCGGGAACGTCCACCGCCGGCGCATCGCCACGGTCGGCGACGACCACGCGCCAGCCGTCGCGGGCCAGCCGCGCCGCCGTTGCCTGCCCGATGCCGCGTGCCCCGCCTGTTACTAACGCGACCCGCCCGTCCGTCATCGGCCCACCACCCCCGTCCTACGCGTAGGTAGATCGTCATTGCGAGGAGCGCTTTTGACGAAGCAATCCAGGGCCGCACGCACAAACGTTGGTTCATGCAACTCTGGAATGCCTCGCCGACGCCGGCTCTCGTGTGTCATACCGCCTCCGCCGCTTCCCGCATGGCAGCCCAGACCGCCGCGACGTCCGCACGTTCCGTCGGCTCCGCGCCGACCGAGACCCGCACCATCCAGCGCCCGTCGATCGTCGCCGGCGTGAGGTAGGCGGCGCCGGACCGGTTGATCCGTTCCGCCCACGCCCGCGTATGGGCGTCGAGCGCGTCCGCGTCGAGACCCGGTGGTTCATGGCGCACGCATACCGTCTGCAGCGGCACCGGCGCCACCACCCGCCAGCACGGCGTCGCCGCCACCTCGGCCGCAAGCCAGGCCGCGTTGGCGATATCGCGGCGCAGCCGGGCGGCGAGACCCTCCACCCCCTGCTCGCGGATCAAGCACCATAACTTCAACGCACGAAAGCGACGGCCGAGCGGGATCCCCCAGTCGCGCAAATTCCGCACCCGGCCGTCCGCGCCGCTCTGCAGGAAGCTCGGGCTGGTCGACATGACACGCACCAGGTGTTCGGCATCGCGCACATAATACAACGAGCAGTCGAACGGCGCCCCAAGCCACTTATGCGCGTTGAGCACGAGGCTGTCCGCGCCCTCGATGCCGTCCCAGAGCCGCCGCATCTCCGGCAGGACCATGGCGCTGCCGGCCATCGCGGCGTCGACGTGCAGCCATACGCGTTG
>CAZZWN010000246.1:0-5189 GCA_964657765.1 uncultured Acetobacteraceae bacterium
TTTTTAATAATGTGGACTTGCCGGCGCCGTTCGGGCCGATGATGCCGACGATCTCGTTGGGTGCGACGGACAGCGAGACGCCCTGCAGGATTTCGAGCCGACCATATCCGGCGCGCACGGCGGCCACGTCCAGGATGTTCATGCGGCGGCCGGACGCGAGCCCAGCAGCGCCGCGATCACCAGCGGGTCGGCGCGGACCTGGTCCGGCGGGCCGTCGGCGATCTTTTCTCCGTGGTCCAGCACCACGATGCGGTCGCACAGCTCCATGACGAAGCGCATGTCGTGCTCGATCAGGAGTATGCCCTGCCCGGCCGCCCGCTGCGCGCGGACGATGCCGGCGATGCGGTTGCGCACCACCGGATGCACCCCCGCCAGCGGCTCGTCCAGCAGCAGCAGGTCCGGCGCCGCCAGCAGCTGCATCGTCAGTTCGAGCAGCCGCTGCTGCCCGATCGACAAGTTCTCGCCCAGCTCGTTGCGCAGATGGCCGAGGCCCATGTCGATCAGCAGCGCCTCGCCGCGCCCCTGCCAGCCGGCGATGCCGCGGCCGAGCGCCGCAATGGCAAGGTTCCGCCAGACCGGCAGTTCGCGAAAAATCTTCACGTCCTGGAACGTCCGTCCGATGCCGCGCCGGGCGATGCGGTGCAGCGGCAGTCCGAGCAGCGAGTGGCCGCCGTAGTCGACCTCGCCGCGATCGGGCCGGATCGCGCCGGTAACCAAGTTGAACACCGTGCTCTTGCCCGAACCATTCGGCCCGATCAGCCCGACGACCTGGCCCGGCGCTACTTCGAACGAACAGCCATCGACCGCCGCAAGCCCGCCGAAACGCTTGCCGAGCCCGCGGACGACAAGCTGCCTCTTCACTGCGTCACTTCTGCCAGGAGTAGGGCGGCACCGCGCGGTAAGCGCTGCCTTGCTTCGCGGCGGCCTCCAGCGGATAGACCACGGCCTTCTTGCCGTCCTGGATTTGGGTGACGATGGTGTCCACCGGCATCCGGTGCCCCTCGGCGAGCGGGGTGAAGTGCCGCGAGCCCCAGGCCGCAATGAACGTGGTGTCCTCCAGCGCCTTCGCGATCGCGGCGGGATCGAGGCTGCCTGCGGTGCGGACCGCCTCCAGCGCCACCAGCGCGGAGTCGTGCGCCTGCACCGCGAAGGTCGACGGCGAGAAGCCGGTCTTGGCCTTGTAGGCGTCCACCATCGGCTTGCTGACCGGCGTGTAGTCGCCGGGGATCCAGCGCACGTTGACCAGCGACCCTTCCATGTCCTTGCCATGCTCGGCGACGAAGCTGTCGGCCGAGGCGCTGGTGCCCATGTGCGCGATCACCGCCGGCACCCGCAGCTCGTTGAACTGCTCGTACTCGATGGGCGCGCTCGACCCATAGACCTCGCCGACGATGGCGCCGACGCCCAGCCGCTTGAACTTGGCGAACTGCGGCGTGAGGTCGGTGACGCCGCGGGGCACGAACTCGTCCGCCACCACTTCGGTGCCCGGCGCATGGGCCGCCAGCCACTCGCGGGAGATGCGGGAGAAGTCGCGGCCGGAATCGGTGTTCTCGTTCAGCATCGCCACCTTAGCCGGCTTTACGAGCGTCGCGACGGCGCCGATCGTCGCCGTGGCAACGTCGCGCGCGGTCGGGCTGAGCTGGAAGGCATACAGCATGTTCTGCCGGGCGATCTTGTCGCCGATGCCGAGCGAGGCGGAGCAGCAGGCGATGACCGGCGTCGACGCGCGCTGGAACTCGTCGATCACCCGGATATACACGTCGCTGCTGAGGAAGCCGACGGCGACGTTGACCTTGTCGACCGTCAGTGCCCGGGTCACGGCGTTGAGCCCGGTGTCGGCCTTGCCCTCGTCGTCATACCAGATCACCTGGATCTTCATCGGCTTGCCGCCGACCGCGTAGCCCTGGGCGATGCGGTCCACCGCGACCTCGATGCCGGCCTTCATCTGTCCGCCCACGTCGGCGCTGACGCCGGACAGCGTGACGAAGGCGCCGAGCTTCACGGCATCCTGCGCCCTGACCGGCGCGGCAAAGGCGAGCATTGCGGCGAACAAGGCGATGAACCGCATGGCAAGTCCCTTGATTTCAGTGCGCATCGACGTAACCGCATTGGATATCGCCGGCGGTCGCGGTGGCGAGGCGCCGGGCCGGGTCGCCGAAGCCGCCGCCGCCCGAGGTCTCGAGCCGCACGACGTCGCCGCGGCGCAGGCGGAGATTGCCGATCTTGGACGGCAGCGCCTGGCGCTCGCCGTCGCGCAGCAGCCATAGCCGGCCCGGCGCACCCGGCAGCCCGCCCGCCAACCCATAGGGCCGGAACTTGAAGCGCTCGAGGTTTGCGGTGAACACCGCCTCCGGGCAGTCCACCCGCCATTCGCGCACCAGGCCCATGCCGCCGCGGTGCCGCCCGGCGCCGGCGCTTCCGGGCAGGATGCCATAGGCGGTGATCGTCAACGGCAGCTCGCTCTCGATCATCTCGATCGGGATGTTGGCGTTGTTGTGCATGCCGCTGGAATAGCCGTTGAGGCCGTCCTGCTCGGGATGCCCGCCGCCACCGCCGACCTCGATCTCGACCAGCACGTTGCGGTCGTTGGCCTCGCCGATGGTCTGGAACGTGCAGACGTAGCTCGTGCCGTAATAGGCGGCGGGGATGCGCTCCGGCACCGCCTGATGCAGCGCGCCAAGCAGCGTGGTCGCCAGCCGGTGGGTCACGGCGACGCGGTTGGCGACCGGCGCCGGCGTCTGGGCGTGCACGATCGAACCCGCGCGCGCAACCACCGTCACCGGGCGATAACACCCGGCGTTGGCGGGGATCGGCTGATCCGCGCAGGCCATGACGGCATACGACACGGCCGAGCCCGAGGACGCGAGCGTCGCATTGATCGGCCCGAGCGCCTGCGGGCCGGAGCCGGAGAGATCGACCACCATCTCCTCCCCGTCGATGTCGATCGCGGCGTGGATGCGTATCGGCGTGTCGGTCAGGCCGTCGTCGTCGATCCAATCCTCGAACTCGTAGCGCCCGTCCGGCATGCGGCCGATCATCGCCCGCATCGCCGCCTCGGAGCTGTCGAGGATGCGGGCGCAGGCGGCCACGATCGCCGTCGCGCCGAAGCGGTTCGCGAGCTTCGTCATGTTGGCGACGCCCACAGCGAGCGAGGCGAGCTGCGCCTGCAGGTCGCCCCACAGCATGTCCGGCCGGCGCACGTTCTGCCGCATCATCGCCAGCACCTCGGCGTTCAGCGTCCCGCGCCGCAGCAGCTTCAACGGTGGGATGCGCAGCCCTTCCTGGAACACCTCCGTGGCCGTCGCGCCATAGGAGCCGGCGGAGATGCCGCCCATGTCGAGGTGGTGGCACAGCGTGCCGACGATGGCGATGCGCACGCCGTCCACGAACACCGGCCGGAATGCCAGGATGTCGGGGATGTGCTGGCCACCGCAATAGGGGTCGTTGGTGATGACGACGTCGCCATCCTCCCAGCCCTCCAGCGGCATGAAATCGCGAATGATCGTCAGCAGCCCGGCGCCCATCGAGTTCAAATGCTGCGGGATGCGCGCGGACTGCGCCACGTTGTAGCCGTCGCGGTCGAACACCGCCGTCGAGTAGTCCAGCAACTCGCGCACGATGGTGGACCGGCTGGTGCGCCAGATCGTCACGTCCATCTCGGCCGCGGCGGCGGTCAGGGCGTTGCGCATGATTTCGAGCTCGATCGGTCCCAGCGTGCCCATGCCCTTCGTCTCGGATGTAACGTGCAAGCGCTGCGCCAGCAGGTCGCCGCCCTGGCCGGGGCCGCAGGTCCAGCCGGGGGCGACGAACACCGTGGTATAGGCCTCTTCGATCAGCGCCGGGCCAGGGATCGGATGGCGCACGTCCGCACGCCGATGGACAGCGACGTCGTGCCAGGCGCCTGCGATAAAAACCCGGCGCTGCCGTTCGGTCGCGGTCTCGTTGGCCGTCGCGGCATAGGCCGAATGCACTTCCGGCAGGCGTCCGGTCGCGGTCAGGCGCAGGGTCACGATCTCCACGGGATCGCCGGGGTCGGCATAGGAGAAGCGCTGCCGGTGCAACGCGTGGAAGTCGGCGATCAGGCGGTCCAGCGTGCTCGGGGCGGGCGCCACGTCGCCCCACGGCACGACGAGCTCGAAAGCCTGGCCGTGGTAGCGCATATCGACGGACAAGCTGAGTTCGCGGCGCTCGGGCGGCAGGCCGTCCTGTTCGAGCAGGCTCTCGCCTTGCTGCCGCAACGCCAGGCAGGCCCGCTGGATTTCGTCCAGGCTCTCCGGCACGGCGCGCAGGATGCGGCTGCTCGCCAGGTCGTGCACGATATCGGAGTGCAGGATGCCGCTGGCGGAGAAGGTGCTGGCCTCCGCGGGGAACACGACTTTGCCGATGCCGAGCTCCTCGGCCACCGGGATCGCATGCAGCCCGCCGGCGCCGCCGAACGACAGCAGGCTGAATTGCCGTGGGTCCAGGCCTTTTTCGAACAGGCTCAGCCGGATCGCCGACGCCAGGCTGGCGTTGGTGAGCGCCAGGATGCCCTCCGCCGCCGCGTCCAATTCCACGCCCAGCGCGTCAGCGACTTGCTTTTGCACAGCCAATTCGGCGCCGGGCAGATCGAGCGCCATGGCCCCGCCCAGGAAGAACCCGGCGTCGAGCCGCCCCAGCAGTAGGTTCGCATCCGTCACCGTGGGCTGCGTGCCGCCATGCCCATAACAGACCGGTCCCGGCCGCGCCCCGGCGCTGCGCGGGCCGACGACGAGGCGGCCACCGGGCAGAACGGACGCGATGGACCCGCCACCAGCGCCGATGGTGCGGATTTCGACCATCGGCAGGCGCACCGGCAGGCCGTCGATCTCGCCCTGGGTCATCGAGGTCACGCTGCCGTCGCGCACGACGCAGACGTCGAAGCTGGTGCCGCCCATGTCGATCCCCACGAGGTCCGGCAATCCCAGCCGCTGCGACGCGCGCTGTGCCGCCAAGGCCCCGCCGCTGGGTCCGGAGAGCAGCAGGCGCACCGGCTGCTCGCTGGCGATCTCGGCGGAGCAGACGCCGCCGTTTGATTGCACCAGCAGCAGCCGAGCCGCCATGCCGTGGGCCTGCATGCGTTCTGCCAGGCGATTGAGGTAGGAGCGGACGACCGGGATCAGCAGCGCGTTGAGCACGGTCGTCGAAGTGCGCTCGTATTCGCGGATCTC
>CAZZWN010000247.1:0-5174 GCA_964657765.1 uncultured Acetobacteraceae bacterium
TCGGCCGGGTTCAGCCCGGCGGCAAGCTCGTCCACCAGCAACAGGCGCGGCGACGTCGCGAGCGCCCGCGCCAAATCCAGCGCCTTCTGCTGCGCGCTGTTCAGGTCGTGCGCCGTGCGGTTCGCCGCGCCGTCGAGCTCGACCGACGCCAGCAATGCCTCGAGGTCGACCACCCGCCCGGCCCCGCCATAGGCCGCCGCGACCGCCACGTTTTCCTGCACCGTCAACGATCCGAATGGGTGCGGCGACTGGAAGGTGCGGTTGATCCCGGCCTGCGCCCGCAGATGCGGGGCGACGGTGGCGAGGTCGCGCCCCTCGAACGTGACCCGGCCCTCGCTGGCGGCATAGAGGCCGGAGATGACGTTGATGCACGTCGTCTTGCCGGAGCCGTTGGGACCGACGAGGCCCAAGACCTCGCCGGGCCGGAGGTCGAAGCTGATGCCGTCGAGCGCCCGGAACGCGCCGAAACGCTTCACCAGCTTCTCGACATGTAAGATAGGACCAGTGGGCAAGATAGGGTCAGGGGACACGCAGGCCTCGCCGCTGCAGCAGGGAAACGAGGCCGTTGGGCAGGAACAGCACCAGCCCCACTATCAGCGCGCCGTAAATCAGTTGGAAATACTGCGGCACGCTGATGCCGATGCTGTTGTAGACGCCGTATAGGATTGCGACGCCGAGCACCGGCCCGATCAGGGTGGCCGCGCCGCCGAACAGGGTGAACACGACGGCGAAGATACTGATCCCGAGGTCGAACACGCTCTCGGGATAGAAGGTGCCGATGGTCCAGGCGTAGGCGCCGCCGACCAGCCCGGCCACTAGCGCCGACAGCAGCCACGCCATGGTCCGCAACCGCACCACGGGAACGCCGGCGCTGGCGGCGCTGACGGGATCGTCCTTGATCGCCTGCAGCGCCAGGCCGAACCGCGAGTTGCGCAATGCGGCGACCAGCGCCAATGCCCCTGCGAGGATCGTGACCGAGGCGGCATAGCTGGTCCGTGGCGCATAGACACCGGTGAGCGTGATGCCGTAGGGGCCGCGGGTCAGCCATTCGAGGTCGGGGTTCGAGACGACCTGATACACCGCCTGCGACGCCGCCAGGTTGGCGATGGCGAAGTAGGCCCCCGACAGCCGCAACAGCGGGGTGAGCACCAATCCCAGCAGGACCGACGCCGCGCCCGCCGCCAGCAGTGCTGCCATTGGCGGCCAGTGCAATTGCAGCACCGCGATGGCAAAACCGTAGGCCCCAGCGCCGAAGAAGCCGACGTAGCCGAACGGCAGGTAGCCCGTGAACCCGTAGATGATGTTCAGCCCCTGCGCCAAGGCGAGGAACATGACGAAGTTGAACAGCAGCAACTGGTTGCCATAGCCGAACGGGGCCAACGCCATGATCAGCACGACCGGCGCCGCCACGAGCAGCAGGTCGCGCAGCAGCCGGCTACGCAAGCCGCACCCGGCGCCCCAGCAGCCCGCTCGGCCGCACCAGCAGCACCCCGATCAGCAGCAGGTTGGGCAGCAGGTTGGCCCAGGAGCTGAGATAGGTCTGCATCAGCATCAGCGACACGCCATAAACCAGCCCGCCCAGCACCGTGCCGAGCGGGTTGCCCAGGGTGCCGACGACGATGACCGCGAAGGCCGTGATGTTGAGGTCGACCCCGATCGACGGCCTGACGCTGCCCAGCATGAACGGCGCGAACACCCCCGCCAGCCCCGCCAGCCCCAGCCCGATGCCAAATGCGATCGCCGAGACGCGGTGGACGTCGATGCCGGTCGCCAGCGCCTCCTCGCGGTTGGCCATCACGGCGCGGGTGAGGGTGCCGAGCCGGGTGCGATACAAGTAGACGAAGATGGCGAGCACGGCGGCGAGGCTGATGGCGGCGCTATACACCCACGCCTTCGGCAACGACGCGCCAAGCACGCTCATCGGCCCGACGCCGAGCAGGCGGCCCGGCAGCGAGCGCGCGCTGGCCCCGAAGGCGAGGGTCGCCAGCGCCTCGATGACCTGCGACACGCCGAAGAACAGGATGATGGACAGCATCTCGGAATCGCGCGCGGCCAGCAGCCGCGGCACGACCAAATAGTAGAACGGCAGGCCGAGCAGGAAAAACACGAACGGCACCAACGCAGCCGACAGCAGCGGCGACGCACCCGCGTTGGCGAACAGCGAGACGGCGGCGAACGCGCCCAGCATCAGCACGTCGCCATGCGCGAGGTTGACGATCCGCATGACGCCGAACACGAGGTTGAGCCCGAGGCCGACCAGGGTGAAATACAGCCCGAACACCAAGCCGGACAGGATCGCGTGGACGAGCACTAACTAGGGCGCGCCGTAGACCGCCTTGGCCGTCGCGACCTGCGGGGGCCAGACGACGTTCATCTTGAGCTTGCCATGGCCGTCCGAAACCAGCTGCCCGGCCGGCGTGACGGAGCCGATCTGGCCCCCCGTCGCGTCCAGCTCGAACGGCCCGTTCAGCGTGCGTATCTTGCCCGAAAGCGCGAACGCGGCCCGGCGCAATTCGAGCTGCGCCATGCTGTCCGCCGTCGCGAGCGTGCGCTCGATGATCAGGCCGGTGTTGTAGCCGGCGATGGCGTTGAAGCCGAACTCGACGCGGCCCTCGGGATAGGCCTTTTCCCAGGCCGCGCGGTATTCGCCGATGGAGATGCCGACATCCGGCTTGTAGTCGATGTCGGCCGCGGTCGCGAAGGTGAATACGCCGTCCATTGGGGCATAGCCGACGGTCTTGGCCAGCTCGTCCTTCTCGATGCCCGGATAGATCTGGAAGCGCCAGCGGAACGACACGCCGCTGTCGCCCAGGTTGCGCAGGAAGGCGATGTCGTTGTTCGGGTAGCCCAGCGCGATGACCGCATCGGGGCTGGCTGCGGCGATGTTGTTGATCAGCACGGTGTAGTTTGACGTTGCGGTCGGCACGCCCTGGTCATAGACGAACTCGAGCGGCGCCCCGCTGTCCTTGATCATGCGGCGGAATGCGCTGGCGAGCGTGCCGGTGAACTCGTTGGTGGCATAGATCAGCGCGACGCGCTTGATGCCGTTGGCCGGGCCCTCCTTGGCCAGGAACTGCGCGACCCATCGCGGCCACTCGGTCGAAACCGGCGAGGACGTGAGCAGCATATAGGGGTTGTCCGCGGAGAACAGGCTTTGCCCGGTGCCGGTCGGGTTGAACAGCATCATCTTGTTGTCCCGCGCCACCGGCATGGCGGCGGCCGTCAATACGGAGCCGGAGTTGCAGGCGAGCACGTCGACCTTATCCTGGGTGATGAGCTGGTTGATCAGCGTGGTCGAGGTGGCCGGCTGGCTCTGGTCGTCGTAGGCGACCAGGCGGACCTTGATCTTGCGGTCGAACGGCTTGGCGAATACGCCACCGCCGGCGTTCATCCGCTCGGCCCAGAGCTTCATGCCGTTATACACCGGCATGCTGATGGCGGCGTAGGTGCCGGACCCCGAGTAGACGATGCCGACCTTGATCTCGGCCGGGGCCGCGCCCTGGGCTGCGGCGCCCCGGGCGAACGGCATTCCACCCAAGGCAGCCAAGACGGACCTGCGCAGCATCGACGATTTCCCCAAGCCTTGTTTTATGGCCCAACTGTCGGGCCATGCCGCCGGGGGGTCAAGCGGTGGGCGGTTGCTGCTCCGGCCTCTCCGCAAGGTCGCTGCCGGCCAGGCGTTCCGAGAGCTTGGCGAGCTCGGTGTGGTCGGCGCCGGGTCCGAGCATGGCTTGGGCGGCGGCCGAAAGCTCCCGGCACAGCGCCGCGAACGGGGCGGCCGTGCTGGTGTCGCGGGCGACGCCGAGGGCTATGCCAAGGTCTTTCACCATCAAGTCGAGGCCGAACCCGCTGTTGAACCGGCGGGACAGCACGAACTGCCGGAACTTCTTCTGCGAGCTGTTGCTCATGCCGGTCGAGGCGTTCAGCACGTCCACCATCATGCCGGGGTCCAGGCCGAAGCGCTGTCCAATCAGCAGCGCCTCGACCCCGATCAGGAAGCTGCCGGCGCTGGCCAGGTTGTTCAACGCCTTCATGGCGTGTGCCGTGCCGACGCCGCCGGTGCGCAGCAACGAGGATCCCATCGCCTCGAGCGCCGGGCGCGCCCGCTCGACGTCCGCGTCGGCGCCGCCCGCCATGATGGCGAGCTGACCGGTGCGCGCGCGCTCGACACCGCCGGACACCGGCGCGTCCACCATCGTGCCCCCGGCCTCGCTGACGCGCACTGCGATGCGCCGTGTGGCCGCGGGCTCGCCGCTGGTCAGGTCGATCAGGAGTGCGCCGGGCCGAAGATGCGGCAGGATGTCGTCCAGCACGGCCGACACCGCGGCGCTGGTGGGCAGCATGGTGAGGATCAGCTCGCTGGCCTCGGCCAGGGCGCGCAGGCTGGATGCCGCGGCGCCGCCGACCTGGTCCACGAAGCCCTCCGCCCGCTCTGGCCGCGTGTCGGCGACCTGCACGGGGAAGCCGGCCACGAGCAGCCGCGCCGCCATCGGCCAGCCCATGTTGCCGATTCCCACAAAGCCGATAGCGGGCAGGCCGCCGGTCGCGTCCGTATGATCTGCCATGGCGTTCCCCTCTGCAACTCGTTGCGCGCCGAAGGCTAGGCCATTGTCGGACGGGATGGAATGCAAACCCCTCGCAACGACTGGCAATCCGCTCGCGACCTAGGCACGCTGCCATCCCAGAGGGAAAGCGGATGGATAGGATGCCGACGCCTCGGCGTCGCAGGGATTTCGCGCGCGCGGCTGCCTCCGCGCTGCTGCTGTTCGCGGCCACCGCGGCGAGCGTGCAGGACGTGCCGGTCTTCGACCCGGCGCCGGTGCGCGCCAGCCGTCAACCAAGCCCGCTGCTCGGCACGCCGTTCGAGCCCATCGTCCGGATCGGCCAGGACCTGCTCGGCCTCGGCATACTGCCGCGGCTGCGCTATGTGCAGAGCTTCGCGGCCAACCCGGTGGGCGGCATCACCCAGGGCACCGACACCTCGGGCGTGGTGCTGTTCAGCGCCGACGTGGATCTCAATCGAACCGTCCAGCTCCCCGGTGCCCAGCTCCATGTCATCTTCGCCCAGTTCTATGGCCATGACCTGGCGACCGACCACATCGGCACCCGGACCAAGGTGCAGTCGTTCTACTACCCGAAGAAGCAGTTCGAGTTGGCCGAGCTGACCTTCGAGC
>CAZZWN010000248.1:0-5110 GCA_964657765.1 uncultured Acetobacteraceae bacterium
GCCGCCAGCGCGTTCTGCACGTTGTGCTGCCCCAGCATCGGCAGCCGGAACGGCCCCATGCGGCGGGACGCGCTGCGCCCGCGCCCGGTCACGACGACCTCGAACGTGGCGCCGAGCTTGTCCATCACCAGCCGCTCGGCCCGCACGTCGGCCTGCGGCGAGAACCCGTAGGTGATCACCCGACGATCGGACAGGCGCGGGATCATCTGCTGCACGCCGGGATGGTCGATGCACAGCACCGCGAAGCCGTAGAACGGCACGTTGGCGACGAACTGGTCGTAGCCCGCAACCATCGCCTCCGCCGTGACCCAATGGTCCAGGTGCTCCGGGTCCATGTTGGTGACCACGGCGATGACGGCCGGCAAGCGCAGGAAGCTGCCGTCGCTCTCGTCGGCCTCGACCACCATCCACTCGCCGTCGCCGAGCCGGGTATTCGAGTTGTAGGCGTTGATGATGCCGCCGTTGATCACGGTCGGGTCCATGTGGGCTGCCTCCAGCAGGCAGGCCACGAGGCTCGTCGTCGTCGTCTTGCCATGCGTGCCGCCGACGGCGATGGCCCATTTCAGCCGCATCAGCTCGGCCAGCATCTCCGCCCGGCGCACCACGGGGACCAGCCGGGCGCGGGCGGCGGCGACTTCCGGGTTGTCGCGGCTGATCGCCGTGCTCACCACCACGACCTGCGCGTTGGCGACGTTGGCCGCGTCGTGGCCGATCGCCACGGGGATGCCGGCATCGCGCAGCCGCCGCACGTTGGCGTTGTCGGAAATGTCGCTGCCCTGGACGGCGTAGCCCAGCGTGTGCAGCACCTCGGCGATGCCCGACATGCCGATGCCGCCGATGCCGACGAAGTGGATCGTGCCGATGCCGAGTGGCAGTGCCCTCACGCGCGAGCTCCTTGCAGATTGATCTGCGCCATATGTTCGACCAGGTTGGCGAGCCGGGCGGCGGCGTCGGGGATGCCAGCGCCGGCGACCAGTTGCGCTTGCTCGGCAAGCAAAGCAGGGAAGGGCAGCCGGGCGGCGAGCGCGTCGGCGAGCGCCTGCGGGTTCGCCTCGAATACGGCCTGCCGCAGCACGCCAGCACCGGATGCCGCGGCATTTTGGGCCTGGTGCTGGTCGATCGAGCCGGGCAGCGGCACCAGCAATGCGGGCCGCCCCACGACGCACAGTTCCGCGACCGTGCTGGCGCCGGCGCGCGCCACTACGAAATGCGCCGCCGCCAGCCGGGCGGCCATGTCGGGGAAAAATGCGGCAAGCTCGGCATGGACGCCCTGTGCGGCATAGGCGGCGCGCACGCGGTCGAGGTCCTCGGGACGGCACTGCTGCACGACTTGGAGCCGGGCGCGAAGCCTGTCTGGCAGGAGGGCGATGGCCTGGGGCACCGCGTCGCTGAACACCCGCGCGCCCTGGCTGCCGCCGGTTATGAGCAGGTTGATCGGACCGTCCGCATCGGGCGGCGCATAGCCAAGCCCGGCCATGGCGCGGATCGCCGGACGCACCGGGTTGCCGGTCAGCACCGTTGCGAGGCCGGCCGGCAGGCGCGTGGTATCGGCCATTCCCAGTGCCAGCCGATCCGCGAACCGCGCCAGCGCCCGGTTGGCCCGGCCGAGCACGGCATTCTGCTCGTGCAGCACGACCGCCGGCCGCTCCCGCAGCATGCGCGACGCCAGCACGGGAGCAACGCAGGGATAGCCGCCGAAACCCACGATCACGCCGGCGCCGAGCCTCGACAGGATGCCGTGGGCCTGCGCCGTCCCCGCCGCAAGCGCCAGCGCCGCCTGGCCGGCACGCAATGCGCCACGTCCGGCGATTCCTGCGCCGCGCAGCACGAACGTTTCGTGGCCCGCGAACACCGCCGATTGCAGCCCGCCACTGCGCGCGTCCGTCAGCAGCGCGATGCGGTGGCCGCGGGCGATCAGCTCGGACGCCAGCGCCTCGGCCGGGAAGAAGTGCCCGCCGGTGCCCCCGGCGGCGATCACGATCGGACGGACGGGGAGGCCCCTCATGCGCTGCGCTCCCAGACCGGCTCGGCCCGGGTGCGGAGCCGGGTGAGCGCCAGCAGCATGCCGATGCCGAGTGCCACGGCCAGCACGGACGAACCGCCATAGGATACGAAGGGCAGGGTCATGCCCTTGGTCGGGATCAGGTGCAGCGAGCTCGCCATGTTCACGAACGCCTGCAGGCCGAAGCTGGTCACGAGCCCGCAGGACGCCAGCACGATGAACAGGTCCTGCTCCGCCAGCAGCCGCAGCAGGCCGCGCAGCACGATGAAGCCGAACAGGCAGAGCAGGACCAGGCAGATGACCATGCCGAACTCCTCGCCCACCACGGCGAACACGAAGTCCGCGTGGGCGTCCGGCAGCACGTCCTTGACCCGGCCCTCGCCGGGGCCGCGGCCCAGCAGGCCGCCGTTGCCGAACGCTTCGAGCGCGGTGTTGACCTGGTAGCTGTCGCCCGACGCCGGGTCCAAGAAGCGGGTAATGCGGCTGCGGACGTGCGGGAAGAAGGTGTACGCGGCGGCGCTGGCGCCCACGAGGCCGCCGGCGGCGACGCCGACCAGCATCAAATTCAGGCCGCCGATGAACAACTGGGTGAAGAACACCGCCGCGATGACGGCCAGCATGCCCATGTCCGGCTGCGATTTCAGCAACAGGGCGATCATCACGAACACGCCGCCGGCCAGGAACATGCCGGGGAAGCGGCGGACGCGCTGGCCCTCGCTGAGCAGCCAGGCGGCAACGACGGCGAAACAGGGCTTCAGGAATTCGCTGGGCTGCACGGTCATGCCGGGGACGGAGATCCAGCGGCGGGCGCCCTTGATCTCGGGGCCCACGACGAGCGTCGCGGCCGTCAACGCCAGCGCCGCCAGGCAGCCGAACAGCGCCAGGCGGCGGATGCCGCGCGGCGACAACAGCGACACGCCGATGACGATCAGCCCGGCGAGCGCCAGGAACACGATCTGTTTCAAGATGAACAGGTCGCGCGACTGATGGATGCGCTCGGCCACGGCGGGCGAGGCCGCCAGCATCATGACGTAGCCGAAGCCGATCAGCGTGCCGACTGCGAGCAGCGTCCAACGGTCGACCGTCCACCACCAGCGGCCGAGCACGGAAGTGTCGGAGCGGGACAGGGCCATCAGGCGCTCCTCACCAGTGCCGGGGCGAGAACCAACTCGCAAAAACGGTCGCCGCGGGCCTCGAAGCCGGTGAACTGGTCGAAGCTGGCGCAGGCCGGGGACAGCAGTACGACGGGCGATCGGGTGCGGACGGCGGCGGCGCGGGCAGCCGGGACGGCGGCGTCGAGGGTGCCGGACATCGTGAACGGCACTCCGGCGTCGGCGAGGGTCCCGGCCAGGAGGGGCGCGTCGCGGCCGATCAGCACGGCGTGGGCCACGCGGGACAGCAGGGGCCGCAGCGACTCGATGCCGCCGGCCTTGGCGATGCCGCCCGCAATCCAGACCAGGCGGTCGTAGCAGGCCAGCGCGCGTGCCGCGGCTGCGGCGTTGGTCGCCTTGCTGTCGTTCACCCAGGCGACACCGTCCAAGGTGGCGACGTGCTGCTGCCGGTGCGGCAGGCCCGGGAAGCTGGCGATCCCCCTCGCGACCGCATCGCGCGGAACATTGAGCGCCAGGGCCAGCGCGGCGGCCGCGGCGGCGTTCTGGGCGTTGTGCGCGCCGGGCAGGGCGGGGGCGTCGTCCATGCGCAGGATAGGGCCGCCGCCATCGCGCAGCACGCCATGGTCGCACCAGAGATCGGCCGGATGATGACTGGAGATCGTTATGATCCGGCGGCCGTGGAGGCTGTGGGTCAAAGCGGCTGCGTCGTCATCGACGCCGATCACCGCAACATCGCCGGCGCGCTGCCGGTCGAAGATCCGCAGCTTGGCGGCGGTATAGCCGGTCATGTCGCCGTGCCGATCCAGATGGTCGGGGCTGAGATTGAGCAAGGCGGCTGCGTCGAAGCGCAGCGTCATGAGGCGCTCGAGCATATAGGAGGACATCTCCAGGACATAAACGCCATCATCTGCGAGGGCCGGGAGGGCCAACGCTGGCACGCCGAGGTTGCCTCCGGCTGCCGATTCGATACCAGCAGTAGAAAAAATATTCGCGAGTAGGGCAGTGGTGGTACTCTTGCCGTTGGTGCCGGTGATGCCGACGAACCGCGCCTCGCTCCCGGCCGCGCGCACCGCCTGGAACAGCAGCTCGGCGTCGGACAGGATCGGGACGCCGGCGCGCTGCGCCGCCAGCGCCGCCGGATGCGGGGCGGGCAGGCGATGCGGAATGCCGGGACTGAGCACCAGCGCCTCGAACCCGGCGAGGCCGTCGGCGGGATCATGCAGCGGCAACCCGGCCCCGGCGCGCGCCTCCGGCCTGTCGTCCCACACCGCCACTTCGGCCCCCATGGCGAGCAGCGCGCGTGCCACCGGCAACCCGTTGCGGCCCAGGCCCACGACGGCGAAGCGGCGGCCGGCAAAGAGGTCTTTTGGGAACGCACTCATCGGATCTTCAAGGTGGCCAGGCCCACCAGCGCCAGGATCATCGACACGATCCAGAAGCGGATCACGATCGTCGGCTCCGACCAGCCCTTTTTCTCGTAATGGTGATGCAGCGGCGCCATCAGGAACACGCGCCGGCCGGTCCGCTTGAACCAGAACACCTGGATGATGACGCTGACCGTCTCGACGACGAACAGGCCGCCGACGATGCCCAGCACGATCTCGTGCTTCGTCGCCACCGCGACCGCGCCCAGCGCGCCGCCCAAGGCGAGGCTGCCGGTGTCGCCCATGAACACCGCCGCCGGCGGCGCATTGAACCACAGGAAGCCGAGTCCCGCCCCCACGAGCGCCGCGAGGAAGATGCCGAGCTCGCCCACGCCGGGAACCGGATGGAGCTGCAAATAGTCCGCGAACACCCGGTTGCCGACGAGGTAGGAAATGAGCGCGAACACCGCGGCTGCGATGATCGTCGGCACGATCGCCAGCCCGTCCAGCCCGTCCGTCAGGTTGACCGCGTTCGAGCTACCGACCATCACGACCATGCCGACCAGCGGAAACGCCAGGCCGAACGGGATCAGCACCTCCTTGAACACCGGGATGGTCAGCGAGGTGCCCAG
>CAZZWN010000249.1:0-5064 GCA_964657765.1 uncultured Acetobacteraceae bacterium
GTCATCGCCGGGTTCGGCGTCAGCATCGTGGTGTTCGGCCTGTCCCGCTCGCTGCCGCTGTCGCTCCTGGCATTGTTCGTGGCCGGGCTGTGCGACGGCATCAGCGTGGTGATCCGCCGCGCCATCCTGCGCCTGGCCTCGCCCGAGGGCATGCGCGGGCGCATCGCCGCGGTGAAATCGGTGTTCGTCGGCTCGTCGAACGAGCTCGGTGCGTTCGAGAGCGGCGTCGCCGCCAGCCTGCTGGGTGCGTCCGCGGCGGTATGGGGCGGTGGCCTGGTCACCCTCGGCATCGTCGCCGGCACTGCTTGGCTCGCACCTCGGCTGCGGCGGCTCGATTTGGTCAGCCTCGCGCAGGCCGGCCCGGCGGCCATTCCGGAACGGGGCCGTGCGAAGCCTGCCCCAATCACCTGAATTCTTGACCAGCTCCTGACTATCGCCGCATCGTTGGGGCCACCCCGAGAAGGCCGCTCCCAATGACTGCCGTCGACCTCAACCGCGCCAACCTCCCCCAGCTCCGCGCGCCGGTCCGCCTGCCCGGTTACGATGTCGCGGCTGTCACCCCCGGCATCGTCCACCTCGGCCTCGGCGGCTTCCACCGCGCGCACATGGCCCGCTATACCCATGCGTTGATGGAGCGGCGGCCCGATACGCTCGCGTTCGGGATCGTCGGCGCCGGGTTGCGCCCGGCCGATCGGGCGATGTTCGACAGCCTCGCGCCGCAGGACGCCCTGTATAGCCTGGTCGAGCGCAGCGGCGCCGATGAGGCCGTGACCATCATCGGCTCGCTCGCCGGCCTCGCCTATGCCGGCGACGACACCACGGCGCTGCTCGACACCATCGACGATCCCCGCATCCGCATCGTCAGCCTGACGGTCACCGAGAACGGCTATTGCCTGAACCGCGCCACCAAGCAGCTCGACCCCGAGCACCCGCTGATCCAGCGCGACCTCGCGGACCCCATGCGCCCGGCCAGCGCCATCGGCGTGGTGGTGGAGGCGCTGCGCCGCCGCCGGGACGGGGCGCAGCCCGCATTCACGGCCCTCAGCTGCGACAACATCCAGCATAACGGCCGCGTGCTGCATGCAGCGGTGCTGGCCCTCGCCCGCCTGCGCGACCCAGCGCTCGCCGACTGGATCGAGCACGAGGCCGCCTTTCCCAATACCATGGTCGACCGCATCACCCCGGTCACGGCGCCGGCGGACATCGCCTACCTCGCCGAGCATTACGGCATCGCGGACCGCTGGCCGGTGGTGTGCGAGGCGTTCACCCAGTGGATCATCGAGGACCGCTTCCCCGCCGGACGCCCGGCCTGGGAGGAGGTCGGCGCGCAGTTCGTGGCCGACGTCGCCCCGTATGAGGCCATGAAGCTGCGCCTATTGAACGCGAGCCACCTGGCCGTCGCCGGGTTGGGGCGGTTGGCGGGCCTCACGTATATCGACGAGACCATGCGCGAGCCGCTGCTGCGCGACTACATGGCGGCGCTGATGGACCGGGAGACCGGCCCCACTCTGCCGCCGGTGCCCGGCATCGACCTGCCGGCCTACAAGCGCACCCTGATCGAGCGTTTCGCCAATCCGGCCATCAAGGACACCGTCGAGCGCGTCAACACCGATGCGCCGCTGAATGTGCTGATCGACCCGATTCGCGCACGTTTGGAGACGAACGAGGGCGTCGAGCTGCTGGCGCTGGCGCTGGCGGCCTGGATGCGCCGGGTGCGCGGGGAGGACGAGGCCGGGCAGCCGATCGACGTCCGCCATCCGCTCGCCGATTTGCTGCGCGATCGCGCCGTCGCGGGCGGGCCCGACCCGGCGCCATTGCTTGCGATCGAGCCATTGTTCGGCAAGCTGGGCCGCGATCCGCGCTTGGCCGAGCCCGTTGGCCGCTGGCTCGCGTCGCTGTATGAACGCGGCAGCCACGCCACACTGCTGCGGGCGCGGGATGCGCTCCATTTCTAAATCGGCGGTTGCAGCGTAAGGTGCGGCTTGACGCGGCGTGCATGAACTGAAAAGTTCAGCGCAACAATTGATGTCGGCTGCAAGCCAACAGAAAAGCCTGGGGAAACGTCGGATGACCAAGCTGCATTCAGCACTCGCTTTCACCGCTGCCATCGTCCTCGCGGCGCCCGCTGCCCGCGCCGAATCGACGCTCACCATCGGCACCGTCAACAACGGCGACATGGTGGTGATGCAGAAGCTCGCGCCCGACTTCGAGAAGCAGCACCCCGACATCAAGCTGCGCTGGGTGGTGCTGGAGGAGAACGTGCTGCGGCAGCGGCTGACGACCGACATCGCCACCAAGGCCGGGCAGTTCGACATCATGACGGTCGGCAACTACGAGGTGCCGATCTGGGCCAAGCAGGGCTGGCTGGAGCCGATGGAGGGCCTGCCGTCGACCTATGACACGGCCGACCTGCTGAAGCCGGTGCGCGACGGCATCAGCTACAACGGCAAGCTGTATGCCGTGCCGTTCTATGGCGAGAGCGCCATGACCTACTACCGCACCGACCTGTTCCAGAAGGCCGGCATCACCATGGCGGCGGCGCCGACCTTCGCGCAGATCGCCGAGTATGCCGAGAAGATCACCGACAAGGCGAACCAGGTCTATGGCATCTGCCTGCGCGGCAAGCCCGGCTGGGGCGAGAACATGGCCTTCGTCACGCCGCTGGTGACGAGCTTCGGCGGCCAGTGGTTCAACGAGAAGTGGAAGACCACGCTGGACACGCCGGAGTGGAACAAGGCGATCACCTACTACAGCGATATGCTGCATAAGTACGGCCCGCCCGGCGCCACCAGCAACGGCTTCAACGAGAACCTGGCGCTGTTTGCCAGCGGCCGCTGCGGCATGTGGATCGACAGCACGGTCGCGGCCGGCCTGCTGTTCGACCCGAAGCAGAGCCAGGTCGCGGACAAAGTCGGCTTCGCGCCATTTCCGACCGGGGACTTCACGGGCGGTCCGACCTGGCTCTGGAGCTGGAACCTGGGCATCCCGGCCTCCTCGAAGCAGAAAGAAGCGGCCAAGACCTTCGTCGCCTGGGCCACCTCGAAGGACTACGTGAAGCTGGTGGCGGCGGCGAATGGCTGGGTCGCGGTGCCGCCGGGCACGCGGCAGAGCACGTATGACGATCCGGACTACAAGAAGGTCGCCCCGTTCGCCGACTTCGTGCAGAAGGCGATCGACAGCGCCAACCCGACCGCCAGCACGAAGGCGCAGCGCCCCTATACCGGCGCGCAGTTCGTCGCCATCCCGGAGTTCCAGGGTATCGGCACGCAGGTCGGCCAGACGGTCGCGTCCACCTTGACGGGCGTGCCGGTCGCGCAGGCGCTGAAATCGGCAGAGGCCGCGACGGACCGCACGATGAAGCAGGCGGGCTACCCGAAGTAGCGGCTCAGGAGGCACGATGTCCACCACCGTCGCCCGAACACCAGTTGTCCAGCCGGCCGGAGCCAAGCAGCAGGATCGCCGCACGAACACCTTGCCGCTCGTCGGCCCGGCTGTCGGGGTGCTGCTGCTGTGGATGATCGTGCCGCTGGTCATGACGCTGTGGTTCTCGTTCCAGCGCTATAACCTGCTCGACCCGACGGTCGGCGGCTTCGCCGGGCTGGACAACTACGAATTCCTGGTCACCGACCCCGATTTCTGGGTGTCGCTGTGGAACACCTTCGTCCTGGTCGGCTCGGTGCTGGTCATCACCGTGGGCTTCGGCACCCTGCTCGCGGTGCTGTTCGACCAGCCGTTTCCGGGCCAGGGCATCGCCCGCCTGCTGGCGGTGGCGCCGTTCTTCGTAATGCCGACCGTCAGCGCGCTGGTTTGGAAGAACCTGATGATGCATCCGATCTATGGGGTGCTCGGCTCGCTCGCCCGTGGCGTCGGCCTGACGCCGGTCGATTGGTTCGCGGACTATCCGATGCTGTCCGTCATCGTGATCGTCTCCTGGCAATGGCTGCCGTTTGCGCTGCTGATCCTATTGACGGCCGTGCAGTCGCTCGACCATGAGCAAAAGGAAGCGGCGCGCATGGACGGCGCCGGGGCTATCGCGCAGTTCTTCTTCATCACGCTGCCGCACATGCGCCGGGCCATTACGGTCGTCATCATGATCGAGACGATTTTTCTGCTCACGATCTTCGCCGAGATCTTCGTCACCACTGCGGGCGGCCCCGGCAATGCCACCACCAATCTCGCCTTCCTGATCTATGCCCGCGCCCTGCTGCAGTTCGACGTCGGCGGCGGCTCGGCCGGCGGCGTCGTCGCCATCGTGCTGGCCAACATCGTCGCCTTCTTCCTGGTGCGCAGCATCGCCCAGCGGCTGGAGGCCTAGCGCCATGCGGCAGAGCGTCACCCAGCGCGTCCTGATCTTCGCCCTCGGGTGGGGCACGGCGCTGCTGCTGTTCTTCCCGATCTTCTGGATGGTGCTGACCAGCTTCAAGGGCGAGGTCGCCGCCATCGCCACGCCGCCAAAGCTGTTCTTCACTCCCAACATCGACAGCTACATCGAGGTGCAGGCCCGCGCCAACTACCTGCTGTTTGCCATGAACAGCCTCCTGATATCCGTGGGCGGCACGTTGCTGGCGCTCGCCTTCGGGATTCCCGCTGCATACGCCATGGCGTTCCACCCGACGCAACGCACCCGCGGCACCCTATTGTGGATGCTGTCGACCAAGATGCTGCCGCCGGTCGGCGTGCTGGTGCCGATCTACCTGCTGTTCCGCACCACCGGCCTGCTCGACACCCGCTCCGGGCTGATCGTCATCTACGCGCTGATGAACCTGCCGATCGTGGTCTGGATGCTGTTCACCTTCTTCAAGGAAGTCCCCAAGGAGATTCTGGAGGCCGGCCGCATGGACGGCGCGCGGACCGGGGGCGAGTTCTGGTATCTTCTGCTGCCGCTGTCGTTGCCCGGCATTGCCTCCACCGGGCTGCTGTCGCTGATCCTGTGCTGGAACGAGGCGTTCTGGAGCCTCAACCTCACCTCGTCGGAGGCGGCGCCGCTCACCACATTCATCGCCTCGTTTTCCAGTCCGCAGGGGCTGTTCTTCGCCAAGCTGTCGGCGGCGTCCACGGTCGCGG
>CAZZWN010000250.1:0-5005 GCA_964657765.1 uncultured Acetobacteraceae bacterium
ACATACGCCGCCAACGCATCGAGCGTCTGCAGCGTGTGGTATTCCGGGTGGCTCCCGGTCAGCACGCACTTGTAGCCCGCGAGCAGCCCAACGCCCTCGCGATGCAGGTCATGGTCGGTGATGACGTCGAACGCCTGGCCCGTCGCCTCCAGCCAGTCCGTCAGGTGGCTATCGGCCGAGAAATGCCGAAGGCCGCTGCCTTTAGGGTCGTTGAACGTCAGGTAGCCCGGCCGCAGCGTCAGCACCGGCCGGCGCAGCGACGACAAGCTGATCCCCGTGCCATCCGGGTGGCGGTTGTAGGTGGACGCACCGTATTCCGGATGGTCCTCGGGACTGTGCGGCCGGGCATCCCACTCCGTCATGCGCGCCCGGAACGCGGCGTCGACGTTGAAGCGGGCGTGGTTGGCGTAGGCTTGGTAGGTGAATGTCGCGGCCAAATAGGCGACCGGCGCCGTCACGGCGCCCCGCGGCGGCAGCACGAAGAACGGGATGATGTCCTCGTCCCCGCCCACCCGCAGCCGCACGCCGTAAACCCCGCTCTTCAGGCCAGCCGGAACCACGACGGAAAAGTCGGTCTCCCACCCGGCGTCATACAGGTCGTCGGCGTGGAAATGGATCGCCGCATACTCCCGCGGCGCATGTTTCCAATCCATCTCCGCCCCGGTCCAGCGCGACCCGCGCACCCCGCGTGTCGGCAGGTTCACCAGACGCCCCGGATGCGTGCCGCCGATCGCGTCGCCATCGATGCCGATCGAGAAATCCCAGCATGCCACGGCCGCGCCGTCCGGCCCCAGTAGCGCCGGGTCCTCGATGCGGCCATCGAACCGGCCGCCCGAGGCATCCGCCGCGATCAGCAACCGCTCGCCGCTCGGCCGTCCGGCGTCACCCTCCGCCTCGCCGCTATCGGCCACGCCCCAGCTCCGCGCGAGCGCCGCCTGCTTGAGATGGATACGGCCGCCGCGGAACACCGCCGTCAGCTCGTACCAGCACCGTTCCAGCATGGGCGCCGCAACGGCCGCAGCCAGGGCGCCGTCCACCACCAGCCGCGCTCCCTCGGCTGAGACCTGCAGCACCGTCCCGCCCAACGCCAACACCGGTTGCGGAGCATTCAGCAGTCCAGGCTGCACCCGCACCCGTATCGCGCCACCCTCCGGCACCGCCAGCGCCGCATCCACCAGGCCGAACGAGCCGGGATCGACCGCCTGCACGCGCGACGCATACTGCCCGGCAAACCCGCAGCCGACCTCCTCCAGCTTCATGCCCGGCCCGGCCGGATTGGGGTCGGCATGGATGATCCGCACCATATCGGCGGCATAGGGCCGGTTCGCCCGGCTCGACACCTTGACCGCGATCGTCTCGCCGGGCCGGGCGGACAGCCGATCGAGGTAGCCGACCAGTGGAACCATGGAATCCCCCTTTGCCCGTTGCGAGGATGCAGGCTCCGGCCCCAGGCCTACCGCGTCAAGCCGCTTGGTTATTGGCGGCCATGCCCAGCCCGAGTTCCGCCGGGTGCCACGTGACGGTCCGGCGTCCGCGCTTGAACACCGCGACGGGATTGCGGATCTCGGCGACCGCGCGCTCCGGCGAGGTGCTGTCGATCACCACGATATCGGCGGGATTGCCGACCTTGATCCCATAATCCCCGACGTTGAGGATGCGCGCCGACCGCTCGGTCAGCATCGCGAAGCAATCGCGCAGCTGCTCGGGCTGGCTGACTTGGAGCAGGTTCGCCTGCAGGTTCGCCATGCGAATCAACGAACAGTCGCCGTACGGGGTCGCCGGGTTGAGCACGTTGTTGCTCGACAGCGAGCAGTTCACCCCATGTTCGACCAGGAAGTTGGCATCCGCGACACCGCGGCGCACGCCATGGTCCTGGTCCCGCCCCATCAGAAAAAGGTCGGTCGCCGGCAGCACCGTCACGTTCACCCCGGCGTCCGCGAGCCGGCGCGCCACCTGCGCCATGTCGGCCGGCGGCATCACCGACAGCTTGGTCATGTGCCCGGCCGTCACGCGGCCCCCCAACCCGTATTGCTCCGTCAGCTCGCAGACCAGCAGCACGTCGAGGTCGTCCGGCGTGTTGCCGAAGTCGAGGTGCATGTCGACATCGACGTCGAACTCGCGCGCGAGCTCGAAGATGCGCCGCAGTTGGCCGCCGTGGTCGGTGTCGTAGCGGGGCGCGGCCCCGATCACCTGCGCGCCCCGCCGCAACGCCTGGACCAGCAGCTCGTCGGTGCCGGGGTAGTTGGTCAGTCCCTCCTGCGGGAACACACAGAGCTGCATGTCGACCGCCCACTCGTAGTCCTTCGCGAGCGAGGCCACCGCCTCGAACCCGCGCAGCCCGATCCCAGGGTCGACCTCGACATGGGTCCGGATGCGCGTCGTGCCGTGGACCAGGCACTCGCGCAGCGTCAGTTCCGCCCGCTGCCGCACGTCCGCCTCGGTGATGTCGGGCTTGAACGGAGCGACGTAGTGGACGGGGCTGATCTGACGGCCGGGCTCCGCGGGGCAAATGTCGAGCAGGCGTGATTTGTCGAGATGGATGTGGGTTTCGATCAGGCCGCCGCAGGCGAGCCGGCCGCCAGCGTCGAAAACCTCCGCATCCGCCAACAGCGTGGGCTCGATCGCGGCGATCCTGCCGTCGGCCACTCCGATATCCACCAACTGCCCGGCGGCATGCCCGGCGAGTTGCGCGCCGCGAACGATCAGATCCATCCGTTCCATCTCCTTTGACGGCGGCAGTAGAGCATGCTGCCCGCTTCGCGCTAACCAGGCTTGTTTTTGGCGTGGGAGTTGCTTGGATCGCAATGGGCTGCGGCCCGGCGCCCATCCCAAGCAGATCGAAGAACGAGGAGCCTCCATGTCGATAACCGCCCCTGCCATCGGCCAATCCGTCCGTCAGCGGCGCGCCGCGATCATGGCCGGGGTCATCGGCAATGTGCTCGAGTGGTACGACTTCGCGGTCTATGGCTATTTCGTCCCGGTCATCTCGCAGCTGTTCTTCCCGAACCAGACGCCGCTGGTCTCGCTGCTGCTGACCTTCTCGGTGTTCGGGGTGGGCTTCGTCATGCGGCCGGTCGGCTCCGTCGTCTTTGGCCAATACGGCGACCGCCATGGCCGCAAACGCGCGCTGAGCGCCGTCATCTTCCTGATGGCGGCGTCCACGTTCATGGTCGGGCTGCTGCCGACCTATGCTTCGATCGGCGTGCTGGCGCCGCTGCTGCTGGTCGTCGCCCGGCTGGCGCAGGGCCTCTCGGGCGGCGGCGAATGGGGCGGCGCGGCGGCCTATCTCGTCGAGTATGCGTTGCCCGGCAAGCGCGGCCTTACCGGGTCGTGGCAGCAGGTCAGCGTCGGCTGCGGCTTCCTGCTGGGCTCGCTCACCGCGGCGGTGCTGACCACCTGGATCTCGCCCGCCGACATGCTCGCCTGGGGCTGGCGCATTCCGTTCCTGCTCGGCGTGCTGGTCGGCATCGTCGGCGCCATCATGCGCTGGCGGCTGGACGACACGCCCAAGTTCGCGGAGCTGGAGAGCCACGGCCAGGTCGCCAGCTCACCGCTGCGCGAGGCCTTCACGACCTTCCGCAAGCCGACCCTCATCGCCTTCGGCATCACCTTGCACAACACCGTGGGCTACTACGCGGTGCTGATCTACCTGACCACGTGGCTCACCAACATCGTCAAGATGCCGCGCGGCACCGCGTTGTGGATCGGCACCGCCTGCCTGCTCGCCTTCGTCGTCGCGGTCCCGGTCATGGGGGCGCTGTCTGATCGTATCGGCCGCCGCCCGTTGTTCATCGCATCCTGCGTCGGCTACGTCGTCCTGGCGTATCCATTGTTCCTGCTGGCCTCGACGGGGGTGCCCGCCTATGCCTTCGCGGCCCAGCTCGTTCTCGTGCTGCTGCTCGCTTTGTATGCCGGGCCGGGGCCGGCGGTGTATTGCGAGCTGTTCCCCACCCGGGTTCGCTACACCGCGCTCTCGGTCGGCTACAACATCCCTGTCGCCATCTTCGGCGGCTTCGCGCCGTTCATCGCGACCTGGCTGATCCAGTCGACCGGCAACCCGCTGTCGCCGGCCTTCTACGTCATCGCCGCCTCGCTGGTGACGCTTATCACCATGATCTGGGTCGAGGAGACCGCGTTCGAGCCATTGCAATGACGGCTGGGCAATGCCGGCTGGCTAGCCGCGCAGGCTGACCCCATCCGGGAAGCGCTCGCGATAGGCGGCGACCGCGGTCTCCATGGTCACGAACTTGGCGCCCTCGCGGCCCAGCATCTCGATAAACTGCTCCAGCGCCAGCATGCGCTGCCCACGGCCGATCACGTGCGGATGGAAGGTGTAGGTCAGCACGCCCCAGTCGTTGTGCTTCTTCATGTAGGTGAATTCATCGGCAAAGTTCTGCAGCACCAGCCGGGCGTTCATCAGTCCTGGCATGATGGTCTGCTCCGTGCGCATGAACTCGAAATGCGGATGGTCGTCGAGCGACCAGCTCACCGGCATCTCGACCAGCGGCGTGTCCGGGCCGAACCGCATCGGCTCCAGCAGGCTGGTCTCGTCGCCGCGCCGGGCTTGGTAGGGCGAGATGTCGTGGCCCATCATCGAGCTGTCGTAGACGAACCCATGCTTCAGCAGCAGGTCGACGCTATGCGGGCTGAGGTCCCACGACGGCGACCGGTAGCCGCGCGGCTTGCGCCCCGTCAGCGCGACGATCGCCGCGTTGCCGCGCACCAGTTCCTCCTCCTCGCCCTCGCGCCCTAGCGTCGCCGGGATGCGGTGCGTCCAGCCGTGATTGCCGATCTCGTGCCCGGCGTCCGCCACCTTGCGGGCACAGGCCGGATAGCTCTCGATGGTGTGGCCCGGAATGAACCAAGTGGTCGGTATGCCATGCAGGCGCAGCAGGTCGAGGATACGCGGCACGGCGACGATGCCGAAATCGCCGCGGGAGATCATCGTCGGCGACGTCAGCTTGCGGGAGATCATCGACGACGCGTTGTCGTGGTCGAAGGTCAG
>CAZZWN010000251.1:0-4999 GCA_964657765.1 uncultured Acetobacteraceae bacterium
GCTTCGTGTTCATCTCGCACTTCCTCGACGACGTGCTGCGCGTGTCGGACCAGGTGACGGTGTTCCGCAACGGTCGCCGGGTCGAGGGCGCGCGGGCGGCCGCCGTGGACAAGCCGTGGCTGATCGAGCGCATGGTCGGCGCCGGGCACGAGCGCCTGGGGGAAAGCCATGCCGGCGACATCCGGCTCGAACCGCGATCGGCGGCGTCCATGGTGCTGCAGGCCGAGCGCCTGGCGGTGCCGGGGCTGTTCGACGACGTGTCGTTCGACGTGCGCGCGGGCGAAATTCTGGGCGTGTACGGCTTCATGGGCTCGGGCCAGCTCGAACTGGCGCGGGCGCTATCGGGCAAGCTGCGGCTGGGCGGCGGCGTGGTGCGGGTGGACGGGCATGCGGCCAGCCTGCGCGGCGGCACCCCGGCGGCGAAGCGGGCCGGCATCGCCTTCGTCCCCGAAAGCCGCCGCGCCATGCTGTTCGCGCAGGAGCCGGTGTTCCGCAACATGAGCATCGCCATCCTGGAGCGCATCGGCCGCATCCTGCTGCACCCCGGCGTGGAGCGGCGCATCGCGGCCGGGCACGTGCAGGCGCTCGGCATCCGCCCGCCGCTGGTGGACCGCCCGGTCGGCCAGCTTTCCGGCGGCAACCAGCAGAAGGTGGCGCTTGCCCGCTGGCTGACCCACCTGCCCCGCGTGCTGCTGCTCAGCGAGCCGACCCGCGGCATGGACGTGGGCGCCAAAGACGACGTGGTGCGCATCGTGCGCGGCCTGCGCGGGGCCGGGATCGGCGTCGTCGTGGTCTCGTCGGAGCCTGAAACCGTGCTCTCGCTCGCCGACCGCATCGTCGTGATGCGGCGCGGCACCATCACGCGCGAGTTCGCGGGCGAGGCGGTGAGCAAGGATCGCCTGTTGGCCGCCGCATGAACGATATTTCTCCAGACCACGCGCCCGTGACCGCCCCAACCAGGCCGTCCATCTCGGCGATCCTGCGCGGGCAGTTGCGCAACCTCGCGCCGCTGGTGACGCTCGTGGCGCTGATCGCGCTGTTCAGCAGCCTCAGCGCCTCGTTCCCGACGCTCGCCAACCTCAGCAACGTGCTGCAGCAGGTCTCGATCACCGCCATCATCGCGGTCGGCCTGACCTACGTGATCCTGTGCGCCGAGATCGACCTCAGCGTCGCCAGCGTCGCCAATGCCACGGGAATCCTGGTCGCCTTCCTCACCATGCAGGACGCCAGCGTCAACATCGCCAACCTGCCGCTGCCCGGCGCGCTGGCGATCGCGGGCGGCCTCGCCGGGTGCCTGGCGCTGGGTGCGATCACCGCGTTCGGCGTCACCCGGATCGGCATCCCATCGTTCATCATGACCTTGGCGATGCTGCAGATCGGCAACGGCATCTGCGCGCTGCTGGTGCGCGGGCAGATCGCCTACAGCGTGCCGCCGGTGCTGCTGACGCTCGGCAGCGGCTCCATCGGCCCGGTGCCCTGGATCGTCGTGGTGGCGGCCCTCGTGCTGCTGGTCGGCCACCTCGTGCTGACCTACACGCGGTTCGGCCGCTATGTGTATATGGTCGGCGGCAACCGCGAGGCGGCCGAGCACTCCGGCGTTGGGGTGAAGGCGGTCGTGGGCGCGGCGCTGCTGGTGTCGGCGCTATGCTCGGGCGTCGCCGGGATGCTGGGCGTGGCCTATTTCGGCAGCGCGCAGCAGAACCAGTTCGACAATTATTTGCTGGATGCCATCTCGGCCGTGGTGGTCGGCGGCACCAGCCTGTTCGGCGGCCAGGGCGGCATCGGCAACACCATCGTGGGATTGCTGGTGCTGGGCGTGCTGAACAACGGGCTCGACCACGTGCGCATGGACAGCTTTCTCAAGATCCTGATCCGCGGGCTGGTGCTGCTGCTGGCGCTGGTGGTGAACGTCTATGCCCAGCGGCTGCGGACCCAGAGCCGCGGCGCGGGGTGACCGGCCGAAGCGGCCTCAGTTCTTCGTCTTGTCGGGGGTCATCATCAGCAGGGCGCTCTCGATCGCGCGCTGCAGGGATTGCGCCGCGGGGATGCTCATCCGGAGGTGGGCGTTGACCACGCGGTCCACGGTGACGCCGCCGCCGTCGGAGTGCGGCAGGATGCGCTGCGACTCGAGGGTGATCCTGATCAGGCCTTCGAAGTGCCCGAACGCCGACGCGCGCTCGAAATAGAGGAACGGCGCCTGCGCGCTGCCGGCGTCGGAGATGCTGACTTCGGGCGCTTTGCCGGCAGGAGCGAGCTGCGGCGGTTTGTCGGTTTTTATGACCATCGAAAGAGATCCCCTTGCTGCAACTTGAAACGCAATAGTTTGAACGTCAGCCGCCCATGGCCCGGCGGCGCCACAGCTCCCAAGGGCGGCCGATCTGCGCGCCGTTGGTCGCGGCCGCCTGCGCCGCCTCCGCGTCGTTCAGGAAGGTGACGGGCCCCAGCCGCTGCGCCTCCCCCTGCAGGCGGGCGTTCACCTCGGTGTAAACGGCGCGGAACACCGCCTGCCTGATCCCCGTACCGACCATCACGGCGCCGTGGCCGCGCATCAACGCAACGGGGTGCTGCCCCAATGTCGCGGCCAACGCGCGGCCCAGGCCTGCGTTGCGCACCAGCATGTCGGTGGCCGGCCCGGCGGTGTCCCTGATCTCGAACACCGGGACGCCGCCGCCGAGAAAGCCGCTCAGGTGGTAGACCGGGCGCAGCGCCGCCCCCGCCACGCCGAACGGGATCACGCCGGGCGAGTGGTTGTGCACGACGGAGTGCACGTCGGGCCGGGCGCGCAGGATCTCGCCGTGGATGAAGCGTTCGAGGTAGGGAGTGCGGCCCTGCGGATCGACCGGGGTGCCGTCCAGGTCGAACTCCATGATGTCGGCCGCGGTCACCAGCGCCGGCGCCATGCTGCGGGACAGCAGATAGCGGTTCGGGTCCTTGTCGTGGCGGACGCTGATGTGGCCGAAGCCGTCGACCACGCCCTGGTCGGCCAGGATGCGGTTGGCGGTGACCAAGTCGTCCAGCAGCGCTGGATCGGGGGCGCCGGCCGACGCGGGAGCGGTTTGCGCGAACGCCCGGCCGGCCAACGACACGGCGGCAGCAGTCAGCACGAAGCGCCGGCCCAAGCCACGACCCCCCAAGGCGTGATGCCGCGGACCGTGGGCTCCGCAGGAGCACATCAGCATCGTTCGACCCTTTTCAGCTTGTGACCCGGTCGCCGACCCGGATCATGCCCGGCGCCTGCACCGTGCCGTAGGCGCCGACCTTGTTGCCGAACCGCTGGACGACGGTGCGGACGATGGCGGGATCGCGACAGGCAGTGGCGGGATCGATGCCGACCATGGCGCAGCGCGGGATCGGCAAATCCAGGCGCAAGCCGGGCGGATCGGGCCCGTCGCCGAACGTCAGCGTGCGGCCGAGCCAATCGCGCTCGCTGGCGGCCGGGTCGTCCGGATGGATGACCAGGTTGGCGCGAAACCGCTCCAGCGCGACCGGCGCGCCGTGCGCCCGGGTGACGGCATCGCCGGTGGTGGTCGTCATGACCGAGACTGGCATCGCGTCGAACGCCCCACGGCCGAGCCGCAGCAGCCTGACCGGCATACCTGCGGCCTCCGTCAGCTTGGCGAGGAGCGCGGGATCCGTGATGTCATGCTCCGCGCCGTCCGGGGCCACGATGTTGAGCCGGGTGCGCCGGGGCTGCAAGGGATCGGCATACCGGGCCGAGTGCAGCAGCATCTCAGGCACGATCCGCGCCGTCAGCCAGGGAAAGTCGGAGCTGTCGGTGGCCCGGCAGAACGCATACTGGCGGTCCCCATGCAGGCCGGTCCAGTGCAGCTCCGCCGCATCCAGCGGTTCCGCACCCATGGATTTCACCGGATAGCGCCGGATCGCCACCACGGTGCCGATACTCGTCCGAGCGATGTTCAGCGTCATTGCCCTGGTAGCGTTCCGGGCCGGGCATAGGTTGCGTGCGCTATGGGGCGATATCGGGCGCGTCGCAGGGCGCGGTGATGACGGCCTCGGCTGGAAGGCTGCCCTGCGCGTATTGCTCCAATAGGCTGCGGAACTGCTTGTAGCCGTCGCTGGCCTGCTGCTCGTGGCAGGTCATCGGCATGCCGTCCAACTGTACGGGCAAGCCGCCATGCTCCTCGATCATGCTCGCCATCGTGTCCCGATTCTTGGCGAACTCCGCACGGCTGCGCTGCTGAAAGCGGGACCGCGCCGCCGGCGTGAATGGACAGTGACCAAACTTCTCGACCAGCGCGCGGCGGTATAAGCGGCCGCCCAGCGAGTCTCCGCAGGCGTCGAACGAATAAGTGGAGACGGCGAATGCCCGCTCGAACGCGTCCGGGTGATCGAGCGCGGAGCTTTCGGAGGTCGACTGGGCAAAGGCGGGTCCGCAAACCGGCAGCAGCAGGACAGCGAAGGCGAACCGGTTCATTTATAGGCTTCCAGGTACTGGGCGAGCGTCGCGATATCCTCGTCGCTCAGGCCGGATGCGGCCTCGGTCATAGCGGCGACGCCGGTGCTCGGCCGGGCGCTGGAACGGTAGTCGGCGAGGGCCTTCGCGAGGTATTCCCCATGCTGGTGGGCGATGGCGGGCGCGCCCTGCTTGCCGGTGAACGTATCCGTGTGACAGGCGGCGCAGTGGTGCTGCTCGGCGATCTGCTGCCCGGCCTCGCGCCGCGCCGGGTCGATCTCGGTAACGGGCGGCGGCCCGGCGGGCAGCGACGCGAAATAGGCGCCAAGGTTGCGGATATCCTCGTCCGTGAGGTCGGCGGCCATCGGCCCCATGATCTCGTTCGCCCGGCGGCCCGACCGGAAGAACACGAGCTGCCACTGCAGGAACTTGTCCAGTTGCCCGGCGAGCGACGGAATCGCCGGGTTCTCCGATACACCCTCGGCTCCGTGGCAGGCCTGGCACGCCTCGGCGCGGTCCCGCCCGGCGGCGATGTCGGCCGCCGACGCAGCGCCGGCCGTAAGGCAAATCCCTGCCGCAAGCAGG
>CAZZWN010000252.1:0-4979 GCA_964657765.1 uncultured Acetobacteraceae bacterium
TACGGAGCCGCCCTGGCCGTTGGCGTCTCACCCTCCCGAAGCCTGCTTGCGCAGGTGGGCGCCGGTTACCATGACCACGGCCATGACAGAGCCAGCTCCCGAGGGAGTGCTTATTGGCCCCGGGGGTGAAGTACCTGACGCACCGGGCAGCCCCGCAAGACCTATTTAGTGCCGCTCGAGCGTCGCCGCAATCTCCTCGGCTCGATTGGCAAGCGTCGACAACCGGTCATTCAGCGCCGCGTTGTCCGCAGTTGCGTGCCGGCTCCGGCGCAGCGCCGCCATCTCCAGCACCATGTCGTGCAGCTCGTCCGCCATCAGCAGTGCCGCCTGGACCAGCAGGCGCGATTCGCCGCTCTGGCTGCCAAGCGCCTTGATCTTGTCGACCCGCGACTCGACCTGTTCGGCCATCGCCTGCAGATGCTGCTCCTGCCCGTCCGCGCAGCCGATCGTGTAGGCGTATCCATTGATCTTAATGGTGAGCTGGGCCATTGCGGTTCCCTATTCTTCGAGCGCTATGCGCAGTTGGGCGATCAGGCTTTCCAGCCGGGCGGCGATCTCCGTTGCGACCGGGTCCGGCGCATTGGCCTGCCGGGCGATGCGGGCCAGTGCGGCCTCCAGCCGTTCAGCCGCGTCGGCGGGTTGGGTTTCGTTGTCCATGGCTCTGTCCCGGGGCTTCGTTCCGACTTGAACTGAAAGCCTGTAACCGCTTGAACGTCAAGTTATGTCGCTACTTATTTCGTTGCCTGCGGCGGTCGTCATCCATGGCCTTGCCCACGCCCGGCTGGCACTGCGGCCGGGTCGCGCTGTCCTGCTGCTCTCCGCGCCGGGCGCTGCGTCCTATGCCGGGTGCGGCTGGTGGCGCGCCCTGATCACCATGGCGCGGGCCGAGTTCCCGGCGCTCGATCCGCCCGACGCGCTGGACTGCGCCGATGCGCCGGGCCGCGCGCTGGAGGCGCTGAGCCTAGGCTGCCGCATCATCGTGCTGCGGCCCGGCCCGGCCTTCGCCGACATTGCCGGACGCGCCGCAGCGCTGGGTGCCGCCGTGTTGCCGCAACCGCCGCCGTCGCTCGACCTCGGCGACCGGAAGGCGGAATGGCGGCTCGCGGCCTGGATCGGTTCGGCGTGACAGCCGCGCCCGCATCGTCTAAGCCGCGGACCAGCTTGCAGCCGCGCCCACTCCTCGCCGCAAACTGGAGGCACCATGGAAATCACCTCGACCGTCAAATCGATCTTGGATAGGTACGAGAGCGACAATCCCGGCAGCAAATCCAACCTCGCCCGCATCATGATGCAGGGTAGGCTTGCGGGCACCGGCAAGATGGTGATCCTGCCGGTCGATCAGGGCTTCGAGCACGGACCCGCCCGCAGCTTCGCGCCTAATCCGGCTGCCTATGATCCGCAATACCATTTTCGCCTGGCGCTGTCGGCCGGGCTGAATGCCTACGCCGCGCCGCTCGGCATGATCGAGGCCGGGGCGGACACCTTCGCGGGCGCAATCCCGACCATCCTGAAGCTGAACAGCAGCAACAGCCTGGCAACCGAGAAGGATCAGGCCGTAACCGGTTCCGTTTCGGACGCGCTACGCCTCGGCTGCTCCGCGATCGGGTTCACGATCTATCCCGGCAGCGAATACGCCTTCGCCCAGATGGAGGAGCTGCGCGAGCTGGCCGAGGAGGCGAAGAGTGCCGGGCTTGCCGTCGTGGTCTGGAGCTACCCGCGCGGACCCGAGCTCGACAAATCAGCCGAGACCGCCATCGACATCTGCGCCTACGCCGCGCACAAGGCTGCATTGCTGGGCGCACATATTATAAAGGTGAAGCCCCCGACGGCGGTGGTGAGCCTTGAGGCGGCGAAGAAGACTTACGCGACGCAGAACATCGACATCTCTACGATGGCGAAGCGGGTCGAGCATGTCATGCAGTGCTGCTTCGCCGGCCGCCGCATCGTCGTATTCTCCGGCGGCGAGACCCGGGGCGACCTCGACAGCATCCTCGAAGACATCCGCGGCATCCACGCCGGCGGCGCGAACGGCAGCATCATCGGCCGCAACACCTTCCAACGGCCCGAGGCGGAGGCGCTGGCCATGCTGAGCAAGATCATCGACATCTACCTCGGCAAGGGCTGAGCGTTGGCAGAGGCGGAACCGGGCGGGGACGATCCGTGCCGGCTCTATCTCGTGACGCCTACTACGGCGGACGCTGCATTCGCCGACACCTTGGCGCGGGCGTTGGACGCGGGGGACGTGGCGGCGGTGCAGCTACGGCTGAAACAGGCCGACGACGATGTTTGGCGCCGTGCGGTTGACGCGCTGCGCCCGGTCGCGCAAAGCCGCGGGGTCGCCTTTCTGCTGAATGACCGGGCGGACCTGGTGCAGGCCACCGGTTGCGACGGCGCGCACGTCGGACAGACCGATATGGCCGCGCCGGACGCCCGCAAGCTGCTTGGGTCCACTCTGACGCTGGGCGTCACCTGCCATGACAGCCGCGATCTCGCGATGGAGGCCGGCGAAGCTGGGGCGGACTACGTGGCGTTCGGCGCATTCTTCCCGACCACCACGAAAGATGCGCCGACGCGCGCCGAGCCGGAGTTGCTCGCATGGTGGGCCGAGCTGATGGAGCTGCCCTGCGTGGCGATCGGCGGCATCACCGCCGCAAACTGCGCGCCGCTGGTGCAGGCCGGCGCCAGCTTCCTCGCGGTCGTCGGCGCGGTGTGGCAGCATCCGGACGGCGCAGCCGCCGGAGTCCGCGAGATGAACGCGGCGATCGCAGCGGCGCGCTAGTGTGTCAAAAGATTCGGTTATTTCGATCCGGCGCCGGAGCCGCCGCGCGATCCTGTTTCGGGGTTCACGTTGGTCGTGCTCACCTGTCCCGCGGGTGCGGTCGGCGGCGCGGCGTTGCAGGCCGCGACTGCGAGCGTGAGGAGAAGGATAACGGTTCGCATGGTCAGGATCCGATCATTTTGCTTGGGCGCCGCCGCCGGCGAAGCCAGGTTCCTCAGGGTTCACCCGGCCCGCTGGGCTAGGCTCGATACCGCCGGAGTAGACGCCATCGCCGGGCCGGGCGCAGGTGATGGGCAGGGCAAACGCGACCGCGGTCAACAGCACGATACTACGGACGGCGCGCATTATTTTCCTTTGCATCGATCGCCAACGCGGAGATGACGGCTTCGTTCCGGCTAGCAGGCGTTCCCGCGCAGCGACCAGTTTGCCACCCGGCCGTTCACCACCTCGAACGTCGTCTCGCAGGTGCGGTCGATCACCTCCGCAGAGGAAAAGCCGAGACCTGGACCAAAGTAACCGAATGCGCCGAACTGATCGAACCCGCCAAAACCGGTCCCGGTCGACAGTATCTCGCTCCGATGCTCGGCGTAGGCCAGGAACCGATGGCCGTCGGCCTCATAGGTCCGCGACGGAACGCCGAGACGCCGCACGACCTCGGTGTCGGGCTGGCCGACGAAACCGGCAAGGAACGCTGGCCGGTCGAACGCAGGGGCGCAGGCGGCAAGCATGGCAGCGCACAGGACCGGCAGGATGCTACGCATGATTTCCTACTAACTGGCGGTGCCGTCCGGCATTTCAATCGGCCGGCAGCCATTGCACCTGGTCGATGCGGTCCGCACCGGCCGCCAACATCGCCAAGCGGTCGAACCCGAGCGCAATGCCGGCAGCGGGCGGCATTCCGTGCTGCAATGCCGCTAGGAAATCCTCGTCGAGCGGCCAATCCGCGCCATACAGCGCATGACGCCGGGTGCGGTCCTCAACGAAACGGGCCCGCTGCTCGGCGGGGTCGGTCAGCTCCTCGAACGCATTGGCGAGCTCCATCCCGCACACGAACAGCTCGAACCGGAGCGCAACCCTCGGGTCCCGCGGGTCCCGCCGTGCCAGCGCCGCCTGTGCCGCGGGCCAGTGGGTGAGGAAGGTCGGATGCGCCCGGCCCAGATGCGGCTCGATGCGCTCCAGCAGCAGCCTGAAGAACAGGTCGTCCCAGCTTTCGTCCGTCCGCAACGCCGCGCCCGCGCTGTCGGCAAGCGCCTGGGCGTCGCCGGCGGTGCCGAGCACGTCGGCATCGGCGTAACGGGAAAACGCCTCGGCGACCGACAGCCGTTCGACCTCGGCGAGGCTGGTCTGCACGCCGGCGCTCGTTACGGTCGGCGGCAGCACTGCGCGGAGCAGCGCCATGGTCTCCTCGATCAGGCCATCGAAGCCGAGGCCGGGCCGATACCACTCCAGCATCGTGAACTCGGCGGCATGCCGGGCGCTGCCCTCGCCGTTGCGCCACACCCTGGCCATCTGAAACACCGGACCCGCGCCGGCGACCAGCAGCCGCTTCATGGCGAACTCGGGGCTGGTGTGCAGCCATAGGACGCGGCTCGCGCCGTCCGGACGGTCGATGCTGGTGCGCAGCGCGCGGAGATGGACCTCCTCGCCCGGCGCCGTCACGGCGTAGGGCGTCTCGACCTCGATGTAGCCGCGGGCGTCGAAGAAGGCGCGGACGGCCTGGGTCAGCAGCATCCGGCGGCGCAGGAACGGCAACCGGTCGGCGAGGCTGTCGGGGTGCCAGGAAGGGAGCGGCATCCGGCGATGCTAACCCTCCTTCCACATGCGGGCCACCCGGCCTATTTCTGCAGGATGGGAACAATGCCGGAACCGTTGCCCGGGCCACTCGCCGAGCCCTTTGCCGCCTGGTTCGCCCGGCGCGGCTGGACGCCCCGGCCGCACCAGCTCGCCATGATCGCGGCGGCGCGGGCCGGGCGCAGCGCGCTGCTGATCGCGCCGACCGGCGGCGGCAAGACGCTGGCCGGGTTCCTCGCCAGCCTGATCGACCTCGCCGCCACGCCGCGCGCCGGGCTGCATACGCTCTATGTCAGCCCGCTGAAGGCGCTGGCGACCGACATCGCCCGTAACCTGCTGGCTCCGGTCGACGAGATGGCGCTGGCGATCGCGATCGAGACCCGGACCGGCGACACCCCGGCCAATCGCC
>CAZZWN010000253.1:0-4952 GCA_964657765.1 uncultured Acetobacteraceae bacterium
TGGCACAGCTCCATCGGCTTCCCGTCGGCAAGCGGCGACGCGTCGCTGGACGCTGCGATCGCCTGCGCGTCGCACGACATGCTGGTGGCGCTCTACCCGCCGCAATCGGCCATCATCGACGCGATCTATGCGAGCGACCTGGCACAGATGGCCGGCAGCCCGCCCGCGATTGCGGCGGGCCTGGCGCTGGGTGCGCAGGCCTGCGCCGCGGTGCAGGCCGCCCGCGCGAACGACGGGTCGGACCTGCCGGAACCGTCGATCCCCGGCGATTACCAGCCGAGCCATGCGCCCGGCACGTGGGACGTCGATCCGGTGTCGCGCATCATGGTGGCCCTCGGCGCCAAATGGGGGCTGGTCACGCCCTTCACCCTCGACCGCGCGGCGCAATTCCGCGCGCCACCGCCGCCCTCGCTCGATGACGGCGACTTACGGGAGGCCTTTTTCCACACCAAGATGCTCGGCGGCGATCCCCGCCAGGGCACCGCGACCCGGCGCACCGGCCAGCAGACCTTTGTCGCGAAGTTCTGGTCGTATGACGGCACGCCCGGGCTTTGCGCGCCGCCCCGGCTGTACAACCAGATTGCCCGGCAGCTCGCGGCGGCGCGCGGCATCGCTGGTCTGGGCGAGCTGGCGCGGTTCCTGGCGATGGTCAACATCGCCCTGGCCGATGCCGGCATCTCGGCGTGGGAAACCAAGTGGCATTACAAATACTGGCGCCCGGTCACCGCGATCCGCTACCCGGGCGTCGCGGGCGGCGACCCGACCTGGTACCCGCTGGGCGCGCAGGCGACCAACACGGTCGGGCCGAACCTGACGCCGCCATTTCCGGCCTATCCGTCTGGCCACGCGACCTTCGGCGGCGCGCTGTTCGCGGTGTTGCGGGCGTACATGCCCGAGGACACGGCGTTCACCTTCGTGTCCGACGAGTTCAACGGGCTGAACAGGGACGTATATGGAAACCTGCGTCCGCGGCGCCCGGCCAGCTTCAGCTCGCTGACCGACGCCGAGACATCGAACGCGGAAAGCCGGATCTATGACGGCGTGCACTGGGAGTTCGACTGCCAGGCCGGCATCGCACAGGGACGCCGGATCGGCGACCACGTGCTGAAGCATTTTGCCCGGCCGGCGTAGCCTAGCCGGGTTTGTCGAGGCGGAGCAGGCGGGCGGCGGGGGCGATCGTCCAGCCCTGGATTGCGACCGAAACCACGACCGCCACGAACACCACGTTGAACAGGATACGGGCGTCGTGCGCGCCGGCCAGCAACGGCACAATGGTAAGGTAGATCGGCACCGCACCGCGCAAGCCCACCCAGGCGATGAACGCGGCGTCGCGCACGCGCCAGCCGAACGGCAGCAGGCAGGCCATCACGCCGGCGGGGCGCGCCACCAGCATGAGGACGAGCGACGCTTCCAGGGCGGGACCGACCAGCGGCGGCAGTTCGTGGGGCGTCACCAGCAGCCCGAGCATCAGGAACAGCGCGATCTGCGCCAGCCAGCCGAGCGCCTCGAAGAAGCGCTCCAGCGTGCGCCGCGCCTGGTGGGGGTAGTTGCCGACGACGACGCCTGCCAGGTAAACCGCGAGGAAGCCGCTGGCACCAAGGCTTTGCGCGCCGCCGAACACCGTCAGCGCCATGCCGATGGCCAGCACCGGGAACACCGATTTTTCGGCGTCCAGCTTGCGCAACAAGCCCAGCAGCGCGAAGCCGCTCGCCAGGCCGATGATGGCGCCGCCGCCCATCTCCTCGGCGAACAGCAGCGCCGCGTGGCCGGGCTGCAGGCCGGCGGGCACAGTCAGCCACTCCACCAGGCTCACGGTCAGGAACACGCTCATCGGGTCGTTGAGGCCGGACTCGACTTCCAGGGCGGCCACGACGCGGAACGGCACCGCGGCGCGGGACATCCGCAGCAGCACCGAGACTGCGGCCGCATCGGTCGGCGCCAGCACCGCCCCCAGCAGCAGGGCTTCCGGCCAGGTGATGCCGAACAGCAGGCGCGCGGCGGCCCCGACCAGCCCCGCGCTGATCGCGACGCCCAGCGTGGCGAGCGCGGCGGCGGGCCAGAACGCAACGCGGATCATCTGCCGCTCGGTGGCGAGGCCGCCCTGGAACAGGATGACCGCCAGCGCCAGGCTGCCGACGAGGTAGGCGGTGTGGAAGTCGTTGAAGACGATGCCGCCGGGCCCGTCCTCGCCGGCCAGCATGCCGATGCCGATGAACACCAGCAGCAGCGGCGTGCCGATCCGCGCCGACAGCAGCCCCGCCAGGATCGCCGACAGGCACAGCGTGCCGGCGACCAGGATGACGATGTGGGCCGCGTTCACGTGCCCGCGCAGCCCGGCGGGATGCCCTGTGCCCTAGCCTTCCAGGGATCCCGGCGCGCGCTGGCCGACCATCGCCAGCAGTTCGCGCCGTGTCGTCGGGTCGTCGCGGAAGGCGCCGAGCATCCGGCTGGTCACCATGCTGACGCCGGGCTTGTGCACGCCGCGGGTCGTCATGCACTCGTGCGCCGCCTCGATGATGACGGCGGTGCCCTTCGGCATCAGCACTTCGTTGATGGTGTTGGCGATCTGCGCGGTCAGCTTTTCCTGGATCTGCAGGCGGTGCGCGTAGGCATCCACCACGCGCGCCAGCTTGCTGATGCCGACCACCCGCCGGTCGGGCAGGTAGGCCACGTGGGCGCGGCCGATGATCGGGCACATGTGGTGCTCGCAATGGCTTTCGAGCCGGATGTCGCGCAGCAGGACGATCTCGTCGTAGCCCTCCACCTCCTCGAAGGTGCGCTCCAGCAGGGCGACCGGGTCCTCGTCGTAGCCACGGAAGAACTCGAGGTAGGACGTGGCGACGCGCTTCGGAGTGTCGAGCAAGCCCTCGCGGTCCGGGTCGTCGCCGGCCCAGCGGATCAGGGTGCGGATGGCCGCCTCGGCATCCTCATGCGTCGGCCGTGCTTCGGACGTGGCGGGCAGCACCGGCTTGGCCGGACTGAACTCGTTCAATTCTGCTTCCTCTCGTTGCGCGCTGATCGGTGCGCTCACGGAAAAAATAGGTTGGCCGCGGATGCTCGCAAGCCGGGGCGGACCCCGCAAGCCTCGGCCCAGGTTCGCAGGCCGGGACGCGGAAGCCGGGGCGGACGCTAATGCACGCGGCCGGGCTGGTGCGGGCTGTCGAGGCTGAACGGCGGGATCGCCACGTCGAACATCTCGCCTTCCGGGTCCGCCTGCGCGACCGCCGGGCCGCGGCCGTGCGCGACCATGTGGTATTGGCCGGTCATGATGCCCGATGGCGTCTCCAGCGGGGTGCCGGAGGTGTATTCGAACGCCTCGCCCGGCTCGAGCACCGGTTGTTCGCCGACCACGCCCTCGCCCTCGACCAGGAAGGTGCGGCCGCGCGCGTCGGTGATGCGCCAGGTGCGGCGCAGCAGCTGCACCGTCTCATCGCCGCGGTTCTCGATGGTCACCCGGTATGCCCAGACGAAGCGGCCCTCGTCCGGCTCGGACTGGTCCTCCAGGTAGAAGGCGGCGACGCGCACGTTGATGCCGCGCGTCGCCTGCGCGTATTCGCGCGCGGCCGGGGTGCGCCCGCCGCTCATTCGGCCGCATGCCGCAACGTCACGGCCTCCAGCGCGCGGCCGAGATCGTCCTGCAGGTCGGCCACGTCCTCCAGCCCGACCGACAGGCGCACCACGCCGTCGGTGATGCCCAGCCGCGCACGCTCATCGGCGCCGATGCGCATGTGCGTGGTGGTCGCCGGATGGGTTACCATGCTGCGGCTGTCACCCAGGTTGTTGCTGATGGCGATCAGGTTCAGCGCGTTGCAGAAGCGGAACGCCGCTGCCTTGCCGCCGGCCACCTCGAAGCTGACCAGCGTGCCGCCGGCGGTCATCTGCCGCATCGCCAGCGCATGCTGCGGATGGTCCGATCGCGAGGGATACCAGACGCGAGTGATCTGCGGCTGGGCGGCGAGGAAGTCGGCCAATGTTGCCGCACGCGCGCACATCGCATCCACCCGCAACGCGAGCGTCTCCATGCCCTTCAGCAGCGTCCAGGCGTTGAACGGCGACAGCGCCGGCCCGGTGTTGCGCACGAAGGGCTGCAGCGTCTCCTCGATCCATTTCTGCCGCCCGAGCACCGCCCCGCCCAGCACCCGTCCCTGGCCATCGATGTGCTTGGTCGCGGAATACACCACCACGTCCGCCCCATGCTCCAGCGGGCGTTGCAGCAAGGGCGTGGCAAACACGTTGTCGACCACCACGATTGCCCCGGCCGCATGCGCCAGGTCGGCCACCAGGCGCAGGTCCACGATCTCGAGCATCGGGTTCGACGGGGTTTCCAGCAGCACGAGCTGCGCGGGCGTGCTGAGCGCCTGCCGCCAGGCCGCCTCGTTGCCGGCATCGACGAACTCGTAGGAGATGCCCATGCGCGGCAACAGCGTGGACACAATCCAGTGGCACGACCCGAACAGCGCGCGGCTGGCCACCACCCGGTCGCCGGCTTGCAGGTGGCTGAGCATCGCCGCGTTCACCGCAGCCATTCCGGTGGCGGTGGCGCGGCAGGCCTCCGCCCCTTCGAGCAGCGCCATGCGGCGTTCGAAGGCGCTGACCGTCGGGTTGCCGAACCGGGAATACTGGTAATGGGTGACAGCGCCGGCGAACGTCGCCTCGGCCTGCTCGGCGTCGTCGTAGACGAAGCCCGAGGTCAGGAACATCGCCTCGCTGGTCTCGCCATACGGGGTCCGCTCGATGGCGCCGTGGATCAGGGTCGTGGCGGGGCGATGGTTCATCGTCAACTCCAGAAGCTTGGGTCTTGGCCGTGCCAGGACCCTGTCGTGCCAAGGCCCGGGGGCGCCAATTGCGGGCCCGTCGGCCAGGGCCGGGAGAACACTTTCGCGTCCGTCCGTCTTTCCCTATGCTTAGCCCAGCGCGGGTGTAGTTCAATGGTAGAACGGCAGCTTCCCAAG
>CAZZWN010000254.1:0-4937 GCA_964657765.1 uncultured Acetobacteraceae bacterium
CCTGCTGCGCGCCGGCCCCGGCGAGACCCTGCAGGGCGCCGCGGACCAGCTGGGCCGGGTTGCGGCGGTGCAGGCGATCGCCGGGATCGCCGCCATTCCGTCGCCGGCGCTGGACGTGCTGTTCGTCGCCTGGCGCGGCGTCCGTTTGGTGCGGCAAGTGGCGGCGCTCTATGGCGTGCGGCCCGGCGTGCTGGCGACGTTCGGGCTGCTGCGGCGCACCGCCGTCGCGGCCACCATGGTCGGCGCGGCCAACATCGCCGGTAATACCGCCGCCCGCGCCGTACTGTCCCACCCGCTGCTGGCGCACGCCTTGGGCGACGCCGCCGCTGCCGGCGTGGCGGCCCGGCGGCTGCTGGTGCTGGCCCGCGCGACGGCGGCGGCGTGCGACCCGTTGCCTCCCGTCTGACCAACCCAGTCTATTCGCGGCTCGCGTCGAGTGCCGCCTGTAAGATGTACGCCGCCGCTATCTGGTCCACGACGGCTGCGCGCTTGCGCCGGGTCATGTCGGCCTCATCGACCAGGAACCGGTTCACGGCCGATGAGGAAAGGCGTTCGTCCCACAGCGCCGCCGGCAGCGCGGTCGCGTCGGACAGCGCGCGCGCCCAATCCCGCGCGGCCTGTGCGGCCGGGCCCATGCTGCCGTCCATCGACAGCGGCCAGCCGACCACGAGGCCGTAGGCACCTTCCCGCCGCGCGATGGCCCCAAGCTCGGCCGCCACCTGGCCCAGCTTGCCGCGCTTCAGGCTGCCATACGGGCTGGCCAGCAGCAGGCTCACGTCGGACAGCGCCACGCCGATGATGCGGGTGCCGGGGTCCAATCCGATCAGCCGCTGGCCCGGCTGCATCTGGCCACGCAGATCCCTCATGTTGAACAGTGGCATGACGCTCGGTATGGTCCCGCGCTCTGGCAGCCCAGGGTGGGCTGTCCCACGATGCTATCATAGGGTCCACCAACCATGTCGCTCGATTCCGCGACCGTCCGGCGCATTGCCCGGCTCGCCCGCATCCATGTCGAAGACGCCGAGGCGGAGCAGCTCGCCGGCGAGCTGAATGGCATCCTGGGCTGGATCGAGCAGTTGAACGAGGTCGACGTGGAGGGCATTGATCCGCTGACGGGCGCGGCGCAGATGGCGATGCGGCTGCGGCCCGACGTAGTGACGGATGGCGGCATTCCGGAGCTGGTGCTGGGCAATGCGCCGGACCGCAAGGGGCCGTTCTATGCGGTACCGAAGGTGGTGGAATGATGCTGACCGACCTGACCTTGGCCCAGGCGCAGGACGGGCTGCGCCGGCGGGATTTCACCGCGGCCGAACTCACCGACGCGCACCTCGATGCCGTCGCGGCGCTGAACCCGCGGCTGAATGCGTTCATCACCGTCTCGCCCGACGGCGCCCGCGCGCAGGCGCAGGCCGCGGATGCACGGATTGCGGCTGGGGATGCGGCTCCGCTGCTGGGCCTGCCGCTGGCGATCAAGGACCTGTTCTGCACCGAGGGCGTGCGCACCACCGCGGGCAGCCGCATCCTGGAGCCGTTCGTGCCGGCCTATGAGAGCACCGTCACGGCGAACCTGCTGCGGGACGGCGCGGTATTCCTGGGCAAGGCGAACCTCGACGAGTTCGCGATGGGATCGTCGAACATGACCTCCGCGTTCGGCCCGGTGCTGAACCCTTGGACGCGGGCGGACGGCGCGGCGCTGGTGCCCGGCGGGTCATCCGGCGGTTCTTGCGCGGCAGTGGCGGCGCGGCTGGCGCTGGGGGCGACCGCGACCGACACCGGCGGCTCGATCCGGCAGCCGGCGTCGTTCTGCGGCATCGTCGGGGTGAAGCCGACCTATGGGCGCTGCTCGCGCTGGGGCATCGTCGCGTTCGCGTCGTCGTTGGACCAGGCCGGGCCGGTGGCGCGGACGGTGGAGGACTGCGCCATCCTGCTGGGCAGCATGGCGGGGTTCGACCCCCGCGACAGCACGTCGGCGGACCGTCCGGTGCCGGACTTCGCCGCCGCCTGCCGACGTGGCGTCCGCGGGTTGCGCATCGGCGTACCGCGCGAATACCGCAACGATAGCATGCCGGCCGAGATCGAGGCGATGTGGCAGCAGGGTCTGGCCTGGCTGCGCGACGCCGGGGCGGAGATCGTGGATGTCTCGCTGCCGCACACCAAATACGGTCTGGCGACCTACTACATCGTGGCGCCGGCCGAGGCCTCCAGCAACCTGGCGCGCTACGACGGCGTGCGGTTCGGGCGGCGGGTGGACGGCGCGGATTTGACGGAAATGTATGAGCATACCCGGGCGGCCGGGTTCGGCGCGGAGGTGAGGCGGCGCATCATGATCGGGACCTATGTGCTTTCGGCGGGCTACTACGACGCATATTACTTGCGTGCGCAGAAGGTCCGCGCGTTGATCCTGCGGGATTTCACGGATGCGTTCGCCCATGTGGACGCGTTGGTGACGCCTACGGCACCGTCGGCGGCCTTTGCCCAGGGCGATAAGATGAACGACCCGGTGGCGATGTACCTGAACGACGTGTTCACCGTGCCGGCCAGCATGGCGGGCGTGCCGGGCCTGTCGGTGCCGGCCGGCCTCGACGCGCAGGGGCTGCCGCTCGGCTTGCAAGTGATCGGCCGCCCGTTCGACGAGGAGACCGTGTTCGCCGTGGGCACTGCGCTGGAACGTGCGGCCGAGTTCCGCCATCTGCCGGCGATCCGGGCGGGGGCGCCGGCATGAGTTATGTCATCGAGGGCCGCGACGGCCCGTGGGAGTTGGTGATCGGGCTCGAGGTGCATGCCCAGGTCATCAGCCGGTCGAAGCTGTTCAGCGGCGCCGCGACCGAGTTCGGCGCGGAGCCGAACAGCCAGGTCAGCTTCGTCGACGCGGCATTCCCCGGCATGCTGCCGGTCATCAACCAGGAGTGCGTGGCGCAGGCGGTGCGGACCGGGCTGGGCCTCGACGCGCAGATCAACCTCGTCAGCCGGTTCGACCGCAAGAACTACTTCTATGCCGACCTGCCCGCGGGCTACCAGATCAGCCAGTACGCGCATCCCGTCGTCGGCGCCGGCAGCGTCGAGATCGAGCTGGCGGACGGCAGCACCAAGCGCATCGGCGTGACCCGGCTGCATCTGGAACAGGACGCCGGCAAGTCGCTGCACGACCAGGATCCGACCCGCAGCTTCATCGACCTGAACCGGTCCGGCGTCGCGCTGATGGAGATCGTGAGCGAGCCGGACCTGCGCACCCCGGAGGAGGCCGGCGCCTATTTGCGCAAGATGCGGACGATAATGCGCTACCTCGGCACGTGCGACGGCAACATGGAGGAGGGGTCGCTGCGCGCGGACGTGAACGTGTCCGTCCGCAAGCACGGCGAGCCGTTCCGCACCCGCTGCGAGGTGAAGAACGTCAATTCGGTCCGCTACGTCATGCAGGCGATCGAGGCCGAGGCGCAGCGTCAGGTCGCGGTCTGGGAGGACGGCGGCACCGTTGACCAGGAGACCCGGCTGTTCGACCCGTCGCGCGGCGAGACCCGCAGCCTGCGGAGCAAGGAGGACGCACACGACTACCGCTACTTCCCGGACCCCGATCTGCTGCCTTTGGTGCTGGACGAGGCGTGGGTAGCCGGGCTGCGCGCCGACCTGCCGGAGCTGCCGGATGCGAAGCGGGCGCGCTTCGTGGCGGAGCATGGCTTGTCGGCCTATGACGCGGCGGTGCTGGTGGCGGACCAGGAGACGGCGGCGTTCTTCGAGGCTGTGGCTGCCGGGCGGGACGCGAAGCTCGCGGCGAACTGGATGATGGGGGACTTCTTTGCCGCGCTGAACCGCACCGGGCGCAGCATCGCCGACAGCCCGGTCTCGGCGGCGGCGCTGGGGCAGCTGTTGGACCTGTTGGCGGACCAGACCATCAACGGCCGGATCGCCAAGGAGGTGTTCGAGGCGATGGTGGAAACCGGGGAGTTGCCGGCCAGCATCGTCGAGAGCAAGGGCCTGCGCCAGGTGACGGACACGGGGGCGATCGACCGTGCGGTGGATGCCGTGCTGGCTGCGAACCCTGGCAAGCTGGCGGAGTTCAAGGCCGGCAAGGACAAGCTGTTCGGGTTCTTTGTGGGCCAGGTCATGAAGGCGATGGCGGGCAAGGGCAACCCGGCGCTCGTCAACGAGGCGTTGCGGCAACGCTTGGCTTAAAAGGCGAGGCCTGGTTTAGGAGGCGGCAATGATCGAGCTTTACACCTACAACACTCCGAACGGACGCAAGGTCAGCGTGGCGCTTGAGGAGATGGGACTGCCGTATTCGGTCCATGTGGTCGACATCACCAAGGACCAGCAATTCAAGCCGGCGTTCCTGGAGATCAGCCCCAATAACCGCATCCCGGCGATCATCGATCCGGAGGGGCCGGGCGGCACTCCGCTGTCGGTGTTCGAGTCGGGTGCGATATTGCTGTACTTGGCGGAGAAGACCGGCTTGTTCATGCCGCCGGGCCTCCGTGAGCGGGTGCCGGTATTGGAATGGCTGATGTGGCAGATGGGTGGATTCGGCCCCATGCTGGGGCAGGTGCACCATTTCCTAACGGTGGATGGCGACGATCAGCGCTATGGCCTGGCCCGTTATAGCAAGGAAACGCTGCGGCTTTATGGCGTGCTCGACCGCCGGCTTGCCAAGGTCGAGTATGTCGCCGGCACGCTTTCGATCGCTGACTTCGCTATTTTGGCATGGGCTTGGCGTCACGAACGGCATCGGGTCAACCTCGACGAGTTCGCCCATGTGAAACGCTGGTATGAGACCCTGATGTCGCGAGCGGCTGTGCAACGAGGGTTCGCGGTGAACTTAGCCTGAAGACTGGTTTGACGGCCCCAATCAGAGCGCATAGAACGACGGGGCAAACGCTGTGCAATGACGACCCCGGCGGAGGGGTGGCCGAGTGGCTGAAGGCAGCGGTTTGCTAAACCGCCGT
>CAZZWN010000255.1:0-4937 GCA_964657765.1 uncultured Acetobacteraceae bacterium
GCGGCCTGCTCAACATCGGCCAGCCGAAGCCCGGCGAAACCGTCGTGGTCGCGGCCGCCAGCGGTCCCGTGGGGTCGATGGTGGGTCAGATCGCCAAGCTGCGCGGGGCGCGCGCGGTCGGCATCGCTGGCGGCGAGGAAAAATGCGCCTACGTGCGCTCGCTCGGTTTCGCGGAGTGCGTCGACCATCGCGCGCCGGACCTGGCGGCGCGGCTGGCGGAGGCCTGCCCCAAGGGGATCGACGTCTATTTCGAGAACGTCGGCGGCAAGGTTTGGGACGCGGTGATCCCGTTGCTGAACCCGTTCGCGCGCGTTCCGGTCTGCGGCCTGATTGCACAATATAACCAGACGACGCCCTCGCAGGGGCCGGACCGGTCGGCCGGGCTGATGCGCGCCGTGCTGACCAAGCGGCTCACCATACGCGGCTTCATCGTATGGGACTTCGCCAGCCAGGAGGCGGAATTCCTGCGCGAGGCCGGCGCGTGGGTCGCGTCAGGCCAGGTCAAATACCGCGAGGACATCGTCGAGGGCCTGGAGCACGCGCCGGCGGCGTTCATCGGCATGCTGAATGGCAAGAATTTCGGCAAGCTGGTGGTTCGGGTCGGGGCTGACGACGCCGCGTAGGGACGGTGCTCGGCCACGGAGGCGTGACGAGGCGTCCGGTGTTGAAATCGACGGCTGGCCAACGATATGTTGCAGTGCACCATTTCGTGCAGGGATGCCGTCATGAATTTCTCCCAGGCTTTGCAGGCGTTGCTTTCGCGGGGCTTCGGCGGTCTCCGCGCGGACGCAGCAGTGATCGCTGCGCCGGATGCGGCGTTGAACGATACATCGCTGGCCGGCGTCCAGTTCGCCGCGCTGGAGCCGTCGCTGACGCAGGAGCTGCATCTGACCGGGGAGGACATCTCCGGCTGGGCGATGGGCGGATCCAGCCTGTCCGACTGATGGCGGCCCGCCATCGCGTGTTGAGACCTTCAGCGTCTGCAAACATCCTTTTAAAAACTCTGGTTTTCCGCAACTTCCGATTGTAAGCACTGAACGCGTGGTCGAGATCATGCGGGGTCGCACCAATCGAGGTCGTCGCGATGAACGAGGTCGCCAATCCCAATAGCCTGCCGGACCATGCTGGGCACGGCTACCTGCAGGTGCTGCAGACACTGCACGACGTGCTGCAGCCGCGGACCTACCTGGAGGTCGGCAGCCTCACCGGCGCGAGCCTGGCGCTCGCGGCCTGTGCGTCGCTCGCGATCGATCCGGACTTCAAGTTCGACGATATGGAGCTGGTACGGCGGATCGTGTCGAAGCCGCGCCTGCTCCTGTTCCGCATGGCGTCCGACCGGTTTTTTCAACAGCACGACCCCGTGGCGCTGCTGGGCGACACGGTGCAGCTCGCCTTCCTCGACGGGATGCACCGGTGCGAGTTCCTGCTGCGCGACTTTATCAACACCGAGCGCCACTGCGCGCGCAACTCCATCATCGTGCTGCACGACTGCGTGCCGGTCGAGGAGCCGATGACCGACCGCTACTACTTGGCTCGCCCGGCGATCGAGCCGCATCGCTTGCATTGGTGGTCCGGCGACGTCTGGCGCACCGCCCGGCTGCTGCGGCGCATGCGGCCGGACCTTTCGTTCACCACGCTCGATGCGCCGCCGACGGGGCTGGTGCTGATCACGAATCTCGACCCCGGCTCCACGGCCCTGCTGGACCGCTATGACGAGCACGTCCGGACGATGCTGAGCTGGTCGTTGACCGAGATCGGGCTGCAGCAGCACGCGGCAGCGATGGAGGTCGAATCCACGAACGATTACATCACGTCCGAACAGCTCACCACTCGTTTTTGGCTTTGACGCCGCGCGACGCCGTGCCATCGTGACGAGAGCGGATCAAATAACGCTTGGCCGTATCGTGATGTTCTCGTTCCGACGTCGATTTCGGGATGTCGTAGGAGCCATGGATGGGTGCTTTCTCCACGACTGCGGCGCCATTCAGCCCGCTGTGCCTCGACGGCAATCGTGTGGCCTGACCTGCTGGACGCCGCTTTTCGCCTGAACATCGCGGCCTTGACCAATAGCCGGCATAGCTCGGCAGCAATCGACGATATGCATTGGTGCGGGCGTGAACTCGACCCGCTTGCGCTCGGCCTTGGCGACCCGTATGGCGTCCGGGCGCTGAACCTTTCGCTCATGCGCATGATCCGGCCGACCCGGGCCGCCGCGGCCGTGATCTCGGCAAAGAACGAGGGCTGCTACCTGCTGGAGTGCGTGGCGCACTACCGCGCGATCGGGTTCGAGCACGTCTTCATCTACACGAACGATAATACCGATGGGTCGAAGGCGTTGCTGGACGCGCTGGACCGTGCAGGCTGCGTGACCGTGATATGCAACGAGGTCGGACGCCTCGCCTCGCCGCAGGTCAAGGCCTACGAGCACTCGATCCACCTCTTGCGCGCGCTCCGGGATTTCGAGTGGGTCTCCTACTTCGACATGGATGAGTTCTTGATCCCGGCGGAATACCACGACTACTCCGTGGTGAATGCCATCGCCGCGTTCAAACGCCGTTACCCCGATCATTGCGGCCCCGATCGAGGCGGCCCGGCCCACGGCAGCAGGCCATCCGCGATCTGCTACAATTGGCACTCGTATGGCAGTCAGGGTCAGATACGCCAGCGGGATGGGCTGGTGCAGGAGCGCTTCACCCATTCCGCCGCACATCAGATGGTCAAGTCACTAGTGCGTCTCGCGGACATCTGCACCATGGCGGAAATACACAAGCCCGGTCCGGAGGAGGTCACCTTCGTGAACGCGGCGTTCGACCCGATCATGCTTGGCCCCTACTGCATGACGCCGCCGCCGGATGGGGTCCATGGCAAGCTCAACCATTATTACCAGAAATCGTTCGAGGAGTTCGCCATCAAGTCGGACCGCGGCCGCGGCGGCGCGCCGGGCGGGCTGGAGGGCAAGGGTCTCGACACATTTTTCGCATGGGACGTCACGCCCACCTCTGCGAACCATCATCCGACGCCGCCCTGCCTGCTGACCCGCTTGCATGCTCAGCTTGCGGCGTTGCTCGCCATGCCGGGCGTGGCTGCGGCAGCCCACGAGGCCCGCGAAGCGCAACGCGCGCTGTCGCAGCGGGTAAGCGGTGAGGGCCTGGAGGTGAGATTCCACCAGATGCGGACGCGGTTCCCGAAAGTGGCATAGCGGCGAGGTAGCGTTGCGGGCTATGCAGCGCTCATGGAACGCTTGATCGAGGGCTACGGACGATTTCGCGCGAGCGCATGGCCCGAACGCCGCGCGCTGTTCGAGCGGCTGGCGGCGCAGGGGCAGCAGCCGCAGGCCATGATCATCGCCTGCTCCGACAGCCGCGTCGACCCGACGATGATCTTCGACGTTGGCCCCGGCGAGCTGTTCGTCGTGCGCAATGTCGCCAACCTGGTGCCGCCCTACCAGCCCGACGGCGCGTATCACGGCACCAGCGCCGCGGTGGAGTTCGGCGTTTGCAGCCTTGGCGTGCGCGACCTGATCGTGTTGGGCCACGGGCTGTGCGGCGGCGTCCAGGCGCTGCTTGCCGACGCCGAGCCGGCGGGCGACTTCGTCGGCCCCTGGATCCGGCTGGCCGAGCGCGCCCGCCACCGGGTGCTGGCCTGCGATGCCGGGGATCGCCAACTCGCGGGCGAACACGCGACGGTGCGGGTCTCGCTGGAAAACCTGGCGACGTTTCCGTGGATCGCCAGCCGGGTCGCTGCGGGTCGACTGCGCCTGCACGGGGCGCATTTCGACGTGCGCTCCGGCGTGCTGGAGATATTGCGGCCAGATGGCGCCTTTATGCCGGCCTAGGTCTACGGGCCGGCGCTGAGGCGCAGACCTACTTTACGACCTGGATCACTTCAAAGCCCTCGAACTCGGGGTGGCCCATATAGGCCGGAGCGTCGCCCTTCCCGGCGCTGCCGGCGTTGCGGTGCGCGGCGCGGAACGCCTCCGACCGGGTCCACGCCTCGAAGGCCGCGTGGTCCGACCAGATCGTGTGGCTCGAATACAGGACATGGTCGTCCTTCTGCGGGCCGCGCAGCAAATGGAACTCCACGAAGCCCGGCACCCCGTTCAAATGCGAGTCGCGGCTGGTCCAGAGATGCTCGAAGGCAGCCTCCGACCCTGGCGCCACCTTAAAGCGGTTCATGGCGATATACATGCTGCGTTGGCTCCTTTGTGGTCGAGTATCATCAAGGATGGTGACGCCCTGGTCGGCGGCAAGCTCGGTCCCGGACGGCCTACCCCGCCGCCTCCAGCGCTTCCTCCGCCGCCATCCATACGCCCTCGGCCGCCGCCAGTTCGCGGCCGATCGCGGCCAGGCGCTGGTTGGCCTCCGTCACCGCCTGCGACTGGCCCGGCGCATACAAAGCCGGGTCGGCGAGCCGCGCCTCGATGCGGGTGCGCTCCGCCTCCAGCTTGGCGATGCGCGCCTCGGCGTCGCGGGCCTGGCGGCGCAGCGGCGCCAGCTGCACCCGCGACTCCGCCCGCTCCCGCCGCTCGTCCCGGCGGTTCGGTGCGGCGTCCGGCTTCGCCGCCGGGCGGGCCCGCTCGACCAGCAGCGCGCGATAGTCGTCCATGTCGCCCTCATACGGCCGCACGGTGCCATCGCCGACCAGCCAGAGCCGGTCCGCCACCAGCTCCACCAAATGCGGGTCATGGGTGATCAGCAGCACGGCGCCCTGGAAGTCCGCCAGCGCCCGCACCAGCGCCTCGCGCGCGTCGATGTCCAGGTGGTTCGTCGGCTCGTCGAGGATCAGCAGTTGCGGCGCGTCACGGGTGGCGAGCGCCAGCAGCAGCCGGGCCTTCTCGCCGCCGGACAGGCTGCCGACCGGGGTATCCGCCCGGTCCGCGTCCAGGCCGAACCGCGCGAGCTGGCTGCGCACCTGCGGCGGCAGGGCGCGGGGCAGGG
>CAZZWN010000256.1:0-4872 GCA_964657765.1 uncultured Acetobacteraceae bacterium
CGGCTCCGCTCGCCAGGTTGATCGCGGCTCCGCTCGCCAGGCGCCTGGGAGCCATGCGGCCCGGCTGCAACAGTGACCGCGCTGCTGCGCCCACGCCTAGCTCGCAACCGGTGTCGCTGATCTCATCGACTGAACTCATGCGTATACACTACGTTCCGCTCACGCTGCCGGAACCTCGTTAAACGCAAAGGTGATGTTATCGTACGTATTATCACACGCGATGCTGAACACGAAGGCGGAGCCCTCGCTCCGGTCGGCGGCGAGCATTATACGTTATTGCACCGGATTATACTCGATCGCCCAACCGGGTTGCGCCCACTCTATTGGCGCATTCTGCCGGCGAACGACGAGGCATTGCGGGCATGGCCCATGGCGGGCGAGAGCCTGCAGATCGCAAAAGGCGCCACGGTCTCGTTCGATACCTATTTCAATGGCTTGTTCGAGCAGCACTGGCGCCTCTACACCGATGCCGGCGCGTTCACGCTGGTGCTGCGCATGCAGGGCCGGGCCGCGCTCCGGATCTGGCGCCGCACGCCCGAGACCAGCCCAACCCTGCTGCACGAGCAGGAGATCGCCGGCCCCGGCGAATTCACCGTGCCACATGACACCGCGCATTTCCGTCAGGCCGGGCTGCTGTGGTTCGACCTGACGGCGCTCGACGAGCCAATGATCCTCGAGGGCGCGGAGTGGTCCGTCACAGGCGCGGTACTGCCGCAGGCCCGGCTGGGCGTGGTGATCTGCACCTTCAACCGGGAGGCCGCGCTTGGGGCAGTGCTGACGGCGATGGCCGCCGACGACGGGTTGGAGACCGCGGTCGCGCGCGTCATCGTGGTGAACCAGGGGCGGCCTGGGCTGGTCGCCCACCCCAGCGTCGCCGGCGCTGCAGCCCGGCTCGGCCCCAGGCTGCGGATCATCGAGCAGGCCAACCTCGGCGGTGCCGGGGGTTTCGGCCGCGGCCTGCTCGAGGCGCTGGACGACCAGGCCGTGACCCATGCCTGCTTCCTCGACGACGACGTCCGCGTTGAGCCGGAGAGCCTGCGCCGGATGGCCGCATTCTTCACCCTGGCGCAGAGGGACGTGGCGCTCGGCGGCCACATGCTGGACAGCATAAGCCCGACCACGCTCTATGAGGCCGGCGCGGTCGTGCTGGCGAACTGGGCTCCGAAGCCGCTGCATCACGGGCTCGACCTCACCGATCCCGACGCGCTCGACACGCTGCTGGACCCGTACGCCATGCACTTCAATGGCTGGTGGATGTTCGGTTTCCCGAAGCGCTGGATCGACCGAGTCGGCATGCCGCTTCCGTGCTTCATCCGCGGCGACGACATCGAGTTCGGCTTGCGCCTGCACGATGCCGGCCTGCCCGCCGTGGCCATGCCCGGCATCGGCGTCTGGCACGAGCCGTTCTACCTCAAGCTCGGCGGCTGGCAGCTCTATTACGAGACGCGCAACGCGATCACCTGCGCGGCGCTGCACCAGGATTTCACCCCCAACCGCGTTGCCGTGCTGCTGCTGAAGCGCCTGCTGCTCCAATTGCTGACCTACCGCTATTACAGCGCCGCGCTGATCGTGCGCGGGATCGAGGACAGCCTGCACGGCCCCGGCATCCTGGACCGCGATCCCCGGCCGCTCCACGCCAGCCTGAGTGAACTGCGCACCCGTTATCCAGAGGGCAGCGTCCAGCGCGAACGTGTGCTGCCATCGGCTCCGGTCGGCCGGTCGCCGCGGTTCTGGCCTGGCTTCGTTGCGGCCATGCTGTGGGCCTTGTCGAGCAATTGGCTGCGTCCGACCCAGGGCGACTCGCCGCCGCGGCAGCTTCGGGTTGCCAACCTGGTGTGGTTCCGCGTCCTGCGATCGGACTGCCTGGCGGTCGAGACCCATTGGGACCGCGAGCTGCCGGTGTTTCGGCGTGACCGGGCGAAGTTCCGTGTCCTACTGAGCGCCGGGCTCCGCGCGATCGCACGGCTGCGCAATGCGGCGCCGGGTCTGCAGCGGAATTGGCGGGCGGCATCGCCTCGGCTGACGTCGATGCCGTTCTGGCGCGACTATGTCCGCAAGGGTTCATCGGAGATTTAACCCCGGCCCCGCGTGATCTCCGAGCTGGTGCAATCAAGTGGGTCGCATGTAGTTAGGGCAAGACATCGGATCGATTCTGCGTCGAGGCACTATTATTTGAATCGGTCCGGGAGCGCCCGAGTTTGAACCGACCAGAATTATTTGGTTACGTTCGTGCAAATAAGGTCTAAGAGCTACTGATTACCCGACAGTCTCTGGCGTTCGGGTAAGCGGGGGCGCTTGTGCTCTTCCGAAGCGGAGAGCCATGGACACCATTCAGTCGACGATCAGGCCAACGTTCGCCAATAAGATCCTGCAGGCCCTGCCGCCCGACGAGATACGGCGGCTCCGCCCGCATTTGACCCGCGTCCGGCTGGTCAACGGCGCCGTGCTGTATCACGCGGGCGCGCCCATCGACCATTTGTTCTTCGTCGAGCAGGGCTTCGTCTCTATGGTGGCCGTCGCGGACGGCGCGGAAAGCCGCGTCGAGGTCGGCCTGATCGGACGGGAAAGCATTGTCGGCGCACTGGCGCTGATCTCCCCGGGGGCGACCTCATACGTCCAGGCGATGGTGCAGATGCACGGTGCCGCCTACCGCATCCCCAGCGCCGTCGTGCGCGCCAGCCTGGAGCAGTCGCCCACATTGCAGCGCCTGGTGCTGCACGGCTTCGAGGCGTCGTTGGCGCAGCTTGCGCAGACCGCAGCCTGCAACAGCCGCCACGCCGTGCCGCAGCGCCTCGCGCGCTGGCTGCTGATGGCGCATGACCGCGGGGAAGGCGACGAGCTGCCGCTGACCCAGGAGTTCCTGTCCATCATGCTGGCGGTGCGCCGGCCCGGCGTTACGATTGCGGTCGGCGAGCTGGAAACCGCGGGCCTGGTCCAGCACAGCCGCGGACGCATCGTCATCTGCGACCGCCCCGGCCTTGAGGCTGCAACCTGCGTTTGCTACGACCGTGTGCGGAAATTCATCGAAACGCTCACGTCACGAGAATTATGAGCCTGTCGGCTGTACGGTCTCGCACACATGACCGAAATGAGTCCGTTGCGTTTTAGCATGGGTTAACCGTAGTGGTTGCAGCGCCGGCAAATCGTTTGCGCAATTAGGAACAATCGATGCGAACCGTGCCGGCTGCTGGAGACTCCGGCCTCCGCAACGAACTGCTGCGTTCGCTGCCGGCTGATGATCTCGACCGCATCCGCCCGTATCTGAAGCCGGTCACGCTTGTGCTGTCCCAGATCCTGCACGAGGTTGATGCGCCGATCGACGACGCCTATTTTGTCGAGAGCGGCCTCATCTCGCTCACGGCCGACACCAGCGACAGCGGCCAGGTAGAGGTCGGCATGACCGGACGGGACGGCTTTGTCGGGCTTGCTGCGCTGCTCAATCCCGCGCCGCACAGCATTCACCGCGCCTTGGTCCAGGTGCCCGGCCGGGCCAACCGCATCCCGACCGCGACCTTCCGCGAACTGGTCGGGCAGTCGCCGGCATTGCGCGACCGCTGCCTGCTGTATGTCCAGGTCATGCTGGCGCAAAACTCCCAGATCGCCGCCTGCAACGCCCGCCACAGCCTGCCGGAGCGGCTGGCGCGCTGGCTGCTCATGAGCCGGGACCGCATCGACAGCGACGACCTGCCGATGACCCAGGAGTTCCTGTCCTATATGCTCGGAGTACGTCGGGCGGGGGTCTCGGTGGTGGCGAATGCGTTGCAGGCGGAGGGCCTGATAAGGCAGTCGCGCGGCCGCATCACCCTGCTGAACCATGCCGGGCTGGAGGCGAAGGCGTGCTCCTGCTACCGCGTGCTGGAGCGCAGCCGCATCCGGATCATGGGCGTGCCGGACCGGCTGGATCTTCTCGCACGCGAAGTGTGAGCCGCGGTCACTCATCGGCCCGAGGCGGAACAGCGTCCGCCGTGCGTTGCAGCACATACAGATACGGAGTGCACGATCATGGATGAGCCGGCGGACCCAACGCCGATGGACGAGGCGCAGGCGCGCCTGACCAAGCTGGCTGCGGCTGGCGCGCCGGCGGCCCGGGTCACGCTCGAGGTCGGCGACGTCGTTGCCGGCTGGGCGTCGGAGGCCGACATGGCGAGCGGCACGGCCCTGGCGCGCATGGAGGCGCTGTGGGACGGGTTCACCCGGGAGGCTTCGGACCTGCAGGAGCAAATCAGCGACGCCGAGGGCTCCGGCACTGCGGCGCTGGACCTGGCGCAGCGGCAGTTCGCGGCGTTGCAGGCGATCGTCGCGGCCTTGCAGGCAGCGCATGAGCGTCTCGCCGGCGGGGAAAGCGCGAGCGCCTGAGGATGGTCTTGTCCGACAATGTGGAGCGCAGCCGCCGTTCGGCTGTGCTCGACGCCCCGGCTTGCAACTCACGATGCACCCCGACATAACGGACGTAATGCAGCCTGAGCTGCCGGGGAGGCGTGTCGATGTGGGTCTTGTTGCTGCTTCCCTTCATTGGGTTGCTCTGGGTGCCGTTCTATAACTCGGCGACGCCTGCGCTGTTCGGCTTCCCATTCTTCTATTGGTATCAGCTCGCCTGGGTGCCGATCACGGCGCTGCTGACCTGGATCGTATACCGCAGCGGCAGCCACGGGGACGCGCCATGATCGCGACCGGCGACCTCGACTGGACGGCGCTCTCCGTCTGCATCCTCTTCTTCGCCCTCGTCACCGTCATGGGCTTCGCCGCGTCGCGCTGGCAAAAAGGCACCGCCGACCACGCGCATTTGGACGAGTGGGGCCTCGGCGGCCGCAACTTCGGCACCTGGATCACCTGGTTCCTGGTCGGCGGCGACTTCTACACCGCCTACACCGT
>CAZZWN010000257.1:0-4828 GCA_964657765.1 uncultured Acetobacteraceae bacterium
GAGCACCATGGTGTCGTCGGGATCGTCCTCCGGATGCTCATGGCGCGCGGTGGAATACCGCCGCGACGGCGCGTCCTTGAAGGTCAGCACCGCGTGCACGCCCGGCATCGCCTGGGCAGCCGACACGTCGATATCCACGATCTGCGCGTGGGCGTGCGGGGACCGCAGCAGCTTCATGTGCAGCAGGCCGGGCATGGCGACGTCCAGCGTGAAGCGGGCCGCGCCCTGCACCACCTCCGGCCCTGCCGGCGCCGCCGCGTCCCGCGCCCCTGCCGCGGGCGGCGCATGGTCGATCCCGCCGATCGCGTCCCTGATGGCGCGGTAGCCGGTGCAGCGGCACAGGTTGCCCTTCATCGCACGGCCCAGATCGGCGCGCTGCGCCTGGTTGAGCGCCGCCGCGGTCATGATCATGCCGGCGGTGCAGAAGCCGCATTGGAAGCCCTGCTCACGGAGGAAGCTCGCCTGCATCGGGTGCAGTTCACCGCCCTGGGCCAGGCCCTCGATGGTGGTGACGGGACGGCCCTCGGCGCGGAACGCCGGATAGATGCAGGAGTGGACCGGTTCCCCATCCACCCAGACCGTGCATGCTCCGCAGTCGCCGGCGTCGCAGCCCTTTTTCACGCCGAAGCAGCCGGCTGCGCGCAAGTAGGTCCGCAGGCATTGGCCGGGACTGGCCTCGCGGTCGAGCTCGACGCCGTTCACCGTCAGTTGCATGCACCCTCCGTCGCAAGCTCGCAGCGTATCTCTTCGGCCAGACGCAGGCTGACGTGCCGCCGCCAGTCCGGTGCGCCGTGCAGGTCGTCGTACCACAATGCGCGGGCGGTCACGCTGGCCTCGACCGCTTGGGCCAGGCCAATGGCCGAGGGCAGTGCGGCAAAGTCGAGCCGAACCGGCCGCGGTGTCGCGGCGGTGATGGTCAGCGCGAGGTCGCCCTCCGGGCCCGCCGTGCCGATGAGCAGCGCGGCCGACCGGCCCCCCGGAGTGAGCGAGATTTGCCGGAATGCCGCACGGCGGCGCAGCGACGCCGCCGGCAGGGTGATGGAGCGCAAGATTTCGCCGTCGCCCAGCGCGGTCCGCCGGTCGCCCAGCACGAAGTTCAACGCGCTGACCTGGCGTTCGCCGCCATCGTGCGTCCAGATCGTGCAGGTCCCGTCGAGGGCGGCCGCAAGCGCCGTCATCGGTCCGGCAGGCAGGGCCAGGCAGAGATTGCCGCCGACGGTGGCGACATTCAGCACCTTGAACGATCCAAGCAGCGCGTGGCAGCACTGGGGAATGAGGCTCGCGGCCCGCCAGGCGTCGGGGAGTGTGCCAAGGAGCATGCTGGCGTCGAGCTCGGCGATGCGGCAGGTCGCCGCGATCTGCAGGCCGCTGTCATTGGCCTGCAGCGCGGGCCAGGCGAGCCGGGTCAGGTCGACGAGGCGGCGCAGGCGCGGCTGCGGCTCGGAAAACAGCCAGGTGCCGCCGGCGAGGAAGCCGTCGCCGGGTTTCCATCCCGCGAGTTCCGTTCGCGTGCGTGGGCCGATGACGGCGGCGATGGTGTTGAGGTCCAAGGCGTTCAGGCCCGCAGCAGGAATGGCCGCCGGGCCGGGAACGTGATTGGCGCGACCGTAACCCGGCCGCAAGCTGCCGTTATTTCCCGCGCACAGAGCGGCGTGTAGGCCAACGGCATGTATGCTCCTGCAATCCTGCTTTGCTGAGCCCAAGGGCGATTAGGCCTTGCACTTAGCGTGCCATTTGAAGGTGGTTCGAGATGCTAAGAACGTCAACAAGGCCGCTGGCAAGGCAGTGGGTTAGGTTGCGGGCCGGCTCGCCATGGCGTCTCATGAGGATACGGGCAAGCTGACCCACTACCCCGGACGGAGGTCAGGTCCGGGCCATCCCGGCCTCCATCAGGGTTTGCGCCCGCATACGGTCATAATCGGGCTTCGGCACCGGCACGGCGTCGCGGTGGCCCAGGTCGTTCAAATGCAGCCGGTAGGTCTCCCGGGCGCTGAATGCCGCAACGGCCGCAATCGCCGTCACGCCGAAGGCGATCGCCCCGACGGTCAGCGGGATGTTCGCCGAACCCGGCGGCGCCACGAAGGCAAACAGCGCCGGCAACAGCGCCGTGATGGTCGTGCCGGTGTTCTGCGCGATGGCCATCGCCGAGACCCGGGTGCGCGTCTGGAACAGTTCCGGGTAGAAGCTCGGGAAGGTCGCGTTGTAGCCCTGATACACCACGCCCCACATCATCAGCGACGCGGCGATGGCCAGCGGCACGCTGTGAATGCTGATGGCATACAGGTAGACGAACGACAGCAGCCCCGAGCCGAGCGCCCCGACGATGACCGGTGTCCGGCGGCCGATCCGGTCCGACAGGTTGCCGATATAGGGGATCACGACCACCGCCAGGACGTTCCCAAGCACGGGGATCCACAGATACACGTCCGCGGCAAAGCCGATGCCATAGGCGGGTTGGACAGCATAGGCCGCACCGAACACGGCGGCGACCACGGGAATGACGTTCATCAATGCCATGCACACGACGCGCAGCATGTCGTCCCAGCTCAACCGGAACGCCTCGACGATGGGCGCCTTGGGAACCGCGCCCTCCTCGGCGAAGGCGGGCGTCTCGTCGACCTCACGCCGGATGATGTAGCCGGCGGCGATGACCACGGCGCTGAGCAGGAACGGCACCCGCCAACCCCAGCTATGGAACGCCTCCGTCGGCATGAAGCGCGCCAGCGGCAGGAAGACGGCCGCAGCCAGGATCTGCCCGGCCTGCACGCCCTGCAGGGTGAAGCTGGCGAAGAAGCCGCGCCGGCCGAACGGTGCGTGTTCCAGGATCATGGCGCTGGCGCCGCTGATCTCGCCCGCAACCGCGAAGCCTTGGATGAGGCGGAGCGCGACGAGGAGCACCGGCGCGAGCACGCCCACCTGCTGATAGGTCGGCAGCAGCCCAACGGCCATGGTGGAGAAGCCCATCAGGAACATGCACACCAGCAGCACGCCCTTGCGCCCATGAGTATCGCCGTAATGGCCGAGCACGAAGGCGCCGATCGGCCGGGCGACGTAGCCGACGCCGTAGGTCGCGAGCGAGGCGACGATGGCGACCGCTGGGTCGGTCGAGGGAAAGAAGATCTGCGGGAAGATCAGCGACGCCGCCGTGGCGTAGATGAAGAAGTCATAGTATTCCAGTGCCGATCCGATCCAGCCGCTGGCCGCGGCTTTTTTCGACTGGCGTCTGCCGTGCGGCTCGTGCTCCATGGCGCTGTCCATTGTGGTTTCCTCTCCTTCGTTTCTGATTGCTTGGTCATTTGCAGCGAGGCAAGTTGGCTAGTGGTCCGATCCTAACGCTCGGTTCGCAAGCGTTAGGTGAATCGGTCCACCAAACCAAGGCTAGTGCTGCAAATCGGACGGACTTGCCCGTCTGATTTGCAGCACTAGGCGCCTAATATTGGCGAATGTGCGCCGCGCCATCCACCTGTATTTCGACGAGCATCGCCCGCTGCAGCGCTGGGTCCGTCGGCGCAGGCGGTCGGACTGGCGTCGGTTAGGCCGGCGGGGCTGGCGCGGCCAGCACTATGGACTGGCCTCCGACCGACACCTGCAGATGGTAGCTGGCCCAATTCGTCGCGTAGTCGGCCGGAACGGGTATCAATGCCGAGCCGACATATTGATCGCTCGCCTCGGCGACCGTGGGACGGCCGACAGGCACGCTCGTGCCGACCCCCAGGCCCAATGCGCTGCAGCAGCCGCCGAAGCTAAACCCGCCGATGCCAAAACCGATGGAGGGCGGGGGATTATACAGGACGTGGGGACCGCTGACGGGTGAGATCGCCGGGGCGGGGTAGCGCGATCCTTGTTCGGAGACCAGCGCAACCTCCGATGCCGGCTGCAGGCCGCTGATCAGCACCTGCACGGCCCGGTTTTGCGCATCGTAGCGCACCTCGGTCGTGTTTGGCTGCGGCAGCCTTGGGCCGGCGCATGCGGCGAGGGAAAGAAGGCACGTCGCGAGGAGGAGCTTCATGGACCGGGATTTCTGTTGCCGAACTGGAACGCGGCGGAAGCCGTTTCGTCCCCGATCGGCCTTAATACACAGTAAGTTTAACTGGCTGCTCGAAGCAGTAGCGGCAGGTTCGGGGACTTGGCCTGCGGGCCAGGCCTATCATTGGGCCTTGTCATGTTCTGCCTGCGCGACTGCTTTGTAGTCGTAGGTCGGATAGAACTCCGTCCGGTAGGGGCCCCAGGCGGTATCCTCGATGATGCGGTTGACCTCACGCAAGCGGGCGGCGGGAAGACGCAGGGTAAGGATCTGCCCGATGCCCATCACCACGTTCCAACTCACCACCTCGATGCCCGGCGGTGGAAACGCACGATAGAACTTTTGTTTTGCGAGTTGCTCGTTGAGTTCGGACAGCGGCCGCGACTGATCGTGCCGAAAGAAGATGGTGAGTAGGACGGCGTTGTCGGGTGTCGCGACCGCAGACCCGACCTGCGGCGCCGTGACGGTCTGAGCAGACGCCACCCCAGACCAAAATCCTGCAATGAGAGTGATGGTCACGAGCGACGCACGGATAATGCTGTAGGGGAAGGCTGCGAGACGCATGGTATCTCCAATCCAACTTTGACGATCGCGGACCTCAACGGCCCGGCGTATGCTGGCGTCAATTCCGGCAGGACCGTCAGTCGAGGCCGAACACTGTCAAAACTCCGCCCAATTGAGTGTAGTTGGACAATAACCTGTAGGCGCCAACGGCGCCTGCGCCATCGGTATCGTTCGCCTCGCCCAATCCGGCTGCCATGCCGATGCCGGCCCATCCGCCGACGCCGGACAGCACGGCGATGT
>CAZZWN010000258.1:0-4815 GCA_964657765.1 uncultured Acetobacteraceae bacterium
CAGCATCGCAGACCGCTACGCGAGGGTTTTCACCCCGCTGACCTGTCTCGCATTAGCACCGCTGCTTGATGCCGCACGGGTTGCGACGGGGCAGCGGCTGCTCGATGTCGGCACCGGACCCGGCGTGGCTGCGGCAGCAGCGCGGGCGCGAGGGGCCGTGGTCGCCGGCGTCGACGTTTCTCCACGGATGATCGCGCTCGCGCGCACGGAGCATCCCGGCATCGATTTCCAGGTGGCCGAAGCGACGGCATTGCCCTTCCCGGACGCGGCGTTCGAGACCGTGATCTGCAACTTCGCACTGGGTCACTTCCCAACGCCGGACGCCACGTTGGCCGAGTGCGTGCGTGTCCTGGCCCCGGGTGGCGTCCTAGCTTTCAGCTGGTGGGATCAGCCGGAGCGCCAGCGGGTGCAGGGGCTGTTCCGTGAGGTGATTGCGGAACTTGCGCTGCCTCCCGGCCCAAGCGTGCCGCAGGGTCATGACACGCTCCGGTACTCGGATCCTGTAGCGTTCGCCGGACTCCTGCGCAGCGCAGGGCTCGGTGAAGTGGCAGTGGTCGCGCACCGCACCACTCACCTCATGCCGGATGCGGAGGCGCTGTGGCAGGCGGGCATGGGCGGCATGGTGGTCACTGCCAGCGCGGTGGCGGCCCAGGATGCGGCCACTCAGGCCCAAGCGCGCAACGCCGTCGCGCGGCGCGCCGAGGCCTACCGGAGCGCACAAGGACTGGAGATACCCATCGCCTTCCTCATCGGCACCGGACGAAAGCTCTCAAGTCCAGGAATACCCAGTTTCTAGTGCTGTTCCACGTCATCAAACTTGCCACCTGACCCACGCAATGGCGCGGCGCTGACTTGCTGGAGGACATCCAGGCCGAAGCCATGTGCTCCCCCCTATGAGGCACACAGGTGATCATTTAGCGATCAAAGAACGCGATCAGCTGACGTTGGAGATGAAACGTCGCCGGCGCCGCGCCGGCCCGCCGCACGCGGCGCTGGACGGGCAAGCGCCATCCGTGAAACAAAGGTCGCGGCATCGCTCGATCCAGCCGCAGGAAAGGCCGCCATGACCGTCATCACCACCCGCATCACCGTCGGCCCCGGCGGCGCCATCTCCACCGCTACACCCCTGCCCGCCGGCGAGTACATCGCCAGCATCACGGTGCATGACCAGCCTGTCCGGCAGTTGCCCACCCTGCCCTTCGACATGGACGCTCTCCCCGTCCACGACCTCGGCCCCTGGCCCGAAGGGCTCAGCCTGCGCCGGGAAGACATGTCCGGCGACGACGGGCGGTGAGCTTCGTCGACACCAACGTCCTCGTCCAGTCGACCGCGACGAACGCGCCGTTCCACGCCGCAGCCCGGGCCGCGCTTGCCCGGCTCAGGGCGGCGGTGCAGCGCTGGATGGGCCACGCCCAGCTCACCACGACGGCGATCTACGCCGAGGCCATCGGCGAGGAGGAACGCTCCATCGCCGCGCATCGAGCTGAGCCCTGACGACGTTCTCGGACAGCGCACGCACGGCGTCGCCGCCGTCGTCACCGCCGCGCACCAGCACCAGGATCTCCGGGAACTCCGCCGCGATCGCCGCCGCCACCCGGCGGTGCCCGGCGACGATCTCCAGCATGGTGCCTTTCTCCCGCACCACGGGCGGCTGCGGGATGCCGACGGCCTTGATGTTGGCCACCATCTGCGCGTCCGGGTGCGCGCCGGCTCCCATGCGGCGGGGGTTGCCCGGGTTGGGCCATGGCAAGGATTCCGTCCACGCGTTCACACAGCGACCATTGCCGCGTCCTAATGTGAGGGTTGCAGTCGAGCCGGCAACTCGAAAGGCAGCGGCGCGGGTGGCTTGCTGAGGTCGAGTTCGTAGCTGCCGAAGCGGTTGAGGTGCTCGTTCAGGTAGGGGCTGGTGCCGGCTAGCGTTTCCGAAGTGATCGCGGCGCCGTGCCCGTCGGCCGCAATCTCGTCCAGCGCCCGCGTCATGCCCCGGCCGTGTGGAAGATGAGCAGGTTGGCGATCAGGTGATTGTACTTGACCATCTTGCGCTGCTCATCGCGCTCGGCCGCGATGGCGAGGCCGCTGCTTCCGAACGACACCCACTGGGCGCACTTGTTGAACAGATCGCTCTTGTTCGTCGCGGCCCCGATCACGCGCCTGAGTTCGATAGACGATAGATAACGAAGCAGAAAATCGGTGCGGACCGCGCGCCCGAGCGCCCGGAAGGCGAAGTAGAGCCGGTTCTTTCGGCTATAGGTGGCGAGCCGGCGCAGAATGGCGGACGGCAGCAACCGCCCGGCCCGGACCGAGAGGGCGACGCGCAGCATGTCGGGCAGATGCGCCTCGATCAGCGCCCAATCCACCGTGGCGGTGAACAGGCCGTCGATGTGTTTGTAGCGTGCCCCGGCGTCGAGCCGGAACAGATGCAAATCCTGCCAGCTCTGGATGCGGGGCATCAGCTCGATGCCGAGGAGATGGGCCAGACCGAAGATCGCCGCCGACTGCCCGTGCGTGTCCGGGTGGACCGTCGAGGGCTGCAGGAGGGACCGGTTCTCGGCCACGAAGTCCAGGATGGCGTGGCCCTCGTAGGCGCCGCAGGCCAAGAAACGCGAGAACAGGGCGATGTACGTGTCGGACACAAGGTAGTAGCTGATGCGCCATAGCCGCCGTAACGGATGTGGTACGAGGACTTCAGGCTCTCGGGATGCACGTCCCACTTCATCCCGTCCGCCGACGCGCTCTCGCCGGTGCCCTAAAAGCGGTGCAGGCCGATCCGGGCGTTGGCGTCGATCACGCCCGTGATTGCCGTGTCGAGGCTCGCCTCGGTCATATGGCGCCCGTTGACGTGGGCGACGTGCCGGCGGTCCAAGCCCTTCAGCGAGCGCGCCGCCTGGCTCGGGCCGAGGCCGCAGCCGTAGAAGAACACGGTAGCGAGGTAGCGCTCGCGCGGGCGCTCCAGCTTGGCCTCGAAACCCGAGATCGAGCCGAAGTGCCGGGTCCAGTTGAGCCAATGCTCGGTGTCGGCCAGCGCTTCCAGGACGCCGGCCGGGACAAGGTGGGCCTTGAACAGCCGCTCCAGGAATGCGGCACCATCCGCCGCCTCGCGGGCGCGCAGGCGTTTGACCACGGGTTCGCCGTCCACGATGGTGACGTGCTCGCGCATGCGCTGCGGGCTGGGCCGCGGCGGGTCGGCCTTGACTTGGTCCCAGCCGGACCGGGTCGCGCCTTCGGGCACTACGAGCAGGGCGAGGAGGCGGTAGCGCGTGCCGGGCGGAAGCGCTGTGGCGATCCGGCGGTGGTAGGCACGGTTCACAAGCGCGCGGGCGGCGCGGGCCAGCTTGAGCAACGCACCGATGGCCGGCAGCTCGCGACGCTGGCGGAGCAGCTCCTCGATGCCGGCGTTGACGATATCGGCCAAGTCGTCGCGGGTGCGCGCAGCCTTGATGCAGGCCCCGGCGGCGATGCCGCGCGCCTCGCGGTCATAGCCGGTCACGCCGACGTAGCTGCGAACCAGGGCCGAGAGGCGGACACGGTAGGTGGTGTCGCCGTAGCCGGCGAGTTCGCCCGTGTTGCCCGCCAGCCCGGCTGTTGCGGCAATGTGGTCGATGATCCCCGTCGGCACGTCGGCCAGACGGACGATGCGGCCGAGGTGCTGAAACGTCTTGAGCAGGACCAGAACGCCAGGCGCGGGCCGGGCTGGCGCGTCCGCTGCCGCGCAAAGGCGAGCTCGGCCGGCTCCGGCGTGAACACCTCCAGCTCGGCCGGGGTCGGCTCCGCTGGCAGGCGCGGGTAGGCGGTGCCGGCGATGACAGGCACGGACGGGCGCCAGCTGGCGTCAGATGGCTGCGGCGGGGGACGACGCGCGCGGCTTGCGGCCCGGCGTGCGGCTCTTGCGCTCTGACTTCACCGCCTCGACGCCGCTCCCGGCCATTGCGGCGTCCGCGTCGGCATGCGCCGCCCGGCCAAGGGCGCGGTAGAGGGTGGTCCGCCCCACGCCGATGCGCGACGCGATCTGGTCCATGCTGAGCTTCGGATCGGCCATGAGCCGGCGCGCGGTGTCGAGCCCGTCGGCGGTGAGGCGCAGCTTGCGCCCGCCGAGGCGCCCACGGGCGCGGGGTGCCGCCAGGCCCGCACGGGTGCGCTCGCGCAGCAGGTTGCGCTCCATCTCGGCAAACACGGCGCCGATCTGCAGCATAGCGCGGCCCATGACGGAGGCGGGGTCGATCCCGTCTTGAAGCGAGCGAAGGCAAATACCGTCACGCTCGAAGCGCTCCAGCAAGCCCACGAGCTGGTGGGTCGGGCGGCCCAACCGGTCGAGGCGCCAGACCACGAGGGTGTCGCCGCGGCGGAGATGCGAGAGGGCTTCGGCGAGGCCGGGCCGGTCAGCGCGTGCGCCGGACGCGCGGTCCTCGAAGGTGCGGTGGCAACCGGCTGCTGCGAGGGCATCGCGCTGGAGGTCGAGCCGCTGATCCTCCGTGGATACCCTGGCATAGCCGATCAGCAACGGCCCGGCAGCCGCGGTGTCACCTGCCGAAGGTGCAGCAGCGACGGAAAAGAACGCAGCACCCGTCTGTCGCTCCGTGTCGGAAGCCATGCGCGATGCTGGCACCGGCACGCTGATTAACAGCAGAGTTGCGGGACGATTGATCGCCTGGAACGCAGGCCTTCTCACCTTACCTCAGCAACCGTGCCGGAAATGTTCCAGACTGTGTGGAAACCCTGGCCGGCTCGGGCATGGTGTGGGTAGAATCCTAGAATGCATCACATCGAAGGCTGCACCCGCGATCAGAGCCAACTCTTGCCGTCTCGGGTCGATGACTA
>CAZZWN010000259.1:0-4814 GCA_964657765.1 uncultured Acetobacteraceae bacterium
GTAATGGCCAGCGCCGGCAGCCCCAGGGCATGGGCCTGCAGCACCAGCTCCTCGGGATGGCTGGCGCCCTCCAAAAAGCTGTAGTTGCTCTTGACCCATAGGGGCACGTACATACGCCTCAGCCCTAATCTACGACGCCGTGGACAAACCAGCTGCCGCTGGCAGGCCTTTGGTAGGCCCAAAGAATTTGCGCCCGCGTCGTGAGCAAATAGTAGTAGTCGCGCTCCAGCGCACAGCGCTGCCACCAGCTGCCGCTCAGGCGCGCCGGGCCGCGCCATGCGGTGTTTCACCCGTCCGCGCCTTTCGTGTTCGTCGCGCACGAGTTGGATGCCTCGGTCGGGGCCTACCGCTACGACCCCGAAACCGGCGGCTTGGCCGGATTTCAGGTGATCCCTTCGGTCCCCGACACGTTCACCGGGGCCAATACGGCGGCCGAGATTGCCATGTCAGCGGATGGCCGGTTCGTGTTCGTGTCCAACCGCGGCCATGACAGCATCGGCACCTTCGCCGTCGATCCCGCGAACGGCCGCCTGACCCCGGTTGACTGGGCGTCCAGCGAAGGCCAGGGGCCGCGGTTCGTGACGCTCGATCCTTCGGGTGCCGTCCTGTACGCGGCCAATGAGAACAGCGACACGATCGTCCCGTTCCGGGTCGATCCCGCCACTGGCCGGCTGAGCCGCGGGGGCGACATGATCCAAACTGGGAGCCCGGTATGCATCGTGTTCCATGCAGGAGAAGCAGGATGAAGCTCGGTTTCGTGGGCCTGGGCCAGATGGGCCGGCCGATCGCCTCGAACCTGCTCCGGGGCAGCGCCAGCGTGGTCGTGAGCGACCGCAGCGACCGATGGTTCGCCGAGTTCCGCGGCAAGGGCGCGCGCTGCACGACGGAGTTGGCCGACCTGGCGGCTGCCGACGTGATCTTTCTGTGCCTGCCGAGTTCGGCCGCAGTGCAGGGCGTGCTGTTGGGCGAGGGCGGCCTGCTGGACCACCTTGGCCAGGGACAGGCCGTGGTGGATCTTAGCACGATCACCTACGCCGCCACGCTTGCGATCGGGCGGGCGGCGGAGGCGAAAGGGGTCGCGTTCCTCGATGCCCCCATCTCCGGCATGGAGGCGCGCGCCGTCGATGCGACCCTGACCGTAATGTGCGGGGGCGCGCCCGACACATTCGACCGGGTCAAGCCGTTGCTTGGCCTGATCGGCAACAAGATCTTGCACATGGGGCCGACCGGAAGCGGGCAGCTTACCAAGCTGATCAACCAGCTCCTGTTCGACATCAACGCGGCGGCGCTGGCCGAGGTATTGCCCATGGCGGTGAGGATGGGCCTCGATCCCGACCTGGTCGGCGAGGTGGTGAACAGTGGCACCGGGCGCAGCTATGCGTCCGAGTTCTTCATTCCCCGGATGCTGCGTGGCCACTTCACCGACGGCTACCCGATGGGCCACGCCTACAAGGACCTGGTCAGCGGCGCCGAGCTGTCTGCCAACTCGTGCATGCCCTTGCCGGTGCTGGCGGCAGCGACCGCGACCTACCAGGCCGCGTTGCTACAAGGCCTCGGGGAGCAGGACAAGGGCGCCATGGTCCAGGTGTTCGAGCGCCTGCTCGGCGTCGAATACCGCAGCAGAGAGAAAAAAGCATGACCGACGAATCGCACGGCTCCGCTCCCCATGGCTTGGATCGGGGTCTGACCAACTACGGCGACCGCGACTTCGCCCGCTTCCTGCGCCGCTCCTTCGCGCGCTCAATGGGCTTGTCGACCGCCATGCTGAACAAACCCATCATTGGCATTGCCTCCACGCCCTCCGGCTTCAACAACTGTCATCGCGGCATGGACGAGCTGGTGGAGGCGGTCAGCCGCGGGGTACTGGCGGCGGGCGCGTTGCCTCGGCCGTTCCCGACGGTGTCGCTGGGCGAGGTGTTCCTGAGCCCGACCAGCATGATGTATCGCAACCTGATGGCGATGGACACGGAGGAGATGATCGGCGCACAGCCCATGGACGCCGTGGTGCTGGTCGGCGGCTGCGACAAGACGGTGCCGGCGCAGCTGATGGGCGCCGCCTCGGCCAACTTGCCTGCGATCCAACTGGTGACCGGGCCTATGAGCACCGGGCGCCATCGCGGGCAACGACTGGGCGCCTGCACGGATTGCCGCAGCTTCTGGGGCAAGTATCGGGCCAACAGCATCGACTCCGACGAGATCGAAACCGTCGAGGGCCGCCTGTCCGTCACGCAAGGCACCTGCGCCGTCATGGGCACGGCGTCGACCATGGCCTGCATCGCCGAGGCGCTCGGCATGTCCCTGCCCGGCACCGCCGCCATCCCAGCGGTGAACGCCGCCCGCCTGGTCGCGGCCGAGGAGTCGGGCAAGGCGGCCGTGCGCCTGCTGACGAGCCGGATCACGCCATGCCAGGTCATCACCGCAAAGTCGGTCGAGAACGCGTTCAGGGTGCTGATGGCGCTCGGCGGCTCGACCAACGCGATCGTTCACCTGACCGCAATTGCGGGCCGTCTCGGCATCCGTGTTTGGATGGACCGGCTGAACGCGATCTCGGATGAGACGCCAGTGCTGGTGGACCTGAAGCCGGTCGGCGAGGGCTACATGGAGGACTTCCACGCGGCCGGGGCCGTGGGCGCCGTGCTGCGCGAACTCCGCCCGCTGCTGCATCTGGACACGATCGACGTCGAGGGCCGCACCTTGGCCGAGCGTTTGGACGAACCGGTCGATTGGGTGGACCGCGCCGTGATCCGCCCCTTCGCCGACCCGGTCTCGCCCGTGGGCGGGCTGATCGCGCTACACGGCAGTCTGGCGCCGGACGGAGCGATCTTCAAGCGTGCCGCCGCGACCCCCGCCCTGTTCGAGCACGAGGGCCGGGCCGTCGTGTTCACCGGGCTCGAGGACCTTGCCGCCCGTATCGACGACCCGGCGCTGGATGTGACCCCGGACGATGTGTTGGTGTTGCAAAACGCCGGGCCGCACGCGGCGGGGATGCCGGAGGCCGGCTACCTGCCGATCCCCAAGAAACTGGCGCAAGCTGGGGTCAAGGACATGGTACGCATCTCGGACGCCCGCATGTCCGGCACTGCGTTCGGCACGATCGTGCTGCATGTGGCGCCCGAGGCGGCCATCGGCGGACCGCTCGGCGCCGTGCGGAACGGCGACCGGATCAGGCTCTCGGTGCGCGAGAAGCGGATCGACCTGCTGGTGGACGCGGCGGAGATCGCACGCCGGCTGGAAGCGTTCACGCCTCCGCCGGCTCCCGCGCGCGGCTACAAGGCGCTGTATCGGCGCACCGTGACCCAGGCGCCCGAGGGGTGCGACTTCGACTTCCTGACCGCGGAGGGCCACCCATGAGCGGCGTGTTCGACCCGGCGCCGGCCGCTGCCATGCTGGCCGAAGCCTGGCGCAGCGGCGTGCTGCTGACCGAGCTTCCCCCGAGTCTGCGGCCGCAAACGCTGGCGCAGGGCTATGACATCCAGGACCGTTTGGTGGCCGGGCTTAACCGGCCCGTGGTGGGCTGGAAGCTTGGCGTCGGCAGCGCGGTGCAGAAACGCCAATCCGGCGTAGGACGGTCCATCGCCGGGCGGGTCCTGGGCTCGCACCTCTACCACGATGGCGACACCGTGCCATTGCCCAATGCCGCGCCGGTGACGGTCGAATTCGAGATCGCCTATGTCCTGGGCCGCGACGTGCAGCCCGACGGGCCGGCGTTCCCGGTCATGGATGCCGTCGCCGAGGTGCGGGTGGCGTTCGAGCTGGTCTTGTCGCGCTTCACCGACCGTCGCGCCGTGGGCTGGCCCAGCTTCGCCGCCGACAATGCGGGCTTTCAGGCGCTTATCCTCGGCAACCGGATCGACGCCGATCAGGTGCCGGACCTGGTCCGCTCGCTCGTGGTCTCGGCCGACAGCCAGGAAGCCGCCCGCAGCCTATCCGGGGACGACGCGACTGATCCGGAAGCGGCCTTGGCCGACCTGGTGGCGACCGCCCGCGAACGAGGCATGGTGCTGCCGCGGGGCAGCATCGTCTCGACCGGGACGGTCTCCAAGCCGTTCAACATTACCGCACATCCTGCCGAGATCAGCGCCCGGTTCTTGGGCACCGAACTTGGCTTCCGCACGGAGGTTGGCTGACATGGACGCACCGATCACTCCGGACCGCCTACTGGATTACGCAACGGCTGCCTACGTCCGTGCCGGTATGGCGGAGCCGGATGCCCACCTGGCGGCGGACACCCTGGTGCAGGCCGACCTGTGGGGTCACCAGTCGCACGGCGTGCTGCGCCTGCCCTGGTATGTCGCCCGCCTGCGGGCCGGCGTGTGCGACCCCGTAGCCCAGCCGGAGTTGGTGGTAGACGCCGGCGCCATCGCGGTCATGGACGGCCATGACGCGATGGGCCAGGTGCTGACCGCCCGGGCCATGGAGGAGGCGATCCGACGCGCCAAGGCGCACGGAATCGGCGCCGTGGCCCTGCGCCGGTCCAACCACTTCGGCACCGCGATGTACTTCACCTTGATGGCCGCCCGCGCCGGGTGCGTCGGCTTCCTGTCCACTAACGCCAGCCCGGCGATGGCCCCCTGGGGCGGCCGCCGCAAGACGGTCGGCACCAACCCATGGTCTTGGGCGGCACCTGCCGGCGCACTCGCGCCGATGGTGCTCGACATCGCCAATACCGGCGTTGCCCGCGGCAAGATCTACCTGGCCCGGCAAAAGGGCCAGCCTATCCCGGAAGGCTGGGCCATCACCGCGGAGGGCGTGCCCACGACCGACCCGGCCGAGGCCATCGACGGCATCATCCTGCCGATGGCCGGGCACAAGGG
>CAZZWN010000260.1:0-4792 GCA_964657765.1 uncultured Acetobacteraceae bacterium
TGTTCGTCGCCAGCCCGCAGGCGATCACGCTGTTCGTCAGCATCTTCGGCGCGGTGCTGGGGCCGATGTTCGGCATCATGGTCGCCGACTACTACTTGGTGAAGCGGCAGGTGATCCGCGTCGAGGACCTATATACGATGTCGCCAGACGGTGCGTTCCACTACGACGGCGGCTGGAACCACAAGGCGCTGATCGCCTTGGCCGTATCGGGAGCGCTATCGATCGGCCTGTCCTTGCTGGGCGCTTATGGCGTCATAACGAACGTGGGCGATTGGGGCTGGCTGATCGGGTCCGCGACGGGCGCGCTGACTTATCGCGCGCTTGCCGGGCAGGGCAGTCCGGCCATGGCCCTCCGCGCTGGCGAGTGATGCCCCAGCACCCGCAGCCGGGTTGCGCGTCTACTCAGCCGCGACCTCCCGCACTTCGCGCTTCAGCCCGACCGATGGCACGAGAGTCGAGACCAGGAACGTCGCAACCGTAATCAGCAATACCGCCCAGAAGGTGAGATGGAGCGCGTGGCCGAGCGCCGCCCGTACGGGCGCATTGTCGACCAGCAGGGCCGAACGGTCGAGCAACTGTCGGATTTGATCGAAATCGACCGCCGCCGCGCCGCCTTGGCCGCTATGCGCCAGGCTGATGTTCAGCACGCCGCCGAGCACGGTCGCACCCAGCGTACTGCCCAGGTTGCGCGAGAAGATGTTGGAGGCGGTCGCCGAGCCGCGCTCCGCCCAGCCGACGCTTTCCTGGATGATCACGATCGCCGAGGTGCTGAGGAACCCCATGCCGAGGCCCATGACAACCGAGCCCAATGCCGCGACCACGGGCGACATGCCGGGTCCGAGCACCAAGAAGGCCAATGCCCCGATCGGCAGCAGCGCGCCGCCGAACAGCAGGGTCGCGCGAAGGCCGAAACGCGAGAAGTTCTTTGCCGCGAGCGTCGCGCCGATCGGCCAGCCCAGCACCATCATCGTCAGCGTGAACCCGGCCACCAAAGCCGACTGCGCCAGCACGCCCTGCACATACATCGGCAGGAATGCCGTCAGGCCGATGATGGCCGCGCCGCTCAGCAAGGTCGCGGCGTTGGAGGTCGCGATCGGGCGGCGCGCCCAAAGGCCGAAGTTCATGATGGGGTCGGCGAAGCGCCGTTCCTGAATCACGAACAGGATGCCGCTCACGACGCAAACGCAGGCCGCCGCGGCCGCGAGCCCAAAGCTGGAGGTGCCCAGCTCGGTCAACGCGAGCATGAGCGAGGCGACCGCGACCGTGAACAGCGCCGACCCGGCGACATCGACGCTGTGCTTCTCCCGCACGACATTCTCATGCAGGTAGGCGATGAACCCGGCCGACGCCGCGATCCCGATCGGCACGTTGATCCAGAAAATCCAGGCCCAGCTGAGCTGCTGTATAATCAACCCGCCGGCGAGCGGCCCGGCCACGGAGGAGATGCCCCAGACGCTCGCGAGGTAGCCCTGGATCTTGCCGCGCTCCTGCACGGAGTACAGGTCGCCCACGACGGTCAGGCAGACCGGCTGGATAGCGCCCGCCCCGACCCCCTGCAGCAGCCGGAACAAGATAAGGGACGGCATCGACCAAGCCAGCCCGCAAAGCACGGTGCCGACCAGGAACACCGCGATGCCGATGAGCAATACCGGCTTGCGGCCATAGAGGTCCGCGAGCTTGCCGAACACCACGGTCGTCGCCGTTTGCGTGAGCAGGAATGACGAGAACACCCAGGAATACAGATGTAGGTCGCCAAGCTGGCCGGCGATTTGCGGCATGGCGGTCGACACGATGGTCGCCTCGATTGCAATCATGAACATGGCGCCCATGACGGAGGCCAGTATCAACGGGCGACGTAATTTTGGCATATGGCTGAGGTAGGGTGTCTTCGAGCGTTCGGAAAGCCTGCTGCATGGCCTGGCAGCCAAGCTTTTGACGAATATGTCCGCTTGGGAATGCTGAGAAGGTGCGGGCTGGGGGCGCTTGCGGTCAGACTTGTTGCGGCAACATTCAAGCCCAGCTGTGCGCGGCTGGATGCTTCCAACCCCGGCCAGAAAGGCTCGCTTGCCGATGCTGCCTTCGTTTTCGGCTATGGCGCTTTCCCTTGGCATGACCGTTTCGGTCTGCGCCGCCGCGCTTGGGAGGGCGCCCGCCCCAACCGATGATGCCGCTGCCGCGGCACCGACGCGCTACAAGGCGGTGCTCATTTCCGGCGATGGAAGCCTGCCGGTGTTCGACAATGCCGTCGATGGCGTTGCGGCCCGGCTGCGCGAGCGCGGCGTCGTCGCATCCGGCGCGCTGCAGCGGCTGAGTGCGATGCCGGCCGTCATCGCGCGGGGTGGTGTCCGTTCGGCCTCGCTGGACCACGTGCTCGACGCGATCCGGAGCATGCGGCCCGCCGCCGGGGAAGGCTGTTTTGTGTTCGCAACGTCGCATGGCGCGCCCGTCCGTGGGCTTGAGCTCTCGTGGGCTGGCGAAATGCTCGGTCCCGCCGCGCTCGACCGTGCTTTGGTGGCCGGCTGCGGCAACGCGCCTACCGTGGTGATCGTCTCCGGTTGTTTCTCGGGCAACTTCACCGGGTCTCCGATGGCGCGGGCGAACCGGACGATCCTTGCGGCGGCCCGACCCGATCGAGCGTCGTTCGGCTGCGGCGCGGGGCGTGCCTACACGGTTTACGACCGCTGCCTGCTCGATGCGCTGGACCAAGGCGGCGACTGGCGGCGGGCGTATGGTTCGATACGGCGATGCGTGTCGAACGAGGAACACGAGGGGGGCTTTCAACCGTCTGAACCGCAGGCCTATTTCGGTTCGGCGGTCGCCGGCCTGCGGCTCCCTGTTGCCGCACGATCACGCTCCGATCAGGATGGGCGTCGTAACTCGCCGCATGCACCAGCTCCAAACTTATAACCCGCGAGACTTTGGTGATGGGTCAGTTAAACCGGGTCCCCCAGGAAATCGTCATTGCTTGTTGAAAGCCTATGAAGCTTAACCTCTCATAGAAATCTACGCCGCCGCGAACTGCAGCTCCGCCAAACGCGCATACAGCCCGCCCTGCCGCACTAGCGCGTCGTGCGGTCCGGTCGCCACCACGCGGCCGGCGTCCATTACAATAATCCGGTCCGCCCGGCGCACCGTCGCCAAGCGATGCGCGATCACCAGCGTCGTGCGGCCCTGCGACAATACCGCGAGCGCCTGCTGCACCGCCGCCTCGCTCTCGGCATCCAGCGCGCTCGTCGCCTCGTCCAGCAGCAGCACCGGCGCGTCGCGCAATATGGCGCGGGCGATCGCCACCCGCTGCCGCTGGCCGCCCGAGAGCCGCACCCCGCGCTCACCCAGGAAGGTATCGAATCCCTGCGGCAGGTCGTCCAGGAACCCGGCCGCCGCCGCCCGCGCCGCCGCGCGTACGTCGGCGTCGGACGCGTCGGGCCGGCCGTAGCGGATGTTGTCCCACACGTCGGCGCCGAAAATCACCGGGTCCTGCGACACCAGGCCGATACGGCCGCGCACGCTGTCGGGGTCGGCGTCCCGCACGTCGACGCCGTCCAGCAGCACGCGCCCATCCGCCGGGTCGTAGAAGCGCAGCAGCATCTGGAACACGGTGGTCTTGCCGGCGCCGCTCGGCCCCACCAGCGCGATGGTCTCGCCGGGTTCGACGCGCAGCGAAAACTCGTCCAGCGCCGAGGTATCGGGCCGGGAGGGATAGCGGAACGAGACGGCGTCGAACTCCACCAGCCCCGACGGATGCGCGGGCGTGGGAGCCGGCAACGGGGCAGGATGTGCGGGCGCGGCGATGGTCGGAACCTCGGCCAGCAGCTCGGCGATACGGTCCGCGGACCCGGCGGCGCGCTGCACCTCGCCCCAAAGCTCGCTCATCGACGTGGCGCTGGTGGCGACCAGGATGGCGTAGAACACGAACGCCGACAGCTGGCCGCCCGACATGCGGCCGTGCACGACCTCCAGCCCGCCGACCCAGAGGCTGAGGGTGATCGCGCCGAAACCGAGCAAAATGACCGAGAGGATCAGCAACGCGCGCATGCGGGCACGGCGCAGGGCGGCGCCGATGCTGTCCTCGACGCGGCCCCCGAACCGTGCCCGGTCCACCGCCTCGTGGGTGAAGGCCTGCACGGTGCGGAGCGCGTTCACCGTTTCCTCGGCATAGGCGCCCAGGTCGGCGATGCGGTCCTGCGCGCTGCGCGCCAGGCTGCGTTCGCGCCGGCCGAACAGCACGAGCGGCAGCACGACCAGAGGCACGACGGCGACCACCAGCATGGCAAGCTTGAAGCTCGTTACCACCAGCATGACCATCGCGCCCGCCGCGATCACGGCGCTGCGCAGCCACTGCGACACTGCGGAGCCGATCAGCCCCTGGAGCTGCGCCGTGTCGGTTGTGAGCCGGGTCAGGACGTCGCCGGTACGCATCGTCTCGAAGAACGCCGGCGACAGCCGCAGCACCTGGGCGAACAATGCGGCGCGCAGGTCGGCCGCCACGCGCTCGCCCAACCAGGCCATGAGGTAGAAACGCGCCGCGGTGGAGACGCCGAGCGCCGCCACGACGGCGAACATGACCGCCGCTGCCTGGTTCAGGTGCGACGCGCCGGTCGAGGTGAAACCGGTGTCGATCAGCCGCCGCACCCCCTGCCCCAGCAACAGCACGAGGCCGGCCGCCAAGGCGAGCGCCACCGCCGCCGCCGCCGAACGCCCCGCGTAGGGCCGCAGGAACGGCAGCAGCAGTCGCAGCGCAGACAGCCTCGGCTTCGTGGTCGTGAAAACGGTCAGCGTTTTGCTCCTTTGA
>CAZZWN010000261.1:0-4755 GCA_964657765.1 uncultured Acetobacteraceae bacterium
GCGACGCCGATCATCCGATCCATTCGCGCATGGCGCAAGGCGGGCGCCGGCGAGGTTGAATGATGCCGGCAGCTCAGCGGACTCTGCTTCAGGAAGTCACCCTTCGTGTCGCTTCTGCGCCAGCCACGCCTGACGCCGAAACAGCACGCACTGCATACTCGTGCCGGTCCGGCGACCCGGCGGCATCGACCCATGTCGCCCCCCTGAGCGGCACGGGCGAGATCAGCCGGCCATCGCGGCGTACCTCGTATGAATAAAACTCCGGCTCTCGATTTGCGGTCCAGCGCAGCACGGCGTTGCCAGCCGCAGCATCCGCCTGCACCCAACTCGGAGCGGCGGGAGCCACCGTGCTGGTCGGCGTCACCCAGATCAGCACGGTCTCGAACCGGGCAAGCCGCAGCCGCAGCCGGATCGCACCGTCCTGCGGCGTCATGCCGGAGCGGAGCGGCTCGGCGACGCCCAGCTCGGCCGCCGCACGCACGCCCGCGGCGTCGGTCACCTTCGGCAGCAGGACATGGCCGGCGGCGGCGTAGCTGTTGGACAATGCACCGTTGATCGCGAACCGCGCGATGTTGATCCGCGGCCAAGGCAGGTCCCGCAGGGCGTAGTCGAGGTCCACCGCGTCGGCGGCTCCGTCGGGATAATGGGTGAGCAGGGCCGCCACGCCATCCTTGCTGGACGTAATGAGGTGAAACAGCCCGGCGGGCACGTGCTCGGCCACCACCGTGCCCTGGCGATTGCCGAGCAGCCGCAGCATCTCGTGGAAATGGAACACCGGCAGCTTCACCAGATCGGTCGGATCGGCCGAGAGCCGGGTCATGACGGAGCGGCGGCCGTCGAAGGGCGCCTGGACCAGATGCTGGTTGGCGTGGTCCGCCGCCGCGATGAAGCGGATCCCGTGCACGGCGTATTCGGCGCTCAGGCGGGTGTGCATGACGGCGGAGGCGGCGAGCCAGGCGGGGAACTGCTCGGTCATCCGCGGCTCGTAGGGGATGTTGAACGCCACCTTCATGTCCGCTTCGTCGTTGACGACGACCATGCCCCGCGCCCGCGCGGGCACGATGCGCAGGACGGCGTCGGCGGTCTCGCGCGCGGCGGCTTCGAGGCGGGCGAGGCTGGGCTCGCGCTCGCTGTCCACCCAGATGCCCTTGCGATGCATGGAAACGAAGTCGCATTGGACGGCGGGCTCGCGCTGCAGGAAGGCGAGGAAGCGCTGCATCAGGGGCAGGCCCTCGCCGGGCATGTAGGCGAGCGCCGGGCCGCCCAGGCGGATGCGGTAGGCCCTCGCCGCCTCAGACGTCGCGCGATACAGGTCGAGGTATTGGTCGAAGCGGCCAGCCCAGAACGGCGGCATGTTTGGCTCGTTCCAGGCCTCGAACCACCAGCGCCCGACCTCCGCGGCGCCGAACCGGGCGATGGCCGCGTCGAGAAAGCCGCGCACCAGGCGCTGCCAGGCGCCGTAGCTGGCGGGCGGCGTGATCGGCCCGGAGGAGATTGCGCCAGGGAAGAAGGTCAGGCCGACGAACGGCGTGATCCCGCGCGATACCAGCGCATCCAGCACCGCGAGCGGGACCGCGAAATCCATGGGTGCGTCGAGGCTCGGCCACACCCGGCCGCTGCTGGTCGGCGCCACCATCTCCCGCTCGCCGGCATTGAGCGCGCCGAAGAAGCGCACCGCTCCGAACGCGCCCGGGGAGGCAGCCATGGTGTCGAGCAGCCGGGTGAAGCGCGGCTCCAGCAGCCAGTCGGCGTCGAACACGCCGGCCATGTTGAACGCGCTGGCCTGGAACGGCGCGCCGGGCACGGCGGAGTGGACGAGCGTGGCATTTTCCGGCGCGACGGTGCAGCCTGCCGCAGCGGCGGCAAGCGTTTGCAGCAGGGAACGGCGGCGCAAGCCGCGTGCGCCATCGATCGACGGACCGTGGTTATGTTTGTGCGCCGCCGCATCGTCCATGATCACTGCTTTGCAAACCCTGTGATGGCCCAAGGATAAACGCGCCTTATTGAAGCATACGCGGTTACTCCATGGTTTCGCGTCTAACTCTCCGAGCGGGGATCGAAGGCGTGCTGCAGCCCGTTACCCAGGAAATTCACCGCGATCACCGTCACAAAGATCATCAGGCCCGGATAGACCGCAAGCGCCGGTGCGGTCGTCACCAGCTCCTGCGCGTTGTTCAGCATGTTGCCCCATGACGGCGTCGGCGGCACGATGCCGAAACCGAGAAAGCTCAGCACGCTCTCGAGCAAAATCACCCGGCCGACCGTCAAGGTGAAGGCGACGATGATCGGGCTGGCGATGTTGGGCAGCACGTGCGCCAGCATCACATAGACCGGTCCGGCGCCGCTCGCCCGCGCCGCGCGCACGAAGTCGCGCTCTCGCAACGCCAGCGTCGCTGCCCGCACGAGCCGGGCGATCGAGGTCCAGTCGACGATCGAGATGATGATGACGATGCGCCAGAACCCGGCCGCGCCGGAGTGGGCGAACTCCGAGCTGAAACCGAGCTTGGTGAGGTCGATGGCGCCCAGCACGATCAGCAAAGGCAGCAGCGGCAAGGTGATCATGCCGTCGGTGAAGCGCATCAGCACCGCGTCGGTCCGCCCGCCGAGGTAGCCGGCCACGACGCCGACGACCAGCCCAACGACGCCGCCGGCAACCGTCGCGAGCAGCCCCACCAGCAGCGAGATCTGGCCGCCGATCATTAGCCGCAGCAGCTCGTCCCGGCCGGCGTCATCGGTACCGAGCCAGTGCGCGGACGAGGGCGGATCGAAGCGCGACAGCAAATCGGTCGCGTCGGGGTCGATGCCGAGCAATCCCTGCAGCGGAAACGCGGCGAGGCAGAACAAGGTCAGCCCCACCAGCATCCCAAGCGCCAGCACCCCCGGCCGGTGCCGCAGGAAACGCCGCCAGCGAAGCCGCCAGGGCGAGACGGCTGCATCGACGGGCATATCGGCCACGATCGTCGCCTCGCTGGGGCTCATTTGAGGGAGATCCGCGGGTCGAGCGCCCCATAGGCGATATCCGTCGCGAGATTGCAGACCAAGGTCACCAAGGTCGCGAACAGCAGCCCAGTCAGCGCCAGGTTGAAATCGTTGCCCAGAATGGAGTCGTAAATCATCTTGCCCATGCCGGGCTGCGCAAACATCGTCTCGGTCAGCAGCGCGCCGCCGAACAGCGTGCCGAAATTCAGGCCCATGATCGTCACCACGGGAATAAGCGCATTGCGGAAGGCATGGACCATGACTACCCGGCCGGCGCCGGCGCCCTTGGCCCGCGCGGTCCGTATATGCTCCATGCGCAGCGTCTCGATCATGCTGGCGCGCACATAGCGGGTGAAGCCGCCGATATTGGCCAGGGACAAGGTCGCGACCGGCATGACCAGGTGACGGAACTGGTCGCCGAAGCTGCCGTCGCCGACATTGGCGATGCCGCTCGCCGGGAACCAGTGCAGGTTGACGGCGAACACGAGGATGAGCATGAGCGCCAGCCAGAACACCGGGATCGAGATGCCGGCGAAGGCGAACAGACTCACCAGCGCGTCCACGATCCCGCCGGGGCGCAGCGACACCATGATGCCGAGCGCGAAGGCCAGCACGACGCTTACGACGAAGCTCGACACCAGCAGCTTGGCCGTCTGCCATAGCGCCGGCAGCAGCACCTCCAGCACCGGCTGCGAATGGATGCGCGAGAAGCCGAAATCGCCGTGCAGCGCCGCCAGCAGCCAATGCCAGTAGCGCAGCATGAGCGGCTGATCGAGGCCGTAGATCGCGCGGAGGCGGGCCACCACCTCGGGCGTGGCGCCGGGGTTGCTCGCGATCATGATGTCGATCGGATCGCCGGGCATCAGTCCGATCAGGCTGTAGATGACGAACGACATCACGAGCAGCACGAGAAGGCACTGCAGCAGCCGGCCGAGGATGAATTGCGCCATGGTCCCTCCTCAGTCCTGGAAGTGGCAAGCGGCGAGCTGCGCCGGGCGGCCCGGCGCCGGCTGCATCGCGGGGGGCATGACGCGGCAGACCGCCTGCGCCTTCGGGCAGCGCGGGTGGAACACGCAGCCGGACGGAGGCGAAAGCGGGCTTGGCATCTCGCCCGTGATGGCGCGGCGGTTGCGCCTGCGCCCAAAACGCGGCACCGCATCGAGCAGCGCCTGGGTATAGGGGTGCGAGGGGGTCGCAAACAGCTCGGCGCGTGGCGCAAGCTCGATGAGCCTGCCGAGGTAGAGCACCGCCACACGGTCCACCAGATGGTTCACCACGGCGAGGTCGTGGCTGATGAGCAGATACGATAAGGTGCGCTGCTCCTGCAGTTCCTTCAGCAGGTTCAGCACCTGGCTCTGGATCGACACGTCGAGCGCCGACAGCGGTTCATCGGCGACGATCAGCGCCGGGTCGGGCGCCAATGCGCGGGCGATGGCGATGCGCTGGCGTTGGCCGCCGGAGAACTCGTGCGGATAGCGGTTCAGCGCGTCACGCGGCAGGCCGACCTGCTCCACGAGCGTCGCCGCGCGGGCGCGTCGCTCGGCCTTGGTGCCGATGCCCTGGATGCGCAGCGGCTCGGCGACGATGGCCGAGACCGGCATGCGCGGGTCGAGCGCGCCGAACGGGTCCTGGAACACGATCTGGATCTTGCGCCGGGCCTTGGCCCAGACCGCGTCGTCCATGGGCTCGCCCATGAACCGCATCGTGCCAGCGGTCGGCGTTTGCAGCCCGGCGACGACGTTGCCCAGGGTGGACTTGCCGCTGCCGCTCTCGCCG
>CAZZWN010000262.1:0-4621 GCA_964657765.1 uncultured Acetobacteraceae bacterium
GCAACGGCGCCGGCAAGACCACCACCATGAAGAGCATCATGGGCCTGGTGCCCCGTCGCGAGGGCAGCATCCGCTTCAACGGCGTCGAGACGACGGGCATGCGGCCGGACAACGTCGCCCGCGCCGGTATCGCCATCTGCCCGGAGGAGCGCGGCATCTTCGCCGCCCTGAACGTCACGGAAAACCTGATGCTGCCGCCGCAGATCGCGCCCGGCGGCATGACCGTCGCCGAGATCTACACGCTGTTCCCGAACCTCAAGGAACGCGCCAAGAGCCAGGGCACCAAGCTGTCCGGCGGCGAGCAGCAGATGCTGGCGATCGGACGCATCCTGCGCACCGGCGCGCGCCTGCTGCTGCTCGACGAGCCGACCGAGGGCCTGGCCCCGGTCATCATCCAGCAGATCGGCCACACCATCCGCGAGATCAAGGCGCGCGGCTTCACGGTGCTGCTGGTCGAGCAGAACTTCCGCTTTGCGGCGACCGTGGCGGACCGGCACTACGTGATGGAGCACGGCCGCATCATCGACATGATCCCGAACAGCGAGCTGTCGGCGAACATGGACAAGCTGCACGAATATCTGGGCGTTTAACGAGGGCCGCGCTCTTCTGGCCCTCAAAGGAGTTTTTTAATGCCGATTTCCCGCCGGGGCCTGTTGGGGTCCGCAGCCGCGACGCTGCCGATCCTGGCTGCGCGTCCAGGACGCGCCCAGGGCGGCAACACGCTCAAGGTCGGCGTGCTGACCGACATGGGCGGCCCGTATCAGGACGTGGGCGGGCCACTCGCCGTGCTGGCGGCGCAGCTCGCGACCGAGGACTTCGGCGTCGCCGGCAAGGGCTTCAATGTCGAGGTGCTCCAGGCCGATCACCAGAACAAGACGGATGTCGGCTCCGGCGTCGCCCGGCAATGGTTCGACCGCGATGGCGTGGACGTGATCGTCGAGGTGGCGAACAGCGCGGTCGGCCTCGCGGTGGCCGGCGTCGCCAAGGACAAGAACAAGGTTTACCTCAACTCCGGTGCCGCCACCTCGGACCTGACAGGGGCGAGCTGCAACGCCAACACCATCCACTGGGCGTACGACACCTACATGCTGGCGAAGTCCACCGGCGGCGCCCTGGTGAAGGCCGGCGGCGATAGCTGGTTCTTCATCACCGCGGACTACGCGTTCGGCCAGGCGCTGCAGCGCGACACGACCAACTTCGTGACCGAGGCGGGTGGCAAGGTGCTCGGCAGCATCAAGTATCCGTTCCCCGGCACGACCGATTTCTCCTCCGTGCTGCTGCAGGCGCAGGCGTCGGGCGCCAAGGTGCTCGGTTTGGCGAACGCCGGCACCGACACGGTCAACACCATCAAGCAGGCGCAGGAGTTCGGCATCCACAGCAAGATGAAGCTGGCCGGGCTGCTGGTGTTCATCAGCGACGTGCATTCGATGGGGCTGGAGGTCGCGCAGGGGCTGGTGCTGACCGACAGCTTCTATTGGGACCTGAACGACCGCACCCGGGCCTTTTCCAACCGGCTCAAGCCCAAGAAGCCGAGCCAGCGGCCAGGCATGGTGCAGGCGGGCGTGTATTCGAGCGTGCTGCACTACCTAAAGGTCGCCTCGGCCATGGGCATCGCCCAGGCGAAGCAGGACGGCGCGGCGACGGTCGCGCAGATGAAGGCGATGCCGACGGACGACGACGCGTTCGGGCCCGGCACGATCCGCATCGATGGCCGCGTGCTGCACCCGTCGTACCTATGGGAGGTCAAGCAGCCGTCCGAGAGCAAGGGGCCATGGGACTACCTGAAACCGCTCGCCACCACGCCGGCCGACCAGGCGTTCCGTCCGCTCGACAAGGGCGGCTGCCCGCTGGTTCGTGTTTAGGGAGGGCGCGACGATGATCCTGGACCGCCGCGCGCTAATTACCACCGCCGCTGCCACGGTTGCTGGCGCATCGCTGGCCCGGCCCGCTCGGGCACAGACGGGGGCGATCAAGATCGGCGTGCTGAACGATCAGTCCGGCGTGTATCGCGACATCAGCGGACCCACCTCGGTCGCCTGCGTGCGGCAGGCGGTCGAGGAGTTCGGCTCCAAGGGGTTCCAGATCGAGGTCGTCTCGGCCGACCACCAGAACAAAACCGATGTCGGCACCACGATCGCCCGGCAGTGGATCGACCGCGACGGCGTCGACATGATCATCGACGTCGCCAACTCCGGCGTGGCGCTGGCGGTGAACGGGGTCTGCCGGGAAAAGGACCGGGTCTACATCAACTCGACGGGCGCGACCGCGGACCTGACGGGATCGGCCTGCGCGCCGACGACGGTGCACTGGACCTACGACACCTGGATGCTGGCGCATTCGACCGGGGCGGCGATGGTGAAGGCGGGCGGCGACACCTGGTTCTTCATCACGGCCGACTACGCGTTCGGCACGGCGCTGGAGCGGGACACCACCAACTTCGTAAAACAGGCCGGCGGCAAGGTGCTGGGCAGCGTGCGGCATCCGTTTCCGGGCAACACCGACTACAGCTCGTTCCTGCTGCAGGCGCAGGCGTCGCGCGCCAAGGTCGTCGGCATCTGCAACGCCGGCACCGATACGGTGAACACCATCAAGCAGGCGGCGGAGTTCGGCCTCACGCGCTCCGGTGTGCGGCTCGCGGGCCTGCTGGTGTTCCTGAACGACGTCCATGCGCTTGGGCTGGAGGCGGCGCAGGGGCTGGTATTGACAGAGAGCTTCTACTGGGACCTGAACGACCGCACCCGGGCCTTCACCAAGCGCGTGCTGCCGAAGACGGGCGGCATCCATCCGGCCATGTCGCACGCCGGCTGCTACGCGGGCGCGCTGCACTACCTCAAGGCCGTGGCCGACATGGGCGTTGCGGAGGCCAAAAAGAGCGGTGCTGCGACAGTGTCGCGCATGAAGGCGATGCCGACCGACGACGACGCGTTCGGCACCGGCATGATCCGCGAGGATGGCCGTAAAATCCATGCGGTATACTTGTTCGAGGTCAAGGCGCCCTCCGAGAGCAAGGCTCCCTGGGACTATTATAAGCTCGTTGCCACTACGCCGGCCGACCAGGCCTTTCGCCCATTGGCCGAAGGCGGCTGCTCCTTTGTCCATGCCTAAGGATTCCCATGATGCAGATTGACCGCCGGACTTTCCTGGGGACTGCAGCCGCCGCCAGCCTGGCAGCGCCGCGCGCGGGCCGGGCGCAGCAGGACGTCGTCCGCATCGGCGTGCTGAACGACCAGTCCGGGCCGTATCGCGACATCGGCGGCATGCTCGGGGTCGCCGCCGTTAAACAGGCGGTCTCCGAGTTCGGCGGCGGAATGCAGATCGAGGTCGTCGCCGCCGACCACCAGAACAAGCCCGACATCGGCGTCGGCATCGCCCGGCAGTGGTTCGACCGCGACGGCGTGGACCTGATCGTCGACGTGCCGACCAGCTCCGTGGCGCTCGCGGTCAACAACGTCGCGCGGGAGAAGAACCGCGCCTACATCAACACCGGCGCCGCCACCGCGGACCTCACGGGCATCCAATGCACGCCCAGCACGATCCATTGGTCGTACGACACCTACATGCTCGCACACTCGACCGGCGGCGCGATGGTCGCGGCCGGCGGCGATAGCTGGTACTTCGTCACCGCCGACTACGTGTTCGGCCAGCAACTGCAGCGCGACGCCACGCAGTTCGTGACGGCGGCCGGCGCGAAGGTGACGGGCGCGTCGCTGTATCCGTTCCCCGGCACGACCGATTTCAGCTCGTTCCTGGTCTCGGCCCAGGCGAGCGGCGCCAGGGTGCTGGGCCTTTGCAACTCCGGCGCGGACACGGTGAACAGCATCAAGCAGGCGGCGGAGTTCGGGCTGACCCGCAACATGAAGATCGCCGCTTTGCTCATGTATATCAACGACGTGCACGGGCTCGGCCTCGAGGCGGCGCAGGGGCTGTTTTTGACCGAGAGCTTCTATTGGGACATGAACGACCGCACGCGCGCCTTCACCAAGCGCATGCGGGAGCGCGTGCCGGCGACGACGCCGAACATGACCACCGCGGGCAACTACGCCGGCACGCTGCACTTCCTGAAGGCGGTGCAGGACCTCGGCATCGGCGCGAAATCGGACGGCGCCGCGGTGGTCGCCCGCATGAAGGCGATGCCGACCGACGACGACGCCTTCGGCAAGGGCAGCATCCGCGCCGACGGCCTGGCCATGGTCCCGTCCTATCTGTTCGAGGTCAAAAAGCCTGCCGAGAGCAAGTATCCCTGGGACTATTTCAAGCAGGTCGCCGCGACACCGGCAGACAAGGCCTGGCGGCCGCTCAGCGAGGGCGGCTGTCCCCTGGTTCGTGCATAGGGCAAGCCGATGTTCATGATCTTCGGCATCCCGGGTCCACTGCTGTTCGGCCAGTTGCTGCTCGGCCTGATCAATGGCGCGTTCTATGCGTTGTTGTCGCTCGGCCTCGCCGTCATCTTCGGCATGCTGAACATCATCAACTTCGCCCATGGCGCGTTGTTCATGCTCGGGGCCTTCGTCGGCTGGATGCTGCTGACGCCCAACACCTGGCTCGCGATGATCTCACCCGATCTCATGGTGCCGGACTGGCTCAGCCTCGGCTACTGGCCGGCGCTGATCGTGGCGCCGCT
>CAZZWN010000263.1:0-4580 GCA_964657765.1 uncultured Acetobacteraceae bacterium
AGCGCCTTGTAGTCGGCGTCCTCGCGCTCGAACGACAGGTCGTCGCACAGGATCAAGCACCGGCGCGCCCGGCCGCGCAACAGGTTCAAAAGGTCGGGCAGGGTGCGGATGTCCTCCCGGTGGATCTCGATCAGCGCCAGGACGCCGGGCGTCTCATGGTTGGCGGCGGCGTGCGCGGCCTTGACCAGCGACGACTTGCCCATGCCGCGCGCGCCCCACAGCATCGCGTTGTTGGCCGGCAAGCCGCGTACGAACCGCAGCGTGTTGTCGAGCACCTGCCGCTTCTGCCGTTCGATGCCTTGCAACAGGCCGATGTCGACCCGCGAGACCCGCCGTACTGGCGCCAAATGTGCCGGCGTTGGGTGCCAGACATAGGCGTCCGCGTCGGCGAGGTCGGGCGGCCCAGGCAAAGGCGGCGCCAGGCGGTCGAGCGCGTCGGCGATGCGGGTCAGCAAGGCTGTGTCCAATTGAGGTCCTAGACTATCGGCCGGGAATGCGATGGCTTGACGGGCCGGGGCCTCAAACTATGGTCCCGGCGCAACAACGGCAACCCAGGACAAAAATGCTGATCTCTCCCGCCTACGCCCAAGACGTTGCCGGATTGCTGGGCGGCGCGACCCAGTTCCTGCCGCTGGTGCTGATCTTCGGCGTGTTTTATTTCCTGCTGATCCGCCCGCAGCAAACCCGCGCCAAGCAGATGAAGGCCATGCTGCTGGCGCTGCGCCGCGGCGACCGCGTGGTGACGGCCGGCGGCATCCTCGGCACGGTGCAGCGGGTAAAGGAGGGGAGCGACGAGATCGAGGTCGACATCGCTCCCAACGTCCGCGTCACCGTCATCCGCGATACCATCACGACGGTGCTGAAGCCGGTCGTCGCGAACGACGTGAAGCCGAGCTAGTGGCCTGATGTAGAGAGCCTCCTCCGGCTGCGCCCCTCGGAGTTCCCCTTGATGCAGCTGACCGTCCGGCCTGCCCTGCCGAAGGACGAAGCGAGTGTTGTCGAGCTGTGGCACGCCTGTGATCTGGTTGCGAGCTACAACGATCCCGCAGCCGATTTCCGTTTCGCCAAGGCTGGCGCTTGCTCCGACGTGCTGGTCGGCGAAGACGAGACGGGCCGCATAAGCGGCAGTGTGATGGTCGGACATGACGGCCATCGGGGCTGGCTGTACTATGTCGCTGCAGTCCCTCACGCACGTGGCAGCGGGATTGGGCGGCAGATGGTGCAGGCAGCGGAAAAGTGGCTGCGCCAGAGGGGCGTGGTCAAAGCTCAACTGCTCGTGCGGGACACGAATACCCAGGTCGTCTTATTCTACCAACACCTGGGCTTCGAGGTTGCGCCTCGGGTGCTCATGGCCAAGTGGCTTGGCGAACCGGCATCGGCCGCGCCTGCTGCCGACCTGCGGCATGGGGACCACGCGTCAGATTTAGACCGATAGAGGCCTCCCCTCCCACGGCGTGCCGCAGGAGAGGAACCCGGCACTCAGCCCAATTGGCTGGCGGCGAACTCGTAGTTGGCGATCTTGTCCAGCCAGTTGCTCACGTAGTCCGGCCGGCGATTGCGGAAGTCCAGGTAGTAGCTGTGCTCCCACACATCGCAGCCGAGCAGCGCCTTGCCCTCGCTGGTCGCGAGCGGGTTGGAGCCGTTCGGCGTCTTCGTGACCTTCAGCTTGCCGTCGGTCCCGAGCACCAGCCAGGCCCAGCCGGAGCCGAACTGGCCGACGGCGGCGGCCTTGAATGCGTCCTTGAACGCCTGGACGCTGCCGAAATCGCTGGTGATCTTGGTTTCCAGTTTGCCCGGGATGCTGCCGCCCTGCGGCGACATGTTCTGCCAGAACAGGACATGGTTCCAATGCTGCCCGGCGTTGTTGAACACCGGCGCCATCTCGGCATTGCCGTGGCTCAGCTGGATGATCTCCTCCAGCGACTTGCCGGCGAGCGCCGTGTTCTTCTCGACGAAGCCGTTCAGCGCCGTCACATAGGCCTGGTGGTGCTTGTCGTGGTGCAGCTCCAGCGTCTCCTGGCACATGCCGCGTTCGGCGAGCGCGCTGTGCGAGTACGGGAGGGGGGGAAGTTCGAAAGCCATCGCTTCATCCTTTTCTTGAGGCCGCGCACAGTGATCGTGACGCCGCCGGGCCGTCAAGGTTGCGCGGCGGGACGATCGGGGCCAACTGCGCCGCATGCCGTCCCCCGCCTTGTCCGAATGCGCCGAAATCGTTCGCCGCCACGACCCCGACCGCTTCCTGACCGCGCTGTTCGCGCCGCCCGAACGACGGGAGACGCTGTTCATCCTCTATGCCGTCAATCACGAACTCGCCCGGGCGCGTGAGGTCGTGTCCAACCCGATGCTGGCGCTGATCCGCCTGCAATGGTGGCGCGAGGTCGCCGAGGGCGCGCGCCGGCGGCATGAGGTGGCCGGGCCGCTCGGGGAGGCGCTGGACGAGGGCCGACTGCAGCCCGGCGACTTGATGGCGATCATCGACGGGCGCGAGGCCGAGGCCGACACGATCGAGACGGAGGCGGCATTCCGCGATTATGCACGCGCGACCGCCGGCGGGGTGGCCGTGGCAGCCGGACGCGCCCTCGGCGCAACCGGCCCGGCGCTGGACGCACTGCGCGACCTGGGCGCGGGCTACGGCGTCGCCGGTATCCTGCGCAGCATCCCGGCGCTGGCCCGGCAAACCCGCTGCGTGCTCCCGGCGGATATCCTGGCGCAGCACGGCATCGGCGCCGATGACGTAATCGCCGATCCCGCCAGCGTCGCAGTGGCAGCGGTGCGGATGCAGATCGCCGCGATCGCGTCGGAATGGCTGGCGGCCGGACGGGCGGTGCGCCTGCCGAGGCGCGCTATCGCCGCTGCACTGCCGGCGGTGCTGGCCCGGCGGGACCTCGCCAGTGCCCGCATTGCGCCGCGCGGCTTGGCGGACCGGCTCGCGGTCACAGTCGCTGCCGCGCGGGGCCGGGTCTGAGCAGCCCCGGCTGCACGGCGAGTTATTCCTCGGGTTCGGTCGTGAACAGCAGCGGATAGCCTTTGCTGCGGCCCAGGTCGGTCGCATTGGTCGCTTTGGACTCGGCGATATCCTTGGTGAACACCGCGACGACGCAGACGCCGCGCTGGTGCGCCGTCATCATGACGCGCTGGGCTTGCTCCTCGGTCACGCGGAACTCTGCCTTCAGGACGCGGACGACGAACTCCCGCGGCGTGAAGTCGTCGTTGACCAGGATGACCTTGTGCAGCCGCGGCCGCTCGGTCTCCAGCAGGACTACCGTGGTCGGGGTCGTGATGATCTCGTTCATCGAAGAAGCTCCTCCAGATGGCACCCCGGTCGTCGGGCACCCCGGTCTTCGCCCTAATGGCTCGCCGTATCGATATGGCGGCATATAGCTTCCCGTCCAGTCGGCTGCAACACGCCGCAGGCTGGAGTGAGGTCCGCACGCAGGCTTCTGCCCCTGAACATGCGTCCAGTCTTCGAAAGGCGACACTAGGCAAAGCGTCGCGCCATCTTAGGTCTACCTAGCATATGTCACGGCTGAGGCGTCCGGGCGTGGCTGCATGACCCCCGTTGGAGGCGAGATGCTGGTTTCGTTGGCCGTGACTGGATTTCTGCTCATCGTAATGCCGGCTTTGCTCTATCTCTCGGCTTATCTCGCGAAAAGATATACGGTCGACCGGCCGATCCGACTTAAATCGGCCAGCCGCAAGGCGTCCCGGACACGCGCGAAACCGTTGTACGGCGAATTCAACCGCAACCCGGGGAAGCCGCTGTATATCGAACGGCCCTGATGTCCCTACGCCAGGCTTCTGACCCGCTCAGGCCGTGTGCGGACCACCCTATGGCCGGACCAGCGCCAGCAGGATCTCCACCGCGATCAGCACGATGATCAGCAGCTCCATCAACCCGGCCCGGCTGCTGCTCGCCTCGTCATACAGCGCCGTATAGGTGTCCCGGATGATCGCGAGCTTGCGGTTCACCGCGGCGCTCACGGTGCGGACACGGAATAGGTCCAGCGCCGAGGTGTAGATGCGGGCGAGGTAGACGTCCTCCGTCACCTGCAACGCGTTGTCGACCTTCTCGGTCAGTTCGGTGACCTCGGCGACCAGGGTATACAGGCGCCGGGCGAGGTCGGCGAACCGCCGGGGCAATAGGATATTGACCGTGCGCCGGGTGGTCTGCACCAAGCCGTACATGCGCGGCAGCTCGTCATCCAGCAACTCGTCGTAGTAGCGCATCTCCAGCAATTGGGCGTTGGCGACCTCCAGCACGTCGGCCACGTCGGAGTCGCCGCGCGGCTCGTAGATGAAGGCGCGGTCCCAGGTCACCACGACGAGGTCGTCGGTGTAATAGGAATAGCTCTGCCGCAGCAGATCGCGCCGGGCGCCGTCCGATAGGGCGCGCTGCTCGCCGGACAGCAGCGGCACCAAATCCACGCGGTCCTGCAATGCGGCGGCAGTCAGCTGCTCGCTGAAGGCGTGCACGGTGCCGATCAGGTAGTCCTCCTCGATCGCCGAAACCGTCGGCCGCACCAGCGCCTCCGCCAGCAGGGTGCGGACCCGCGCCAGCAGGCCGTCCCACAGCCGCCCGT
>CAZZWN010000264.1:0-4559 GCA_964657765.1 uncultured Acetobacteraceae bacterium
GCTCCAGTGCACGCGGCCCAGGTTGTTGGCGCCGATCAGCACCACTGCCGCCCGGGGCTGGATGCCGTCCAACTCGCCATTCCGCATGCGCCACAGCAGATGCGCGGTGTTGTCGCCGCGGAAGCCCAGGTTCACCGCATGCCGGTCGCCGTAGAACCGCTGCCATACCGGCGCGAAATCCTGCCAATCCGGCGGACCCTGCTTCTCCCAATCCTGGGTGATACTGTCCCCCAGCCAAATCAGTTCCACTCGGCGGCTGCGCAGTTCGGCCAGCTTCTCCTGATGCCGGGCGCGCCACCAAGCCGTTTCCTGCCGTGCGATCGGAACTGCCGCGACGGGCACCCGGTCCGCCGCGGCGAGCAGCGCGGCCGCGCCAAGCACCGCCAGCCGCCGGTTGATCCGCATCATCATGTGTGCAGCAGAGGCTTGGGTTCGCTAAAGTGAAGCATGGGGTGCTCCAAACGGGGCAAGGGCGTCGAGCACGGCAGGTTCTCCCTTGCGGCGGCGCGATCGGGACGGCAGGCTGCCGGAAAACGGGCGAGGCGCATGGCAAACCTATTCGATCTTTCAGGCCAAGTGGCGATTATCACCGGGTCGAGCAAGGGCATCGGCCGCGCCATCGCTGAGCGCATGGCCGAGCACGGCGCGCGGGTCGTCGTCAGCAGCCGCAAGGCGGACCCGTGCGAGGAGGTCGCGGCCGGCATACGCGCCCGCGGCGGCGAGGCGCTGGTCGTGCCCTGCAACATCGGCCGCAAGGAGGAATTGCGAGCGCTCGTCGACCGCACGACGGCCGAGTGGGGCCGGGTCGACGCCCTGGTCTGCAATGCCGCCGTCAACCCGTATTTCGGGCCGTCGCTCGACATCCCCGACGACGCCTGGGACCGCATCATGGGCACCAATATCCGCAGCAACCACTGGCTGGCCAACATGGTGCTGCCCGGCATGGCGGAGCGCGGCGGCGGGTCTGTCACGGTGGTGTCCTCCATCGCCGGGCTGCGCGGATCGACGACGCTGGGCGCCTACGGCATCAGCAAGGCAGCCGATATGCAGCTCGTGCGCAACCTCGCGGTCGAGTGGGGGCCGCGCGGCATACGCGCCAACTGCATCGCCCCCGGCCTGGTCCGCACCGACTTCGCCCGCGCCTTGTGGGAGGACCCGGCGAACCTCGACAAGCGCACCCGCGACACGCCGCTGCGCCGGATCGGCGAGCCGGACGAGATCGCCGGCGCGGCGGTGTTCCTGGCCGCGGCGTCCGGGCATTTCATGACAGGCCAGACGATCGTCATCGACGGCGGCGTGCTGGCTGGCGCGCCGGCGCTGGAGGAGGACTAGCGGCGGGCGGCACAGGCGGTCGTGATCAACCCGGTCGAGCACCTGACGCCGGATGCGGCCTTTCAGCCTGTGAAAGCAAAGCGGCCCACGGCCTCCCACGGGCCGCCTAGATAACGCCATAGCAGCAGCGCCTCAGCCCGTATCGCAAATGGGGTGAATACGGCCTCGAGATTGCGATGAAGCGCGCGTGCGGCCTCAGGAGTGGCCTTGTTCTGGATGGTCAAGTGCGGGCGGTAGCCCTGCTGGTCCTGCCGCGTAAGCCAATGGCCCCATTGCTTTGCCAGGTCCGCACGCAATGTGGTCAAGGCAGCCGCCGTAAGCGAATAGGCGACGCCGCGGCCCAGGAAACGCAGCCCGGCCGCCGTCACCTCAAACGGCGGCACAGTGGCGCATTGACGCTCCAACTCCCGCTGGATCGCTTCGATCTCCACGCCGGGCAAATGGTGGAACAGGGTGATATGCGCAGGAATGAGGTTGCGGTCGGCGGGGAAATGCGTGGCGCGCAGCCGCTCGAACCGAGCCTGGTCGTCCGCGTGCAGCCCCAGAGTCAAAATGAGCGGCGCGTCACTCACCGGCCGCACCGATGACGGAGCGTGAGCAACTGCTCGCACGCTGGCTTGAGCTGACGCGCGCCACCCTGCCGGGCCTGGCCGACGCCGCGCGCTGGCCCATTCGATTCGACCACTGTTTCATGCGGGTATGCCTCGATCACGCCATCGGCCAGCCCTGGCACGAACGGGTGCGCCGCCCGGCCATCCGCCATATGACCGACGACCAATTGCGTGCCGCCATCGCCGTTGCGGACCGGATCGTCGCCGACCCCTCGGCGCTGCCCGGACTCAATTCGCAAAGCCTCGCCTGGCGCAAAGCAGGCCGCTGATGGTCCAGCCAATGCTGTCAACGCTTGCCTTTGGCGGCCGGCACGCTCGGCGGTGTCTTGGCGTCGCTCAGCAGCCCCGCGCAGGCATTATCCTCGCCGGTGCCGAGCTGAATCGTCGGCAACAGGGCGCCAAGCGGGGTAAGCAGGATGCCGAGCCCGACGGCCGCGCCAGCCCGCGCGCCGACGACGGCAAGGTCCGGCAGCACCTTCGGTTTGCCGAAGGTACCGGTGATGTCGACTGGAGCAGGCAGGGAACCGATGGTGAAATGCTTGCTGTCGGTCTCCAGAACAAGCTTGAGCGTCTCGTCGCGCAAGTTGATGTCGCCCTTGCCGCCGATGCGCGCCTCGCTGGTGTCGAGCACGAGCGTGCGGGCGTTGACGACCCCCTGCTGCAGCACGAAGTCGGTGATCAGGCACTGGATCGTGGCGCGGTCCGGCACGCCAAGCGCCGACAGCACCGCATTGCCGAACTGCAAGCCCGAGAGGTCGACCAGCAACGCGCTCAAATTGCCGCCCGAGCCCATGTATAGTTTCAGCTCGCCATTGCCGTGACCGAGGATGTCGGCCATGGACTTGCCGCTGCCGTCGATCACCGCGCGCCCGCCGATCGCCCCGGCACCCCGTGCCGCACCGGTCGCCGCCAAAAGCTTGTCGACATCGACCCGTTGAAAATCGATCGTCGCCTTCGCGCGCACGGCTTGGTTTTGCTCGTCCAGCTTGATGTCCGAGGTAATCTGGCCTTTGCCGATGCCGAAGCTCAGCGGCGCCAGCGACACGGCGCCATTCACGATGTCGAGGTTCGCCCGCATGTTGTCGAGCGGCTGCGACCGCCCCTGGATGCGGCCCGCCTGATATTTGAGATGGACGTCGGCGACGTTCAGCCGCGGCAGGCTGATGGGATCGTTCGGCAGCACGCGGCCTGTGGCCTGGCTGCTCGTTTGCGTCGGACGCTTGGTGCCCTTGTCGGCGTCGCCGGGCTCCGCGCCGATGAAGCCGCCGAGATCTTTCAAATCCACCAGCTTCGACCGCAGATCGGCGGTCAGCACGGGACGCTCGGGCGCTGTGTCGACCTGCAGGTCGCCCCCCAGGTCGCTGCTGCCCACCTTCCCGTTCATGCCGGTGAATTTCACCAGGTTCTTCACGTAGTCCAGGTTGCCGCTGATCCGATACGGCGGCGTCTTCGGGATTGCCACGCCAGTAAGAGGCAGCAACAGCGACATATCGGGACCGGCCAGGTCGAGCTTGAGGTCCGCACCGGCAAATGCGAGCGGGTCCTTGATCGTGCCGACCAGGGAAATCTTGGTCGGCCCATTCGCCACCTGCAGGTTCAATGGATACGGCCGCGATTCGTCCCGCAGCGACAGCAGCGCGCCACCGGTGAACTGCGCCGTGATCGGCTGTTTGGCATAGGTGCCGTTCGCCGTGGCAATGATTTGGCTGTCCTCTGCCGCGCCGGGCTGGGCATCCGCATCCTTGGTCGCGATATCGATGTTGAAGTCGGATTTCAGCTTGGCCGAGACGACGTGCACGTGGCCGTCGTTGATCTGCAGCTTGCCGATCTTGGGGCCGGGCCCCGAGCTCGGCGTATCGGTTCCACTGCTGCTCGCCAGCGTCCAGTTCGCACGGCCGTCGGCCAACTGTGACGCGTCGACCTGCGGATGATCCAGGGCGATGCCGGGGATGACCACGGCGCGGCTGCGGATGAAGGCCAACAGGTCGAAATCGACGCTGAGCTTGTCGGCGGTTGCGAAGTGGCCTCCGCCGGGCCAGTCGGGCGGGTTGGCTAAGGTGACGCCGTCGGCCTCGATATGCGGCACCCAACCCAGCCGCACATGCAGATGCGCGATCGTGACCGGCCGGCCGAGCGCCTTCGAGGCCTGCGCCTCTACGGTCGGGATCAGCCAGTCCCATTGGAACAGCGCGACTGCGACAATGAGCAGGAGGACCAAGCCTCCAGCCACGAACGGCCATCTACGGCGGCGCTTTGTTTCGGACATAAAGGTTCAACGATGCACGGGCGGCTCCGGTTCCGCTGCGGTGGGTTGCCCGCGCCGCCACAGCCCGGCATCCTGCACCAACACGCGTCCAGGAGGCCCCGCCATGATCCACGAGCTCCGCGTCTACCGCTGCCTGCCCGGCCGCCTGCCGAACCTGCTGGCGCGGTTCGAGCAAACCACGCTGGCGATCTGGCAACGGCACGGCATCCGGCCCACCGGGTTCTGGACCACGCTGATCGGTCCGTCGAACCAGGAGCTGACCTATCTGCTGGCCTGGGAGAGCCTGGCCGAGCGCGAGGCGAAGTGGACCGCGTTCCAAGCGGACCCGGAGTGGATCAGCAAGCGCGCCG
>CAZZWN010000265.1:0-4539 GCA_964657765.1 uncultured Acetobacteraceae bacterium
CTGGTGAAGGCGGCGGTGTTCGGCTTCCTGATCGCGCTGATGGGCTGCTACCACGGCTACAACAGCCGAGGCGGCGCGCAGGGCGTCGGCTCCGCCACCACCAGCGCCGTCGTGGCGGCGAGCATCCTCATCCTGGCATTCGACTACGTCTTGACCGAACTGTTCTTCGGACGATGAGCCAGCCGCAAATACGCAACCCGAAAATTTCCATCCGGGGGCTGACCAAGGCGTTCGGCGACAAGGTCGTGCTGGACGGCATCGACCTGGACATCGCGGCCGGCACCTCGACCGTGGTCATCGGCGGCTCGGGCAGCGGCAAGTCCGTGCTGCTGAAGTGCATCCTCGGGCTGATCGAGCCCGATGCCGGCACCATCCTGATCGATGGCCAGGATGTGCTGCGCCTGTCGCGGCTGGAGCGGGAGCGGGTGAACGCCCGCATCGGCATGCTGTTCCAGGCCGGGGCGCTGTTCGACAGCCTGTCGGTTTGGGAGAACGTCGCCTTCGGCCTGCTGGCCCAGCACAAGGCCTCCCGCAACGACGCCCGGCAGCGCGCCGGGGCGGTCCTGAAGCAGGTCGGACTGGACCCCAGCGTCGGCGACCTCTCGCCCAACGAGTTATCGGGCGGCATGCAGAAGCGCGTCGGCCTGGCGCGCGCCATTGCCGCCCAGCCGGACATCCTGTTCTTCGACGAGCCGACGACGGGGCTCGACCCGATCATGGGCGCCGTGATCGACGGGCTGATCGTCGACTGCGTGAAGCGGCTGGGCAGCACGGCGATCGCCATCACCCACGACATGGCGAGTGCCACGCGCATCGGCGACCGCGCGGCGATGCTGTTCCGTGGCAAGCTGGTCTGGCAGGGCCCGGCGGCGGAGCTGCTGGACAGCGGCAACACGCTGGTGGACCAGTTCACCCACGGCCGGCGCGAGGGGCCGATCCAGATGGAGCTGCGGCGTTAGTTTGGGGTATGATGCGGGCATGAAATACTCGCAGATCGTCGACACGGGCCGGGAGATGGTCGAACGTCATTCGTTTCCGGACTTCGTGACCGGGTTCGAGGTGCGGGTGGGCGAATTCGACGGCGCTCCCGCGTTGTGGATCGTCTACAAGATGCTGCCCGAGCCGCCGGGGTGGAACCCCGAAGTCCAGCGCCGCGTCCCTCTCATCACCGCTTTAATCAAGTCGGTAATGCCCGACTTGCTCGACGCGTTCGACGACCGGTTTCCGTATTTTCGGTTTGAGACAGACCGCGAGCTGAAGCCCGTCGCAGAGTGACCCACGCTGCCGAGCTGGTTGAGCATGCCCGCGAGCTGATTAGCGGCCGATATAGCCCATCAGGCAGCACGCCCGGCGATGTCGTGCTGCGCCGGGCATTGTCGTCCGCCTACTACGGACTGTTCCATCGGCTGACCACGGCAGGTTCGATGCCCTTCGCTGCAAGGGGTGAGCCACTTCGCTTTCAGGCGGCACGCGCCTTCAGTCATGCCGCAATGCGCAAGGTTTGCGATGCCTACATACGCTCCCCGGCACGCCCATTTCCACCGGGACTGGAGCAGCTAAGCCCCGCCCCGCCCGATAAACGCCCGATCGAGATGGCCTTCGCGTTCAGTCGATTGCAGGAGGGCCGTTATGTAGCGGACTATGACCTTTCAGCCGTGATCAAGGCTTCCTATGTGGCGGAACTCGTCGCAATGGCCGAAACCGCCCTGGCCGACTTCGATGCCATCCAGTCCCTCCCAGAAACCGCCGTCTTCCTCACCGCCCTCCTGCTTGCCGACCGTTGGACCCGGCGTGGCTAAGCCCGTCGCCCGCTACGTCTGCCAATCCTGCGGCGCTGCCTACCCCAAATGGGCCGGGCGCTGCGACGCATGCGGCGAGTGGAACACCCTGGTCGAAGAGGTCGTCGAGGCCCGCCCCGGCCCGGTCGGACGCGCCAGCACCGGGCGGCGCGTCGCCTTCGTCGGCCTGCAGGGCACCACCGCCCCGCCGCCGCGCGCCGACACCGGCATCGCCGAGCTCGACCGCGTGCTGGGCGGCGGCCTGGTTCCGGCGTCGGCCGTGCTGGTCGGCGGCGACCCCGGCATCGGCAAGTCCACCCTCATGCTGCAGGCCGCCGCCACGCTGGCCCGGGCGGGCCGCCGGGTGATGTATATCTCGGGCGAGGAATCGATCGACCAGGTCCGCCTCCGCGCCCAGCGCCTGGGCCTCGCCGACGCCGCGCTCGAACTCGCCGCCGCCATCAACGTGCGCGACATCGCCGCCACCCTGGAGCAGGAGCGCGACCTCACCCTCGTCGTCATCGACAGCATCCAGACCATGTGGCTCGACACCATCGAGAGCGCGCCCGGCACCGTCGCCCAGGTTCGCGCCACCAGCTTCGAATTGATCCGTCTCGCCAAGTCGCGCGGTTTCTCGTTGGTGCTGGTCGGCCACGTCACCAAGGAGGGTGCGCTGGCCGGCCCGCGCGTGCTGGAGCACATGGTCGACGCGGTGCTGTATTTCGAAGGCGACCGCGGCCACCAGTTCCGCATCCTGCGCGCCGTCAAGAACCGCTTCGGCGCGACCGACGAGATCGGCGTATTCGAGATGACCGAGCGCGGCCTGACCGAGGTGCCCAACCCCTCCGCGCTGTTCCTGGCCGAGCGCCGCGGCAACATCGCGGGCTCGGCGGTGTTCGCGGGCCTGGAGGGCACCAGGCCGGTCCTGGTCGAAGTGCAGGCCCTGCTCGCGCCCAACAGCGGCGGATCGCCCCGGCGCGCCGTCGTCGGCTGGGATAGCGGCCGGCTGTCGATGCTGCTCGCGGTGCTCGAGACCCGGGCCGGGCTGCGTCTGGGCAGCACCGACGTCTATCTCAATATCGCCGGCGGGCTGCGGGTGAACGAGCCGGCCGCCGACCTCGCAGTGGCGGCCGCGCTGACCTCGGCCGCGACCGACACGCCGACCAACGCCGCAATGGTCTATTTCGGCGAGGTCGGGCTGTCCGGCGAGGTGCGCCAGGTCGCCCAGGCCGAGTCGCGGTTGAAGGAGGCGCATAAGATGGGGTTCGAAATTGCCTGCCTGCCGCGCCGGGTCGCCCGTGGCGGCCGCATGGCGAACGTGCCGGACGGCCTGAAACTGGACGAAATTGGCCACCTGACCGACCTTGTTGCGACGTTCACGGGTAAGCCGACGATTACGGATTGAGTGTCACGGAACGGCCACGGTTGGCGAAAGCCGCCCGGGGAGATATACGCTGCGCACGTCTTGGGGCAGCGTCGGCATGAACTGGGTGGACCTCGCGGTCCTGGCGCTAATGCTCGTGTCGGCACTGCTGGGCATCCTGCGCGGCTTGGTGCGCGAGGTGCTGGGCGTCGCCGCTTGGGCCGCCGCCGCCGTTGCAGCCAGCCCCTATGGCTTGTTTCCCCATGTGGCGCCTTGGGTGCGCCGGCAGTTCTCGGACCCCGGCATCGCCGACGCCGTCTCGTTCGGCGGCGTATTCCTGGCCGTTCTCATCGTGTTGTGGCTCGTGGTGCGGGTGATCAGCAACGCCGTCCGTGGGTCGGCGCTCGGGGGCCTCGACCGTACGCTGGGGCTGGTATTCGGCCTTGGAAGGGGTGTGGCGCTGCTGGTCGTAGCCTATATCCTGCTGGGTGTCGGGCTCGCGATCGAGCAATGGCCGGCCCCAATCGTGGAGGCACGCAGCCTGCCCATCATCTATCGCGGTGCCGAGTGGCTGGCCGCGCAGCTTCCGCCGAACTACCGTCCCGCCGTCGCCCGGCCGCCCATCGGACGCACGGCGACAGCCCTCGATTTGCTGCACGCCAACCCTGTGGGCCGCGCCCTGGGCACCCGGCTATCCCGGTAGTAGGAGAGTGTCATGGATCTGACCCAGACCGAACTCGACCCCCGCCTTGTCGAGCTTGACGACGACAAGCTGCATGAGGAATGCGGGGTATTCGGGGTCTGGAACGTCACCGACGCCGCCGCCGTCACGGCGCTTGGCCTGCATGCGCTGCAGCATCGCGGGCAGGAGGCGACGGGGATCGTCAGCTACGACGGCCACCGCTTCAACAGCCACCGTGGGCTGGGCTTGGTGGGCGACAACTTCGGCCAGGCGAAGGTCATCGCCTCCCTGCCCGGCAACAACGCCCTCGGCCATAACCGCTACGCCACCACCGGCGACACCATTCTCCGAAATGTCCAGCCGCTATACGCAGATTTCGAGTTCGGCGGGTTCGCGGTGGCCCATAACGGCAACCTGACCAACGCCAACACCTTGCACCGCGCGCTGGTCCGCCGCGGCTGCCTGTTCCAGAGCACCACCGACAGCGAGGTGTTCGTCCACCTGATCGCGATCAGCCTGTACTCCACCGTGGTCGACCGGCTGATCGACGCACTGAAGCAAGTGGTGGGTGCCTATTCCCTGGTCGCGCTGTCGAACGAGGCGCTGTTGGGCGTGCGCGACCCGCTCGGGGTGCGCCCGTTGATCCTGGGCCGCATCGGCAACGAGGGCACCGGCGGCTGGGTGCTGGCCAGCGAGACCTGCGCGCTCGACATCGT
>CAZZWN010000266.1:0-4501 GCA_964657765.1 uncultured Acetobacteraceae bacterium
GATCATCGACTGGTTCCCGAGCGGCGCGCCGCGGGTCAATGCGCGCTCGGTGCACATCACCTTCGGCGTCATCCTCGCCCTGCTGCTGATCGCGCGCATCGTGTGGCGGCTGACCGGCGGCCGTCGCCTGCCGCTCGCCGACCGCGGCGCGCTCAACATCGTGGCCAAAGCCACTCACTGGGGCCTTTACGCGCTGCTCGTGGCCATGGTGCTCGTCGGCGGCTTCCTGACCTGGAACCGCGGCGACGTTATCTTTACCCTGTTCACGATCCCGCAATATATCCCGGGCGACCGGTCGCGCGTTGACCCGACCCAGGACCTGCACGCGACGCTCGGCTACATCATCCTGGCGGTGGCCGGGCTGCATGCCGCGGCGGCGCTGGTGCATCGCTACCTGTGGCACGACGGCGTTTTGGCGCGGATGCTGCCCGGACGCGGCTGACCGTTACTTCTCGACGAACGCCTTCTCGATCACGTACTGGCCGGGCGCGCTGTGGCTGCCCTCGAGAAAACCGCGCCGGTCCAGCAGCGCGACCATGTCGGCCAGGAAGGCCGGGCTGCCGCACAGCATGACCCGGTCGTGTTCGACGCTCAGCGGCTCGATGCCGAGATCGTCGGTCAGCTCGCTTCTGTCGAGCAGCTCGGTGATTCGGCCCCGGTTGCGGAACGGCTCGCGGGTGACCGTCGGGTAGTAGCGCAGCTTCTCGCGGATCAGCTCGCCCAAGAACTCGCTCTCCTGGAGGCTCGCCACCAGCTCCTCGCCGAAGCCGAGCTCGGCCACATGCCGGCAGCCATGCACCAGCACGATGCGCTCGAAGCGCTCATAGACCTCCGGGTCGCGGATGATGCTGGCGAACGGCGCGAGCCCGGTGCCGGTGCCGAGCAGATAGAGCGAGCGGCCCGGCGTCAGGCTGTCCTGCACCAGCGTGCCGACCGGCTTGCGGCCGACCAGGATCGGATCGCCGGGCTGCAGATGCTGCAGCCGCGAGGTCAGCGGGCCGTTCGGCGCCTTGATGCTGAAGAATTCGAGCTGCTCGTCGTAAGCGGCCGACGCCATGCTGTAGGCGCGCAGCAGCGGCTTGCCGTCCACCTGCAGCCCGATCATGGTGAACTGCCCGGAGAGGAAGCGGAACGAGGGGTCGCGCGTCGCCGTGAAGCTGAACAGCCGGTCGGTCCAGTGCCGGACGGCGGTGACGGTTTCGTGGTTCAGGTTGGACATGACCGTGCAAATAGAGGCGGTCGGCGCCGCTCTCAAGCGCTGCATGTGCGAAGGAGACGCGCGCGGGCGACAAATCGAGGCGAGACGGCTAGAACAGGCGCATGGACGACGCCCTCCTCATCGATCCGCCGGTCATCGATGCCATCACGCTCGATCTGCCGAACCACAGCAGTGGCAAGGTGCGCGAGAACTACGACCTGCCGGACGGGCGCCGGGTCCTGGTGGCGACGGACCGGCTCAGCGCCTTCGACCGCATCCTCGCCGCCATTCCCTACAAAGGCCAGGTCCTCACCCAGACTGCGCGCTACTGGTTCCAGCACACCGCCGACATCTGCCCCAATTGGGCGACGGAGTATCCCGATCCCAACGTGGTCGTCGGCCAGCGCCTGACGATCCTGCCGGTGGAGTTCGTCGTCCGCGGCTACCTGGCCGGCACCACGAGCACCTCGATCCTGACACAGTATCGAGCCGGCGCCCGCTCGATGTATGGCATGACCTTCCCCGACGGGCTCCGCGATAACCAGGCGTTGCCGGCCCCGATCGTGACGCCGACCAGCAAGGCCGAGCAGGGTGCCCATGACGAACCGCTCTCGCGCGCCGAGATCGTCGACCGCGCGCTGATGAGCGCCGCGCAATACGATGCCGTCTGCGCCTACGCCCTGGCCCTGTTCGCCCGCGGGCAGCAGATGGTCGCCGCGCGCGGCCTGATCCTGGCCGACACCAAATACGAGTTCGGCACTACTCCCGACGGCACCGTCGTGCTCGCCGACGAGATCCACACGCCGGACAGCAGCCGCTTCTGGCGCAGTGACAGCTACGCCGACCGGTTCGCGCGCGGCGAGGCGCCGGAGAGCTTCGACAAGGATTTCGTCCGCGCTTGGGTCGCCGCCCGCTGCGATCCCTACCGCGACGATATTCCCGAGATCCCGCAAGACCTCATCATTCGCACCGCCCAGCGCTACGCCGAGGCGTTCGAAACCATCACCGGCGAGCGCTTTACCCCTTCAAAGGACGACCCCATCGCCCGGATCAAGCAGAACTTGGCGCGCTTGGTTTGAGTTACGGTTGAGTTCATGGCCGTCAACAAGGCAAGCCGGAATGAACGCATCAAGTTGCTGGCCAACACCCTCAACACGATCGGCTTGGCATTCTTGGTGCCGGGCGTCGTGGTTCCACTCGTAACGCTGCTCTACGGCGCCGATCCGCCAAGGTCTGCCTTTTGGTTGGCAATTGCCATATGGTGGGCAGCGCAAGCAGTCACCCTGCACGCCGGCGCGCGAGCCGTTCTCGGAGGGATAGAGGAATGACGACGCTGGAAGTTTTCGCCTTTGTCGCACCCGCAGTGGTCACGACCGTATGTCTGCTCGCCGTGTGGTGGCAGCGCCGGCATTAGTTATACGAGCGCCGGCACGCCGGCCCATTCGATCGTGTGATCCGCTACGGCCGGCCGTCGCGGTATGGCTGGCGCCACGATCGGCGTTCCGACGAACAAGAACCCGGCCAGCTTGTCGCCAGCCTCCAGCCCCAGCGCGGTGATCACCCGGTCATCGAACGCGTTCGCGCCCGTCAGCCACACGCCGCCATAGCCGAGCGCGTGGATCGCGTTCAGCATGTTCATCGCCGCCGCGCCCACGCACAGCATCTGTTCGATCTCCGGGATCTTGTGCCCGTGCTGCAGCTTGACGCCCAGCGCGATGATCAGTGGCGCGTTCAGCACCCGGTTGCGCTGCTTCTCGATCGCCTTCTCCGGGGCGTCCGGCTCGCGCGCCTTTAGGGCGCCCACGATCGTCTCCGCCCAGGCCGCCCGTGCCGCACCCCGGATCAGCACGAATCGCCAGGGCCGCAGCTTGCCGTGATCGGGCGCGCGCAGCCCGGCCTGGAGGATGAGGTCGAGATCCCCGGCCGCCGGCGCCGGGTCGCGGAGGTCGGACACGGAGGCCCGGTCGAGCAGCATGGAAATGTCGGTCATGGCAGCGAATGTAAGCGCGGCAGCGAGCGACGCAACATAACACTCCCGGCGGGCCCTGGCACGAACGCGGCGGTGCGCCTATGTCGAGCCTCGATCTCTGGAGAACACGCGGATGCGCCTGCGCCCACTTCTCATTACGCTGGCCACCCTCGCCACCACGCCGGCCCTCGCCGCCGAACCGGCCGTCCCCATGGCGGCGCACCGCGCCGTCTATAAATTGTCGCTCGACACCTCGCGGGGCGACGTCACCGGCGCCACCGGACAGATGAACTACGAGGTCGCCGACGCCTGCGAAGGCTGGGCGACGCAGCAGCGGCTCGCCATGAACATCACCAACCGCGATGGCCAGGAGGTCGAGCTGATCTCCGACTATGCGACGCTGGAGTCCAAGGACGGCCTGTCGATGCGGTTCCGCATGCGCCAGACCACCGACACGGCGGTGACCGAGCAGGTCGAGGGCACCGCCACGCTCGAGAGCAAGGGCGGCCCGGGCAACGTCCACTACACGGTCCCCGACGAAAAGGACGTGGCGCTTCCCGCTGGCACGGTGTTCTCGATGGCCCATACCGAGGCGATCATCGCCGCCGCCACGGCCGGCCAGAAATTCCTCTCGCTCCCGATCTTCGACGGCACCGGCGACAAAGGCGCGCAGGACAGCTTCATCGTCATCGGCGCCTGGGGACCGACCACGAGCGCGGCCTATCCGGCGCTCGCCAAGCTGGATAGCGGCAAGTTCCACATCTCGTTCTTCGAGCGCGACGCCAAGGCGTCCAAGGACAAGCCGTCCGGCAGCCCCGACTACGAAGTCGGCATGACCTACTACAGCAACGGCGTCGCCAACGACCTCATGATGAATTTCTCCGACTTCACCATGCACGGGAGTCTATCGGCGTTCACCGAGCTGGCGCCGCATTGCTGACGGATCAGCCGCCAGCGGTCATCACGGGCGCTACCGGCGGCCTGGGTTACGCGACGGCGGAGGGCCTGGCGCGGGCCGGCCGCCGGGTCGTGCTGACCGGGCGGAACCCGGATAAGGGCCGCGCCGCCATGGACCGGCTGCGCCGCGCGGTGCCGTCCGCCGATGCCGAGTTCAAGCTGCTCGACGTCGCCAGCCTGGCCTCGGTCGAGGCGTTCGCCGCGGCGTGGACCGGGCCGCTCGGCATCCTGGTCAACAACGCCGCGGTGATGGCCCTGCCGGAGCGGCGGCTCAGCGTGGACGGTTTCGAGCTGCAATTGGCCACCAACTACCTCGGCCATTTCGCGCTCACGCTGCGGCTGCTGCCCGCTCTGTTGGAAAGCCTCGGCGGCCGGGT
>CAZZWN010000267.1:0-4490 GCA_964657765.1 uncultured Acetobacteraceae bacterium
GCGTCGAACTGCGACTGGCTCAGCTCCTCCGGGCGGCCGGATTTGCGCATCGCATCCATGTAGGCCTCGCGTGTCCATGCGCCCGGCGCAGCGATCGCCGACCCGGCAAAGGGCGCGGCCGCGGCAGCAAGCAACAGGGAGCGCCGCGTCAACGGCCCAGTCAACTGGTAGGGGATGGCTGCCACTGGACGGACTTTCGGACGGAGGGATAGGCGAGATAGGTCACGACATAGAGCAACGCAGCGATCAACAGAACCCGGTCGAAGCCATATTGCACCGCCAAGATATTCGCCAGCGGCGTCGCCACGACGGAAAACGCGCCATTGAGCCCCCAGGCCCAGGGCAGCAGCCCGCCCCCGGCAGTACCGGCCCGCGCCAGGCCGAGCGGGAACGGCATGCCGAGCGCCAACGACACCGGCGCCACCAGCACGACCACGATCACCGCCCGCAACAGCCAAGGCAGCCCCAACGTCGCCAGCAAGAACGGCTGCAAACCCAGCAAAGCCAGCGCGCACCAGCCCACCACCACCGCCGCCGCGAGCGCGATGCCGACCCGGCGCACCCGATCGGCAAGCAGGCTGCCCAGCCCCGAGAACACCAGCATCCCCGTCAGCACAAGGGCAAAGGCGCTGGTGCGGTCGTTGAGATACAGGCTGGCCTTCTCGATCAGGAAGATCTCGATGAACAGGAACCCGAGGCCGAGCGAGGCAAAATACAAGATGGGCCGCAGCATGGCCGGGCGTCCGGACCGCTGTCCAGCGACGCGCGGCGCGAACAGCGGCACGGCCAGCACGATGAGCGCGATCGCCACCGCCTGCGCCAGCACGGCGAGGTTCACGAGCTGCCCGACCTCGGCCTGCGGCAGGATTTCGAGCCGCTGCAGGATCGTCGGCAGCTGGCCGAGCCGCAGGATCGCGTAGTAGAACGGCCGGTCGAGCGTGATCGACGCGAGGTTGAACGCATCCTGCGACTCGGTGCGCTCGCCGGCGAGCACCCGGCCGGCCTCGTCCGCCACCGCGTCCTCCGACCCGGCGCCCGACGTGACCTCGCCATTCTCGAAGCTGACGGCTGGCAGGTCGTTGTATATGTTGGCGCGGGCGGCCTCGACATCGATGCCAGGGTAATACGACACGTCGAACGAGCGGTCGTCGCAGAATTTCCGGGCGGCGGCGATGCGCTCGGGGGTCCAGGCCTGGTTGCCGACCAGGATGCGCAGGTTCCAGGCGGAGCGATACACGACGACGTTCGCGCCGGGGCCGGCGACGCCGGCGCGGCGCAATGCCTCCCGCACCGTCGCCAGCACGCGGACGGCATAGACCGGGAACTCGCGGATCGAGACCGGGATCGACACTAGGCCGCCGGGCTTGAGCGCGCGGAGGTAGCCGTTGATGGCCTCGGCGGTGTAGGCGGCTCCGTTGGCCTCGGCGGCGTCGAGGAAGTCGCCGGCGATGTCGATCAGGTCGTAGCCGCCGCTACGCCGCGCCATCGCCAGCGGGCTGTCGGGGGAGAGTTCGACGCGCGGGTCGGCGGCGAGGGCCGGCGACGGACCCAGACCGTTGCGCAGCGCCCCGAGCAGCACCGGGTCGGGCTCGAGCGCGTCGACATGGCTGGCGCCGAGGGTCAATGCCTGCTGGACGCCGAAGCCGCCGCTGGTTCCGGCCAGCAGGACGCGGGCACCCGGCAGCAAGCGGTAAGCGAGCGCGTCGAGCGCCGCCGGGGCGAAGGCGGCGGTGACGCCTCCGGCCTTCGGCAATGCCGCGATGCGGTTGCCGTCGCGATACAGGCCAAGCGACTGCGGCGGCCCCGGCACGCCCAGCATGCCGGCATTGTTGGAAACGTCGGTGTCGACCCGCTCGGTAAAGTCGTCCAGCAGCGCATACAGGCCGCGCGGCGAGCGGACTTCTGCGACTTGCTTCGCGTCCGGCACGTGCAGCGGGGCATATATCGCCTTGAAATCGTTGTATTCCGCCTGCGGGTCCAGCAGCAGCACGGCCTCGCTGGCCAGCAATGCCGCCAGTGCCGCCAGCCCGACGCGGACCGGCCGGCCGCCGAACAGGGCGCTCGCGGCCAGCACGACCAGCAGCGCCGGCACGAGCTGGAACGGATGCAGCAGGCTCATTAGGCCCAGCACGAGCGCCGCCCCGGCCCCGGCCCCGGTGAGGTCGAAGCCATAGACACGGGCAACCCGATCATCGTTCAGCACGAACGTCAGGCTGATATACAGGCCGGTGAGGAAGAAGAACGGCAGCAGCACCGCGTAGTACAGCGCGATGTAGCCAAGCTGCGGCAGGAAAGTCACCGCGTTCTGCAGTTGCAATGGGTTGAACGGGTTCGCCGTCGTTGCCTGGTAGCCCCCCGCCGCCGTGAGGATCAGCGCCACCGGCAGCCAGGCCAGCAGCGCCGCCCCGTGCCGCACCGCCCAATCCCGCACCAGCGCGATGGTCACGCCACTCAGTGCGAAGCCGACCATGACGATCGAGATCACCCAGTAGCCATACTCCGACCACTTCGCGACGGCGAAATACCGGGTCAGCGCGATCTCATACGCGACGGCGGCGCCCGAAATCAGGAACAGCGGCAGCAGCGACATGCGCGGCCGACCCATCACGGCCAGACCCGGCGATGGATGAAGTCCTGCAGCAAGGCGTCGAACCGGGCCGGCTCGTCGACGAACAGCGCATGGCCGGCCTGGTCGAATAGGGCGGTCTCGGCCGTCGGATGCTGCGCCGCCAGGTTCGCCGCCTGCGCGGCAAAGCGTGGGCGCACGATATACAGGATCGGCTTGTGCACCGAATAGACCGCTTCCCGCCAATAGCTGCGCGGCACCGGATAGCTGGCGAGCCGGGCGGCGGCATCGCGCGGCGTGCGCAGCGCGGTCTCGGTCAGGCGCTCGAGATACGCCTCGCCGGGGTCGCTGCGGAACATGCCGTGCACGAACCGGCGCATCTGCACCGCGCGCTCCAGCGGCGGCCCGCGCCGCAATGGCAATGGCGAGGGCTGCGGCGGCGGCTCCTCGCCGATCGAGTTGTCGATCAGCACGAGCCCGGCCAGCCGCGCATCCCCGGCCTGCTGCACATACGACAGCGTGTCGAGCACGCCGAGCGACCAGGCGACCAGCAGCACCGGGCGGCCAGGCAGCTGCGCCAGCAGGTCGCCAATGTCCTGGCCGCGGCGGATCATGTTATAGCCGTCGGGCGGGATGTCGCTGTCGCCCTGCCCCCGCGGATCGAAGGCGATGACGTGATAGGCGCGGGAAAACTCTTTGACCTGCAATTGAAAAATCCAGGCCGGCATCGTCCAGCCCGGCACGAAGACGATGGTCTGCGCCTTGGGCGGCCCGGCCTCGATCACATGCAGCCGAACGCCGTCCGACGTCATGAACGCCATGTCCGCCGCTTGCGCCGGGGCCGCAAGCAGGAGCAGAATCCAAAGCAGGCGAAAAACGCGCATGACACGTTATGCCGGCAAGCATCGCCGCGCTGTCAACCGGCCGTGCAGTGGGCGCGGCGTTTTCCGGAGGGCTATGATTGAGCGACGATCAAGAGCGCGGTTCGGGACGGCAGATTGTCGCGATATTGATCCTGCTGGTCGTGCTGGTCGGCGGCGGGCTTTGGCTGACCCGCGCCATCCGCGGCAATTCGGAGATCCAGGATTGCGTGGCCGCCGGCCGGACGAATTGCGCGCCGATCCAGAACTAATGCCCGATATCCTGGGGCGTGCCGGCTGACCGGAGCTGCAGGTCTCGCATCCCGGCGGCGATCACCACGGCGACGCCCAGCAGGACCGCGCACACGCCGAACGAAAGCTGAAAGCCGCCGGCCAGCGCCGCCCGGGCGAGGCCAAGGCTGCCAAGGTCGGCCATGCCCTCCGCCCCGCCGCGTAACGACCCGAGGTCGATGGTGCCGGCGAAGCCGGATGCGTGCAGCCCGGCGTTGAACCTCGCCACCAGCAGAGCGCCGACGATGGTGCTGCCGAATGCGCCGCCCATCGACCGCAGGAACAAGAGCGACCCCGTCGCCGCGCCGACATCTTGCCGCGCCGCCGCGTTCTGCACCTGCATCAGCACGCTCGGCATCGTCGCACCAATGCCGACGCCCAGCAGCACCGTGCAGGGCAGCACGAGCCATAGCGGCGCATTGCCGGTCAGCGCCGCCAGCCCGGCAAACCCGGCGACGCAGGCCAGCAGCGCCACGACAACGATGGCCTTCGTGCGTCCGAGCCGCCGGGCATACTGCCCCGAGCCGAAAGCGCCGGCGACGCTCGCGACCAGGAACGGCATGACGAGCAGCCCCGACTGGGCCGCCGCCACCCCGAGCACGAGCTGAAAATACAGCGGCAACAGGAACGTGGCGCCAAATAGGCCGAGCGACGCGAAGAATGCGATCAGCACGCCGCGCAGGAATGTCGGGTTGCCGAACAGATGCGGCGGGAGGATCGGGTCCGCCACCCGGCGCTCCTGCCAAACCAGCGCCGCCAGCATGACGCAGCCC
>CAZZWN010000268.1:0-4479 GCA_964657765.1 uncultured Acetobacteraceae bacterium
GACTTCGCGCTGGCGGGCGGTGGCAGCGTGCTGGCCCTGCCTGCCGCCCATGAGCTGTCCGACACCCAGATCATCGAGCTGCACTCCGCCGATCTCGCGGATTTCGAACGGCAGGTGCTCGCAGCCTTCCACACCATCCGGGCGGAAGCCTCCCCCGACGATGGCCGCATCCTCTCCCTGTCGATCTCGCCGTGGCTGATGGGCCAGCCCTATCGCATCGCGGCCATGGAGCGGATCCTGGCGGCGCTGTTCGACAGCGGCGACGCCGTCAGCGTGACAGCCGAACAGATCGCCGCCGCATGGTACGGAGCCGCGTGACCCGGTCCCTCACATCCGACCCGGCGCCCACGCAGCCTCTGTTCGTGGTGCCGTTCGTGATCGCCACCGCCTTCCTGATGGAGGGCCTCGATTCCACGATCGTCATCGCAGCGCTCCCGGCGATGGCGCGCGACTTCGGCGTCGACCCGGTCCGGCTCACCCTGGTCGTCACCGCCTACGTGCTCAGCCTGGCCGCGTTCATCCCGGCCAGCGGCTGGTTGGCCGACCGGTTCGGGGCGCGCCAGTTGTTCACGTCGGCGATCAGCTTGTTCGTGGCAGCGTCGCTGGCCAGCGCGATGGCGCAGAACCTGCCCACCCTCGTCGCCGCACGGGTGCTGCAGGGTGTGTCGGGCGCCATGATGACGCCGATCGGCCGGTTGCTGATCATCCGCTCGTTCGACAAGCGGCACCTCGCCTCCGCCATCGCCTATCTGTCGATGCCGGTGCTGATCGGGCCGATCGCCGGGCCGTTGCTGGGCGGGCTGATCGTGACCCACGCCTCGTGGCGCTACATCTTTCTGATCAATTTCCCGATCGGGTTGGCCGGCATCTGGCTCACGCTCCGCTTCGTGCCGGCCACGCTGCCCGAGGCGCGGCGGCCTTTCGACGTACCGGGTTTCCTGCTCTGCGCCGGGGCCTTGGTGGCGTTGCAGGCCGGGTTGGAGGACTGCGTGCATCCGCTGCTGCCCCATGGCGCGGGCCTGGCGGCATTTCCGCTCGCGGCCGCGCTGGCCGCCGCCTACTGGCTGCATGCGCGCCGGGCCATGCGGCGATCCTGGCGCCCGGCGCTGGAGATCGACCTGCTGTCGCACCGCCTGTTCGGCGCCGCCTTCGCCTTCGGCGGCCTGTCGCGCATCGGCTTGAATGCCGTGCCGTTCCTGCTGCAACTGGAACTCCAGCTCAGTTTCGGCCGCACCCCGTTCCAGGCGGGGGCCACGGTGTTCCTGATCGCGTTTGGCGCGCTGGCGCTGAAGCCGATGACAACGCGGACCTTGTCGCGATTTGGCTTCCGGACGGTGCTCTGCGGCAACGGCCTGCTGGGTGCCGCGATGATCGCGGGCTTCGCGCTGTTCGGCCCCGACACCCCGATGGCGGTGCTCGCGCTCTACACCGCCACGTTCGGCGTCACCCGCTCGCTGCAATTCAATGCCGTCAACGCCCTGCTCTATGCCGACATCCCCTCTGACCGCCACAGCGCGGGCGCCAGCCTGGGCAGTGTCGGGCAGCAGATGGCGATGGGGCTGGGCATCTCGCTGGCGTCCGTCGGTCTTGCGCTGCTGGCCGGGTCCGGCGTCGCCGCCGCGACGACATACCGGGCCGCCTTCGTGGGCATGGCCGTGTTGACCCTGGTGTCGGCCAGCGGTTTCCTGCTGCTCCACCCCGGGGACGGCGCACAAGTCAGCGGACACCAGGCATGAACGAAACGGCCATGGCCACAGCGTTGCACGAATTGTCGATCGGCGAGGCCGCAGCGCTGTTCGCCCGGCACGCCCTGTCGCCGGTCGAGTTGGTGCAGGCGTTCCTGGACCGTATCGCGGCCGTCGACCCCCACATCGCCAGCTATCTGACCGTGAACACCGACGCCGCCTTGGCCGCGGCGCACCGGGCGGAGCGCGCCATCATGGCCGGCGAGGCGGGGGGGGCCGCTCGCGGGCATCCCCTTCGCCGTGAAAGACAATTTCTACAGCAAGGGGCTGCGTACCACCGCCGCCTCGCGCCTCATGCTGGACTTCGTTCCCGGCCACTCCGCCGCCGCGATCGAGCGCCTGGAGCAGGCCGGCGCGATCCTGCTCGGCAAGCTCAACATGTGGGAATATGGCACGGGTACCGGCGCCGTGCATTTCGACCTGCCGTTCCCACCGGCGCGCAATCCTTGGGACCCCGCTTGCTTCACCGGCGGCTCTTCGTCGGGATCTGGCGCGGCCGTGGCGGCCGGCACGGCGATGGCCACGCTGGGCACCGACACCGGCGGCTCGGTCCGGCTACCAGCCGCGGCCTGCGGCCTGCAAGCCATCAAACCGACCTTCGGACGCATCAGCCGCCATGGCATCCTGCCGAATTGCTGGGCCTTCGACACGCCGGGGCCGATGGCCTGGACCGTGCGGGATTGCGCGCTGCTGATGGACGCGCTCGCCGGGTATGACGCCCGCGATGCCGGCAGCGCCGATGGGCCCCCCTGCGAGACCCTGGGCGGGCTCGAGCACGGGGTGGCCGGATTGCGGATCGCGATGGTGACGAACCTCACCCATGGCGAGGAGACGGTCGACCCCGCGATCCTCGCCAACCTAGACCGCGCGCGCGCCGAATTCGCTCGGGCGGGCGCCGTGCTGAGCGACATTCGGCTGCCGCTCGCCCCGGCCGAATACCGCTCCGTCACGTCCACGATCAACTGGGCCGAGTCCTTCTCGATCCACGAGACCGACTTCATGACCCGGCGCGCGGAAATGGGGCTGGCGCTCCGCGACAAGCTGACCACCGGCTTCGCGGTCCGCGCGGCCGATTACATCGCCGCGCAACGGCAACGGCGGGTGCTGGCTCTGCAGATCGATGCCCTCTTCGCTGACTTCGACCTGCTGCTCTTGCCGGTCACCTACCGCGTCGCGCCGCCGTTTGCGGACGCCGATGCGGTGCGGACCTTCACCACCACCAACGCCACGGCGGCGTTCAACCTGTCCGGACATCCCGCCGCCTCCATCCGGTCCGGTTTCGCGCCGAACGGCATGCCCACCGCGCTGCAACTCGTCGGCCGCCACTTCGACGAGGCGACCGTGCTGCGCGCCGCCCACGCCTTCGAAACCCGGATGCAGGACCCGGTGCGCCGCCCCGAGATCCCGTCCACCCCCGGCCTGAAGGCAGCATCATGACGGATGACATCCCCGCCTACGCCGTCCGGTTCGGCCTCGTGCCGATCGACGACGCCGATGCGGCTCGCATGGCCGCGCTGTTCGACCGCGCCTCTGCCGCCGGCGCCGGCGTGCCCCGTCAGACCGACAAGGAACTAGAGCCCTATCATCCCCGAACCCTGGAGACGCTGAAATGATCCGCATGTTCGTTGCGACCCTGACACTCGCCGGGCTGATGTCCGGTCCTGCCTCGGCGCAGACCGGCCCGCTGCGCAGCGCCCTGGACGGGGTGGCGCCGCCCTTCGCGCAGCCGACGATGGAGGGTGGCGTCGAGGGACTGTCGGTCGATACCGTGAAGACCATCGCCGAGCGCCTCGGCCGGAAGCTCGATCTGGAAGCCGCCAGCTTCACCGCGCTGATCCCCGGGCTGCAGGCCGGCACCTACGACCTGCTCTCGGCGCCGATGACGGCCACTCCGGAGCGGTCGCAGTCGATGCTGTTCACGGAGGGGCTGTGGAACACCGACTACCAGTTCGTGCTCCCGGCCGGTGCGCCCGACGTCAAGGAGCTGGCGGACCTGAAGGGCAAGACGATCGCGGTCAACAAGGGCACCGTCTACGACACCTGGGCGCGCGGCAAGGTCGCCGAGATCGGCTGGACCGTCGAGTCCTATGCCTCCACCAACGACTCCGTGCAGGCGGTGCAATCGGGGCGGGCCGGGGCGGCGCTGCTGGGCGACGCCCAGGCGCTGTGGCTGCCCAAGCAGACCAAGGGCCTGAAGCCGTCCACCTACCGCTTCGTCACCGGCCTGGTGTTCGCCTACGCGGTCGCCAAGGACAACGTGGCGCTCCGCGACGCCGTCGAAGCGGTCATCGAGTGCATGAAGCAGGACGGCACCATGGCCAAGCTGTACGAGAAGTGGATGGGCGTGGCGCCGCCAGCCGGGTCCGCGACCGTGACGGTGTTTCCAGGCTTCGGCGTTCCGACGCTGGCGGGCTATGACGCCAGCCCCCACGCGGCCGCTTGCAAGCCCTGAGCCGTTGTCCAAGATCATAGACGTCCGCGCGGTCTACAAGGATTTCGGCGCGACCCGGGTGCTGCACGGCGTCGACCTGGCCGTCGCGGCGGGGGAGATGGTGTTCATCATCGGCCCGTCCGGCTCCGGCAAATCGACCCTGCTGCGGTGCTGCAACCGGCTGGAGGAGCCCACCGACGGCTCCATCTATATCGACGGCATCGACCTACTGTCTCCGCGCACCGACCTGAACATGGTGCGCCAGCGGATCGGCATGGTGTTCCAGCAGTTCAACCTCTATCC
>CAZZWN010000269.1:0-4478 GCA_964657765.1 uncultured Acetobacteraceae bacterium
CCCGGCGCTCAATGCCCGCCCTGCCCCGGTGCTCGCCGACTGGATCGAGCGCATCCAGGACGCGCTGGCCACGCACGACGCCCACCATCCGGACCGGCTGTCGGCCCCCTTCGCCGTCAACCAGATCGTGCATCGCAGCAACACGCGGCTCGAGGAGGACCTCGAGACCTGCGTGCGCTTCAAGGTGCCGCTCGTCATCACGTCGCTTGGCGCGCGGCCCGAGCTGAACGACGCCGTGCATTCCTATGGCGGCGTCGTGCTGCACGACATCATCAACGACCGCTTCGCGCGCAAGGCGATCGAGAAGGGCGCCGATGGCCTTATTGCCGTCGCCGCCGGCGCGGGCGGGCACGCCGGCACGCTGTCGCCCTTCGCGTTGATGCACGAAATCAGGGCATGGTTCGACGGCCCGGTCGCGCTATCGGGCGCGATCGCCACCGGGTCGGCGGTGCTGGCGGCACAGGCGATGGGCGCGGACTTCGGCTATGTCGGCTCGGCCTTCATCGCGACCGATGAGGCGAACGCCGCCGCGAGCTACAAGCAGGCCGTGGTGGACGGCACCGCCGACAGCATCGTCTACACCAACCTCATCACCGGCGTGCACGGCAACTACCTGCGGGCGAGCCTTGCCGGCGCCGGGCTCGATCCGGACAACTTGCCGGTGTCCGATCCGTCGGCGATGAACTTCGGCAGCGACAAGCCGAAGGCCTGGAAAGATATTTGGGGCTCCGGCCAGGGCATCGGCGCCGTCGACGCGATCGTTCCGGCTGCAACGTTGGTGGCTCGCCTCGTGCGGGAATACGCGGCGGCGCGCACCCGGCTTGGAACGGCGCAGCCAGCCTTGGCGCTGGCCTAGGCACAGCCGACCCAACGCGCGGCGTTCGCTCCACGTCGCTGCGGCCCATGCCTCGACGCTGCCGAAGCCGCTTCCGTTGCGCCCGCGTGTCGGTCTAACCTACGGCATGGACGCAATCTGGAACGGCATGGACCAGGCGGCGCTGGACCGCGGTTATAACGCGCGGACCAGCGTCGATGACTATGAGGCCGAGATCTCAGCGTATCGCATCCGGTCCGCCGCCGCACGCGCAACGCTGCCGATGCGGGCGGACCTCGTGTTCGACCCCGCCTCCGGCTGCGCGCTGGACTGGTTCACGGGTGCCCCCGGCGGGCCGGCGTTCCTGTGGGTGCATGGTGGATATTGGCGCGCGCTCGGCAAGGCGGACCAGAGCTGCGTGGCGCCGGGCCTGGTCGCGGCCGGCGTGCATGTGGCGGTTATGGACTACACCCTGGTCCCCGGCATCGACCTCGACGGCATCGTGCATCAGGTCCGCACGGCCTGCGCCTGGGTCGCGTCGCACGCGGCGGAGCATGGCGCCGACCCGGCGCGGCTGTTCGTCGGCGGCTCCTCGGCCGGCGGGCACCTGTGCGGCATGATGTTGGCCGAGGGCTGGCAGGCCGAATACGGCCTCGGCGCCAGTGCGATCCGGGGCGCCTTCACGCTGTCGGGCCTGTTCGACCTGGAGCCGGTCCGGCTCAGCCACGTGAATGGCTGGATGGGCCTCGACGCCGCCACAGCCCAGCGCAACAGCCCGATCCGTCATATTCCCAAGCGTCCCCCGGCGCCTCGGCTGCTGGCGAGCTATGGCGGGCTGGAGACCAGCGAGTTCATGCGGCAGACCGAGGCATACGCCGCTGCATGGGCCGCCGTCGGGCACGACGCACAGGTGGTGCCGCAGGCTGGCCGCAACCACTTCGACGTGGTCTGGGCGCTGGGCGACCCCGGGGAGCCGCTGTGCCAGGCGGCGGCCGCGTGGATGCTGCACGCCGTTTAGGAGCCATGTCGCTATGCTGATCGCGTTCATCGTGCTGGCGTTCGTCGTCGTGCTCGGCGTCGGGCTGGGGGTGCGGACGGTGCCGCAGGGCCAGGTCTGGACGGTCGAGCGCTTCGGTGCCTTCACCCGGCTGCTGCAGCCCGGACTTAATTTGATGCTGCCGATGGCCGAGCGGGTCGGGCACAAGATGAACGTGCAGGAGATCGTGATCGACATCCCCGAGCAGGCCGTCATCACCCGCGACAACGCGGCAGTGGTGGTGGACGGGATCATGTACTACCGCGTGCTCGACCCGGCCAAGGCGGCATACGGCGCGCAGAACCTGGTGCAGGCGCTGACCAGCATGGCGATGACCAACATCCGTTCGGTGATCGGGGCGATGGACCTGGACGGCGCGCTGTCGGGGCGGGAGGAGATCAACGCCAAGCTGCTGGTGACGCTCGATCATGCGACGGCGCCGTGGGGGGTGAAAGTCAGCCGGGTGGAACTGCGCAAGATCGAGCCGCCGGCGAACCTGGTGGCGGCGATGAATTTGCAGATGACGGCGGAGCGCGAGCGCCGGGCCACCGTCGCCCGAGCTATGGGCGAGCGGGAGGCGACCGTCACCCGCGCCGAGGGCCAGAAGCAGGCGACGGTGCTGGAGGCCGAGGCGAGGCTCGAGGCGGCGATGAAGGACGCAGCCGCCCGCGAACGCCTGGCCGAGGCGGAGGCGCGGGCCACCCAGGTCGTCGCGGCGGCGGCGCAGGGCAGCGGCGGCGAGGCGCTGCGGTATTTCATCGCGCAGAAATACGTCGAGGCGATCGGCAAGCTGGCGGCCAATCCAAGCGGCCGCACCTTGGTGATTCCGATCGAGAGCGGCTCGCTGGCCGGCGGCATTACCCAGGCGATCGAGGCGATGCGCCTTGGCCGCGATCCTGCAGGATGACGTCCGGCGCGAGCCTTTCGTGACGTCCGGCGCAGTCTGGATCATTGCGGGCCTACTGGGGTGCGCTGCGGAGATGGCGGCGCCGGGCGCGTTTCTGCTGCCAATCGGCCTGGCGGCGTGTGGGACGGGATTGATCACGGAGTGGATCGGCCTTGCTGCCGCGCAGCAAGTCGCTGCGTTCCTGGTCCTCACCGCTGCCTTAATCGCTGCCGCCTGGCGGATACGGGGCCGAGGGCCACGCACCGACAAGGTTAACGCCCCGACTGCCGGCCTGATCGGCCAGACCTGCCGCGCGTTGGCGTTCGAGCAGGGCGAGGGCCGGGTGACGCTCGGCGATGGCGTGTGGCCGGCGCGGGTCACCGATCGCTCGGTCCCGGCGTCTGGCTCGTTGCTGGAAGTCGTGGGGCTGGACGGGACGACGCTGTTGGTGAGCGCACGAAACAAGGAATGACCATGCGCTGAGAACGCTGCATGGCATTTTTGTTGCATGGCATCGATTGCGAGCGGGCAAGGCATTCGGCCCAGCGCAGACGGTGTTGCAGCGGGGAGCTTTCAATGTCGACGAACAGCCAGGCCGTGCCGACCCTCGTCATCACCGGGGCGCATCCCAAGCTGTATAACCACGACCTGGCACCGACTGCGCCGGAGGGCCGGACCTGGGGCGCATTCAGCCTGTTCGCGATGTGGATGTCCGACGTGCATTCGGTGGGCGGCTACACCTTCGCCGCCAGCCTGTTCTTCCTCGGGCTGACCGGCTGGCAGGTGCTGATTTCCATGCTGGTCGGCATCACCGCCATCTACTTCCTGATGAACCTGATCGGGCGGCCGTCGCTGCGCTACGGCATTCCGTATCCCGTCGTGGCCCGGATCGCCTTCGGCGTCATGGGCGCGAACCTCGCTGCCGTGGTGCGCGGCGTCGTTGGCATCGTCTGGTATGGCGTGCAGACCTATTTCGCGTCGAAGGCCGTGCAGGTCCTGGTAGTGACCTTGGCGCCGTCGGCCGCCGATTTCACCCACAACAGCATCCTCGGCCTGTCCACTTTGGCCTGGTTCAGCTTCCTGTTCATGTGGTTCTTCCAGCTCATCATCTTCCTGAGCGGCATGGAGCGCATACGGCGGTTCATCGATTTCTGCGGACCGGTCGTGTATGTCGTCATGTTCGCGCTCGCGGGCTGGATGCTGTGGCAGACCGGCTTCTCCAGCCTCTCGCTGCAGCTCAGCCCGCCGGCGGCTACCGCGGGCGCAACCGTCGGGGTCATGGCCAACGCGGCAATGCTGATCGTCGCCTACTTCGCGGCGCTGCTGCTCAACTTCGGCGACTTCGCACGGTTCGGCAAGGACGAGGCCGCCATGAAGATGGGCAACTTCCTGGGCCTGCCGGTCAATTTCCTGGTGTTCTCGATCATCACCGTCATCGTGACTGCCGGGACGCTCAAGGTATTCGGCCAGGCCATCATGGACCCGGTGCTGATCGTCGAGCGCATCGGCAACCCGGTGGTGGTCATCATCGGATCCATCACATTCATTGTCGCCACCATGGGCATCAACATCGTCGCCAACTTCGTCTCGCCTGCCTACGACATCGCCAACCTGTATCCCGAGCGCATCAATTTCAGGCTCGGCGGCCTGATCACCTCGGTGCTGTCGGTGCTGGTGTGCCCGTGGTTGTTCGTCGCCAGCCCGCAGGCGATCACGCTGTTCGTCAGCATCTTCGGCGCGGT
>CAZZWN010000270.1:0-4419 GCA_964657765.1 uncultured Acetobacteraceae bacterium
CGTGGTCGTGGCGGGCACGGTCAAGCGCGGCACGCTGCTGCAGGGCGCCTCGCTGCTGCTCGGGCCCCACGCGGGCGACGCCTCCTTCAAGCCCACCGCGATCAAGTCCATTGCCTACAAGCGCCTGCCCGTCAACAAGGTGCGCCACCTCAATGGATGACGCTGTCCCAGAGAATGCCAGCTCCCAGTGCCCAACAGACCACCATGCCGTGCTAGCCCAGCTAGGTCAAATAAGGCAGCAGGAAGAAGCTTTGCCATGTTGATGGAATGCTGCGATCCGATGCTTCCTGCTGGTGCTGCCCTGCTCCAGGTTGTGGCCGGGCAGACAGCAGCACTAGCCCTGAAGAGGGTCAAGAGGAGCGCAGTGCGTAAGGTATGCGCGCGTGCCTGCACAGATGCACAGTCCAGGATACGAAAACAGCTGGGTACTTAGCATCTGCAGTGACTCTCGTTCAATTTTGCACATGGCTCAGCGCGGAAAAGCCCTGCTGAGCAAGTGGTAGGGCAGCATGAAAGGAGCATGCGCGGGTGCTCTCCCGGCAGGGCATGGTGCTGGTGGAGGCGAGCCTGCACCCGCACGCGTCCTGGGAGTTTGACGCGGACATCGCCATCCTGACGCACAGCACGACCATCGCCCCCAAGTACCAGGCAGTCATCCACTGCGAGATTGTGCGCCAGGCCGCCCGTGTCGTCGCCGGCATCGCCACCGGCTGCACCCAAGCCGGCTGCGCGCTCGTGGGCGGCGAGACGGCGGAAATGCCGGGCCTGTATGCCGCCGGGGACTACGACCTGGCCGGCTTCAGCGTGGGCGCGGCGGAGCGGGGCGCGCTGCTGCCGGCGGGCATCATGCCCGGCGACGCCATATTGGGCCTGGCCAGCGACGGGGTGCACAGCAATGGGTTCTCCCTCGTGCGCCGCATCATCGAGATCAGCGGCCTGGGCTGGGACGCGCCGGCGCCTTGGACGCCCGGCGAAACATTGGGCGAGGCGCTCATGCGGCCGACACGCATCTACGTGAAGCCCATGCTGGCGCTGCACCGCGCCGGGCTGCTGCGGGGGGGGGCGCATATCACCGGCGGCGGCCTGCCGGGCAACGTGCCGCGCATGCTGCCGGACGGCATGCGCGGCACGCTGGACGCAAGTGCATGGCCGCTGCCCCCGGTGTTCCGCTGGCTGGCGCAGACCGGCGGGGTCGCGGCGGACGAGATGCTGCGCGTGTTCAACTGCGGCGTCGGGATGGCGCTGGTGGTGAGCGACGCCGCCGCCGCGACGGCGCTGCTCGCAGAGCACAACGAGGCCGTCTTCACTATCGGCCGGGTCGAGGCCCATGCCGGCCCGGCCAGGGCGCAGGTCCACATCCCTGCAGATTGGCTGGCGTGACGCCGGCCCGGGTCGCCGTACTGATCAGCGGCCGCGGCAGCAACCTAGCCGCGCTGCTGAATGCCGCGGCGACGCCCGGCTATCCCGCCGAGATCGTCCTCGTGCTGTCCAATCAGCCCGACGCCGTGGGCCTGCATCTCGCGGCGCAGGCCGGCGTGGCGGCGCGCTGCATCGACCACCGCCGCTTTCCCCGCGACCGCGCCGCGCATGAAGCGGCGATCCACGCGGCGCTGCTGGAACACGAGATCGCCCTGGTGTGCCTGGCCGGCTACATGCGGCTGCTCACGCCGTTCCTGGTCGACGCTTGGGCTGGCCGCATGCTGAACGTGCACCCGAGCCTGCTGCCGGCGTTCCCAGGGCTCGATACCCACGCGCGCGCCCTGTCCGCCGGCGTGAAACTGCACGGCTGCACGGTGCACATGGTGACGGCGCCGATGGACGCCGGCCCCATCCTGGCCCAGGCCGCGGTGCCCGTGCTCCCCGGCGACACCGAGGCGGCTCTGGCTGCCCGGGTGCTGGCGCAGGAGCACCGCATCTATCCGGAGGCGCTGCGGTTGCATGCCGCCGGCCTGCCGGGCGCCTATGACGCCGAGGCTGCGCTTGCCTCGCCCTTGCCGCCCCTGGCCCCCAGGCCGTAGAACCCCTGCCATCATCCTAACCCGAGGAATACCATGGACGTTCCCGAGACCAACCAAAGCACCCCGATGCAGAACGTCAATGAGGCCTTCGTCGAGGATCGCCAGATCTTCTGGTCGCGGTTCACGACCTTTACGATGGGCGCGGTGGTCGCGGTGACGGTGCTGCTGGTGGGTTTGCTCGTCTTCGTTTACTGACTTGCATCGACCGGGCGGAGACGGTCGGCGTTCCTACCCGTCACTCCACCCGCTTCAGCGTCCATCGATGCTCGCACTCGCGGCTGGAGATCGTGATTTCGAGTCGGCCATTCCTGAGCTGGCCCTCGATCGTGCCCTCGCCATCGCTGGCCTGAATGCGGCCGTCCGGCGCAACCTGCGCCGTGAGCGGGACCCGCTGCCGCGGCGCAGCGCTGTAGCTTAGGGTAAAGCTGTCGCCAGAAATCTCCAGCACGCGTGCGCCGCTGCGTGGGCAATAGGCGCCGGTCGCACGGATCAGCCGGGCGGTACCCTGATAGCGCCCGTTCACGCCGACCAGCGGGGTGGCGGCGATTGGGCGCAGCACGATGGGCGGGGCCGCCGAGCCACAGGCCGCGAGCAGCGCCGCCAGCAGCAGGCTGCCGGTGCGGTGGCCGATGCTGCGCCTGCTGCTGGGCATCCAGCTCAGCCGACGATCTCGGTTCCCGCGAAGAAGAAGCCGATCTCGTGCGCCGCCGCCTCGGGGCTGTCGGAGCCGTGCACGCTGTTGGCCTCGATGCTTTCGGCGAACAGCTTGCGTATGGTGCCCTCGTCGGCGTTGGCCGGGTTGGTGGCGCCCATCAGCTTGCGGTTCCGCGCGATGGCGTCCTCGCCCTCCAGCACCTGCACGACGACGGGGCCGCTGATCATGAAGCCGACGAGGTCCTTGAAGAACCCGCGCTCGCGGTGCGCGCCGTAGAACGCCTCCGCCTGCGCCTGCGAGAGCTGCAGCCGCTTCTGTGCTATGATGCGAAGGCCGGCCTGTTCGAACACGGCGTTGATCTTGCCCGTGAGGTTGCGCCGGGTCGCGTCGGGCTTGAGGATCGACAGCGTGCGTTCGGAGGCCATGGTTGTTCCCTATCAACGTCCGCCGGGCGTGTAGGCCGAACGCCGGAGTTGGGCAAGATGGGCTGCGATCTCCCGGCCTTCCCTGACCCGGCCGCACCGCCTACATCCCGTCCATGAGCCTGCTCACCCTCGACCGCGTCACCCTGCGCATGGCCGGCCGCACCCTGCTGGACCAGGCGGAGCTGCGCGTCGATCCCGGCCGGCGTATCGGCCTTGTCGGCCGCAACGGCGCGGGCAAGAGCACATTGCTGAAAGCCATTTCGGGCGAGTTGCCGATCGACGGCGGCGAGATCACCTTCAACAGCCGCGCCCGCATGGCCCAGGTGCGGCAGGAAGCCCCCAGCGGCGACGCCAACCTGCTCGAAACCGTGCTGCTTGCCGACACCGAGCGCTTGGCGCTGCTGGCGGAACTGGACGCCGCCCCGCCCCTGCGGCTCGCCGAGGTGCACGAGCGGCTCCGCGCCATCGGCGCCGATGCGGCCCCGGCCCGGGCGGCGGCGATCCTGGCCGGGCTCGGCTTCGACGCGGCGGCGCAGGCGCGCCCGGTCGACAGCTTCTCCGGCGGCTGGCGCATGCGGGTGGCGCTGGCCGCGGCACTGTTCGCCGCCCCCGACCTGCTGCTGCTGGACGAGCCCACCAACCACCTCGACCTCGAAGCGACCCTGTGGCTCGAGACCTGGCTCGCCCGCTTCCCCGGCGCGTGCCTGATCGTGTCGCATGACCGCGGCCTGCTCGACCGCGCCGTGCAGGGCATCGCCCATCTGGACCAGCGCAAGCTCAGCCTGACCCCCGGCGGCTACGACGAGTTCGTGCGCATCCGCACCGAGCACGCCATGCAGACCAGCCGCGCCGCCGAGCGCATCGCCGCCCAACGCGCGCACATGCAGAGCTTCGTCGACCGCTTCCGCGCCAAGGCCACCAAGGCCCGCCAAGCACAGGCGCGCATCAAGGCACTGGAAAAGCTGCCGGTGCTGGACACCATCGTGGAGTCGGCCCCCACCCGGTTCGACTTCCCGGAGCCGGCGCGGCTCAGCCCGCCCATCCTGGTGCTGGACCGCGTCGCCGCCGGCTATGGGACGACGCGCGTCCTCTCCGGCCTGTCGCTCAGCGTCGACATGGACGACCGGATCGCGCTGCTCGGCGCCAACGGCAACGGCAAGAGCACGCTGGCAAAGCTGCTCGCCGGGCGGCTCGAACCGCTATCCGGCACGATCCGGCGCAGCCCGAAGCTGCGGGTCGGCTACTTCGCCCAGCATCAAACCGACGAGCTGGTGCTGGACGAGACCCCCGTGCACCACATGGCCCGCGCCCTGCCCCGCGC
>CAZZWN010000271.1:0-4362 GCA_964657765.1 uncultured Acetobacteraceae bacterium
CATTCCGGTGCCGCCCAAGCCGCCGGTCGTGCCGACTGCGCCGCCCGAGATCGCCGCCATACCGCCGGCCGTCGCCGTTCCGGTGCAGCGCCCGCCCGAGCCGCCGCCGGTGGTCGTCGCGGCCGACGCGCCCGGTGAGGCCGCTCCGGCGCCGGGCGGCGTGCGCGTGACCTTTGGCGCCACCCGGGCCGACCTCAATCCCGCGACCGAGGCGGCCATCCGCGATTTTGTCCGCCCGTTGCGCAGCACCGACCAGCCCATCAACCTGCTGGCCTACGCCGCCGGCACCGCCGATGACCCGTCCACCCCGCGCCGGCTCTCGTTGGCCCGCGCACTGGCGGCACGGGCGGTGCTGATCAACGAGGGCATCCCGTCAACGCGCATCTACGTCCGGGCGCTCGGGTCCGCCAGCGGCGACGGCCCGGCCGACCGCGTCGACCTGAGCACCAACTTGCCGGGCACGCCGGCGGCCGAGCCCGCCGCAGCAGCCACGGCCGCCAAGCCATGACCCGGCCCAAAATCTATCTTATCCGCATGCTGGGCTTCCTGCTCGCGGTCATCGTGCTCACGGTCCTGCTGTCGGGCGCGCTGATCACCGCGTTTTCCAGCAACCCGCTGCTGAACGGCTTGATCTTCCTCGTGCTGCTCATCGGCATCGGCTGGAACCTGCTGCAGGTCACCCGGCTCACCCCCGAGGTCCATTGGCTCGAGACGTTCCAAAAGTCGCGCGCCCGGCTCGCGACCCTGCCGCCGCCGCGGCTGTTGGCGCCGATGGCCAGCATGCTTGCGGCGCGCCAGGCCAAGAGCCGCGAGGGCCAGGACCGCTTCACCCTGTCGGCCCCGGCGATGCGCAGCCTGCTCGACAGCCTCGCGAGCCGGCTCGACGAAAGCCGCGAGCTCTCGCGCTACATGACGGGGCTGCTGATCTTTCTCGGCCTGCTCGGCACCTTCTGGGGCCTTCTGCTGACCGTCAGCGCCATCGCCGACGTGATCGGCGGCATGTCGGTCGGGTCCGGCGATATCAACGCGCTGTTCGAGCAGTTGAAGACCGGGCTGGGCCGGCCGTTGAAGGGCATGGGCACCGCGTTCTCGTCCAGCATGTTCGGGCTGGCGGGCGCGCTGGTGCTGGGCTTCCTCGACCTCACGGCCGGACAGGCGCAGAACCGGTTCTTCAACGAGTTGGAGGAGTGGCTCGCCGGGTTGACCCGGCTGTCGTCGGGCGCGCTCGGCAGCGAGGGCGAGGGCTCGGTGCCGATCTACGTGCAGGCGCTGCTGGAACAGACGGCCGAGAACATGGAAAACCTGCAGTCCATCCTGGTGCGCGGCGAGGACGGCCGCACCCAGTCGAACCAGGCCGTGCTGGCGCTGACCGAGAAGATTGGCACCTTGTCCGACACCATGCGGGCCAACCAGCAGCTCATGCTGCGCATCGCGGAGACCCAGGCGCAGCTCGCCCCGGCGCTCGCCAAGCTGGGCGAGGCGCGCGGGCATGGCGGCGACGAGGCATCGCGTGCCCATTTGCGCAACATCGAGGTGTATATGCAGCGGCTGCTGTCCGAGGGCGAGCAGGGCCGGGTGCAGAGCACGTCCGAGCTGCGCAACGACATCCGGGTGCTGACCCGCACCATCGCCGCATTGGCCGAAGGCCAGCCCCAATAGATGGCCCGTATTCGTCGCCGGGGCGCAAGCGACGAGCTGAACCCATGGCCCGGCTATGTGGACGCGCTGTCCACGCTGCTCATGGTCATCATCTTCGTGCTGCTGGTGTTCGTGCTGGCGCAGGCGTTTTTGTCGGTGGCGCTGACCGGCCGTGACCGCGCGCTCGACAAGCTGAACCGGCAGGTGTCCGAGCTCACCGACATGCTGTCGCTGGAGCGGGGCCGCAACAGCGAGATGCAGCTCTCGATGGCGCAGCTCAACCGCGACCTGACGGAGGCGGCGGCGGCGCGCGAGGGGCTGGCGCGCGATCTGGCGGCTTTGCGCGACGAGGGCGCCCGGATGCAGGCCGACCGCGATACGCTGCGCGCCGACCGTGACGGCCTTTCGGCCCGCCTCGCCGATGCCGAACTGCAGGCGCAGTCCGCCACGGCACGCAACCAGCAACTGCAGGCCCGGGTCGCCGAGACCGCCGGGCGCACGGACGCGGCCGGGCAGCAGACGGCGGAGATCGCTGCGCAGTTGGCGGAGGCCCGGCGGCAGTTGGCCCAGCTCCGCGCCCAGGCCGCCGAGCAGGACCGAGTGGTGCAGGCCGATAAGGCGACGATCGAGGCACGGCTGTCCGACCTCGCCAAGCTGGCCGAGCAGGTGCGTTCGCTGACGGCACTTCGCGACGACCTGGAGCGGCAGGCCCGCGACGCCGCCGTCCGTGCGACGACGGAGGAGCAGCGCCGGCAAGCGGTGGCCGTGCAGCTCGCCGACGAGCAGAAGCTGTCCGAGAGCGCCCGCGCGCAGATGGCGCTGCTGTCCCATCAGGTAGACGACCTGCGGGCGCAAATGGCCCGGCTGTCGCAGGCCTTGAACGTGGCGGAGGCGGCCGAGCGCGACAAGGACACGCAGATCGCCAACCTCGGCAGCCGGCTGAATGCGGCGCTGGCGTCGAAGGTGGAGGAGCTGCAGCGCTATCGCAGCGAGTTCTTCGGCCGGCTGCGCGATGTGCTGCAGAACCGGGCCGGGGTTCAGGTGGTTGGCGACCGCTTCGTGTTCCAGAGCGAGGTGCTGTTTCCGCCGGGCAGCGCCGACATGACCTCCGGCGGCCAGGACCAGATCCGCTCATTGGCGGCGACGCTGAAGGATATCTCGACGCATATTCCGTCCGACATCAATTGGATCCTGCGCGTCGATGGGCATGCCGACCGCCAGCCGGTCAGCCGCGGCGTTTTCCCCTCCAACTGGGAGCTGTCGGCGCAACGGGCGATCAACGTCGTGAAGCTGCTGGTCGACGAGGGCATCCCAGCCCGGCGCCTCGCCGCGACAGGATTTGGCGAGTTCCAGCCGTTGGATGGGACGGACGGACCGGCGTCCAACGCCCGCAACCGCCGCATCGAGCTGCGGCTCACGGATCGGTAGGGCGGCTCGCGAAGTCGCACTGATAAAGGAACTCACACAATGCCTCACGGCGCCCTTACTCCGGTTCCGCTCGACCTCACCGGCCTGCGTGTCGCCATGACCGCAGGCGCGGGCGGCATCGGCCGGGTCATGGCCGACAGCTTTGCCGCGTGCGGCGCTGAGGTGTTCGTGTCGGACGTCGACGAGGCGGCGCTGGCGAGCTGTGGCCACCGCGGCATGCGGGCCGACGCGGGACGGGTCGAGGACCTCGAGGCGTTCATGGACGGCGCGCTTTCCGCACTTGGCGGCCTCGACGTGCTGGTGAACAACGCGGGGATCGCCGGGCCGACCGCGCGCATCGAGGACGTGACCCCCGCCGAACTCGACGCCACCCTGCAGGTCGACCTCGCCAGCATGTTCCACTGCGCCCGCCGCGCCATCCCGGCATTGCGGCAGTCCGGCGGCGGCAGCATCGTCAATCTCAGCTCCGCCGCCGGCAAGTTCGGCTTCCCGCTGCGCAGCCCATACAGCGCCGCCAAATGGGGCGTCGTCGGCTTCACCCGCACGCTGGCAATGGAGTTGGGCACAGACAACATCCGGGTGAACGCGCTGCTGCCGGGCCTGGTGGACGGCCCGCGTATCCGCAGCGTGCTGCGCAACAAGGCGCAGGCCGCAGGCATCAGCGACAACGAACAGACCGAACGCTCGGTTTCAACCGTGTCCCTGCGCTGCTTCGTGACCCAGCAGGACATCGCCAACATGGCGCTCTATCTCTGCAGCCCGTTCGGCGCCACCATCAGCGGCCAGGCGATCAGCGTGGACGGCGGGATGGAGGGGCTGAGTTAGCCGGTCCCCTGCCTGGTGCCCCTAGCAGAACGATGACGTTCGACGACGACTTCCGCGCTCGCCTGCTGGATCTGTTCATCTGGCGGCGCGACGTCCGCCACTTCCGTTCACAGCCGCTGCCGCCGGGCACGCTGGAGCGCCTGATCGGCATTGCCTGCCTGGCGCCCTCCGTCGGGTTGAGCCAGCCCTGGCGCTTTGTCGTGGTGGACGACCTGCAGCGGCGGCAACGGCTGCTGGACCTGTTCAGGGAGTGCAATACCCAGGCGCTCGCCGCCTATACGGACGACCGGACGCGCCGCTACGCCGAACTCAAATTGGCCGGCATTGCCGAAGCCCCGGCGCAGGTCACCGTATTCACGGACGGGAGCACTCAGGTCGGTCACGGCCTGGGCCGGCGCACCATGCCGGAGATGGCTGAATACTCGACCGTGACGGCCGTGCATACGATGTGGCTGGCGGCGCGTGCCGAGG
>CAZZWN010000272.1:0-4360 GCA_964657765.1 uncultured Acetobacteraceae bacterium
GGCCTTTTTCATGCGGTCGATGGCTGCGGCAGCGATGCCGCTGCGCGGACCCTCTTTGGCCGGCATGTCCAGCAGCAGCACCGGCAAACCGGCGTTGGCGAGATGGGCGGCAATTCCGCTGCCCATCAGCCCCGCGCCCAAAACGGCGCAGCGTTCAATGGTCATGACGCTCAGGCCCGCGCCAGGATGGTGGCGACGCCCTGGCCGCCGCCGACGCACATCGTCGCCATCGCGTGCTTGCCGCCGGTGCGGGCCAGCAACGCCGCCGCCTTCCCGGTGATGCGCGCGCCGCTCGCCCCCAGCGGATGGCCGAGTGCAATCGCGCCGCCGTCGAGGTTCACCCGCGCGTGGTCGAGCATCAGGTCGCGCTCTACGGCCAGCGCCTGCGCCGCGAACGCCTCGTTCAGCTCGACCAGATCCATCGCCGACATCTCGAGCCCAGCGCGGGCCAACGCCTTGCGCGCCGCCGGCACGGGGCCGATGCCCATCACGTCCGGCGCGCAGCCGGCGACCGACATGCTGGCGATGCGCGCCAATACCGGCAGGCCATGCTTCTCGGCGTAGTCCGCGCTGGCGACCAGCACGGCCGACGCGCCGTCCGTCAGCGGCGAACTGGTGCCGGCCGTGACGGTGCCGGTCGCCAGGAACGCGGGCTTCAGCGTCGACAGCCCGGCGTCCGAAGTGTCGGCGCGTATGCAGCCGTCCTGGTCCACGACCCCGGCCTTGGTTTGGATGGGCACGATCTCATTGGCGAACCGTCCCTCCGCCTGCGCCGCCGCGGCGCGCTGCTGGCTGGTGACGGCGAACTCCTGTTGGGCGGCGCGGTCGATCTGGTAGCGCTGCGCCAGGTTCTCCGCCGTCATGCCCATGCCGATGTAGCTGTCCGGCTTTTCCCGCTGCAGGCGCGGGTTCAGCACCGGGTTGAAGCCCAGCATCGGCACCCGGCTCATGCTCTCGACGCCGCCGCAGACGAACAGGTCGCCCGCGCCGGCCGCGATGGCGCCGGCCGCCATGTGGATCGCGGTCATGCTGCTGCCGCACCAACGGTTGACCTGCGAGCCCGCCGCGGTGATCGGCAAATCTGCCAGGAAACCCACGACCCGGCCAATGTTGAAACCCTGCTCGCCCTCGGGGAAGGCGCAGCCGATGATGATGTCCTCGATATCCTCCGGCGCGGCGCCGGTGCGCTCGATCAGCGCCCGGACCACCTGGGCCATGAGGTCGTCGGGCCGCACGCGCGACAACGCGCCCTTGCCGGCCGGGGTGAAGGGCGAGCGGGCGAAGCCAACAATAACGGCTTGGGTCATAGTGCGGTCCTCTTGGCGGGGGTTTCGCTATGCAAGGCGGGTTGGGCGCTTGGGTGTGCGGCGACATAGGCGAGGATGTCGCCCTCCATGTCGCGCAGTTCCGCAAGCGTGATGATGATGTCCTCGAGCTGTTGCTCGAGCTCGGCGATGCGGGCGCGGGTGCGGCCGAGCGTCATCTCCATCTGCTGCCGCTTGCTATGGTCGGCGTCGTAAAGGTCCAGGAACTCGCGGATGTCGGCGAGCGAAAAGCCGAGCCGCTTGCCGCGCAGGATGAGCATCAACCGGGCGCGGTCCCGCTTGGTATACACGCGCTGCGCCCCGGCGCGCTCCGGCGAAAGCAGGCCCTGGTCCTCATAGAAGCGGATCGCGCGCGGCGACAAGGCGAAGGCGGTCGCCAACTCCCCGATGGTGAACAGCTCAGCCATGTGTCGTATAGGTTATCATACTGACGTATACGTAAGCTCCAATAGCCCGCCCGTCAAGCAGCGCCTTTCGACGTTACTGCGCCGTGCAGCAGCCAAGCCGGCGGCAACGGACCCCCTACCTTTTCGACGCTGCCCATTTGGCACGCTCCTCCTCCACCAGTTCCTTCTTCGACAGCTTGCCGATCAGCGTGCGCGGCAGAGTATCGCGGAACTCGACCTGTTTCGGCATCTCGATCGGCGAGAGGTGCTCCTGCAGGAACTCCAGCAGCGCCGGCGCAGTCAGGGCCATGCCGGGCTTCAGCACGACGAACGCCTTCACCGTCTCGCCCCGGTACTCGTCGGGGATGCCGATCACGGTGCATTCGGCGACGGCGGGATGCTGATAGACCGCGTCCTCGACGATGCGGGGATAGACGTTGTAGCCGCCCGCCAGGACCAGGTCCTTGATGCGGTCCACAATCGAAAAATAGCCCTCGGCGTCCATCACCGCGATGTCGGCGGTGCGGAGAAACCCATCGGGCGTGGTGCTGGCGGCGGTCTCCTCGGGCCGTTGCCAGTAGCCGAGCATGACCTGCGGCCCCTTGATGCATAGCTCGCCGCGCTCGCCCTGGGGGACGCGTCGCATCGGGTCGGCCGGATCGCGCAGCTCGATGGTGGTGCCGGGCATGGGTACGCCGATCGAGCCGGTCTTGTTCAGCCCGCCGGGCGGGTTGCAGGCGGCGCAGGGGCTGGTCTCGGTCAGGCCGTAGCCCTCCACCACGACGCAGCCGGTGCGCGCCTCGAACCGCGCCTTCACCTCGGCCGGCAACGGCGCGCCGCCGCTGATGCAAAAGCCGATGCTGGTCAGGTCGGCGCGGCCCTTGAAGCCGGCGATCGCGTTGAACATCGTGGGCACGCCGGGCATGAAGGTGGGCTTGCGGCGGGCAATGGTGCGCACGGCGTTCTTCAGTTCGAACCGCGGCAGCATGATGATCTCGGCGCCGGTGAGCACGGAAAACAACAGCACCGTCGTCATGGCGAACACGTGGAAGAACGGCAGCGCCGCCAGCATGCGTTCCTGCCCCATCCGGGTGTGCTTAAACCAGCGCACCCCCTGGATCGTGTTGGCATACAGATTGGCGTGGCTCAGCATCGCCCCCTTCGGCGTGCCCGACGTGCCGCCGGTGTATTGCAGCACCGCCACGTCGCGATGCGGGTCGATGTCGACCGGCTGCGGCGCGTCGCCAGGCGCAGCGAGGTCGCCAAGCCAGACATGGCCAGCGTCCCGCGGCGGCGCTGCGAGGTCCCGGCGCTTCAGCATGCGGAACATCGTGCGCTTGCTGACCGGCAGCATGTCGGCGAACGGGCAGACGATGATGCGCGCGACGGCCCCGCTTGCCAGCAGCGCCGCCGCCTTCGGATAGGTCGCGGACAGATCGAGCGTCGCGATGGCCAGGATTCCGGCGTCCCGCGCCTGCGCCTCCAGCTCCCGCACGGTGTAGAGCGGGTTGAAATTCACAACGATGAGCCCGGCCTGCAGCGCGCCGAAGAACAGCACGGGGTAGGCCGGGCAGTTTGGCAGCAGCAGCCCGATGCGGTCGCCCTTGGCATAGCCCAGCCGCTGCAGCCCGGCGGCGATCCGCGCCGCCGTGGCCGCCGCCTCCGACCACGTCGTGCCGCGGCCCAGGAAGTCGAACGCCGGCCGGTCGCCGTACTGCTCCCCGGCCTGCTGCATCATTGCGTATAGCGGCGCCGCGGGAATCGGCGCGTGCCAGTCCACGCCGTCCGGATAATGGTCGAGCCAGGGGTGCAGCGGGTCCATGATCCCGGCCCGGATGCCGCCTACTCCGCCGCAGCGCTGAAGTTCGGCGCGCGGCGCTCCAGGAAGGCGTTGAACGCCTCACGCGATTCGGTGCCCTGCAGCGCCTGGGAGAATGCGGCGGACTCGAGCTGCATTTGGGCGTGCAGCGTGCTCGGTTCGCCGCGCATCAGGGCTCGGGTCGCCGCCAACGCCGCGGGCGGTTTCGCCGCGAGCTTCAGCGCCTTCGCACGCGCGTGGTCGCGGAGTGCCGCGACCGGGACGACCGCATTCACCAACCCGGCGGTGCAAGCGGCCTCCGCGCCCATCGGCTCGCCCAGCATCAGCAGCGCCGACGCCCGGGCAAAACCGACGCGCGACGGCAGGAGCATGCTGCTGCCGGCCTCCGGCACCAGGCCGAGGTCGACGAATGGCACGACGAGGCTCGCCTCGGGGCTGGCATAGACCAGGTCGCAGTGCAGCAGCAGCGTGGCGCCGACGCCGATGGCCGGGCCGTTGACGGCAGCGACCAGCGGTTTGCCGAAATCGGCGATCGCATGGATGAACCGCGACGCCGGCGAGCCGCCAAGGCCGCCCGACATCGCCAGGAAGTCCTTGATGTCGTTGCCCGCAGTGAAGATGTCGCCCTCGGCGGCGATCAGCACGACGCGAACGGCCGGGCGAGCGGCCGCGTCGGCCAATGCCGCCGTCAGCGCGTCGTACATCGCCCCGGTGATGGCGTTTTTCTTCTCTGGCCGGTTGAAGCGGAGCTCGAGCACGCCGTCCGCCTCGTGGATCAGGATCAGGTCTTGCGTCATGGGTCCCCCATTGGCGATGTTGCAGCCGGAAGC
>CAZZWN010000273.1:0-4340 GCA_964657765.1 uncultured Acetobacteraceae bacterium
GGCGAGAACCGCGCCATACGCGCCGCCGAGGCCGCGATCAGCAACCCGCTGCTGGAGGATACCAGCATGGCGGGCGCGCGCGGCCTGCTGATCAACATCACCGGCGGCGAGGACATGACCTTGTTCGAGGTCGACCAGGCCGCGAACCGCATCCGGGAGGAGGTCGCCGAGGACGCGAACATCATCTTCGGCTCGGCGATCGACGAGAGCCTGACGGGGCGCGTGCGGGTCTCGGTGGTGGCGACCGGCATCGACGTCGGCCAGGCGGAGGCGACGAAGCCGCGCATGGTCGTCGTCGGCGGCAGCGGGATGACCCAGGCCGCCCTCAACGCAGCCACGGCGGCGCCGACGAGCGCCGTGCCCTCGCACATGCCGCCGTCGTTCGGCGTGATCGGTCAGTCCGCGCCCGTGCCGAACCCGGCGCAACTGTTGACGCCGCGCCCGCCGGAGCCGGCTAGCGACGCGCCATACCAGAGCGACGCGCAACAGGCCGGGCCGCAGCGCTATGCACCCCCGCCTCCGGCCCAGCGTCGAGGCGCGGCACTGCGCTCCGGCCCGCTGCCGCCGGATACGTCTCAGGTCGCGGGCAGCCCGCCCAACACGACCAGTGCGGCGCGGAGCATTTTCGACATCATGACGGGGATTGGGCGGGGCCGCCGCGCGGCGCAGACGGACGTGGAGCCGCAGCGGGCGGACCCGTCTTTCTCCGGACAGGCCACCCCGATTGCTGCACCGCGGCATGAGCCGGTCGACCAGGGACTGGAAATCCCGACTTTTCTGCGTCGCCAGAAATCATAAGTCTAGTAATAACAATAGTTTACGGCGCAATACTCAGAAATATTGATTGATTTGGCGTTCCCTGTCCAGCCGCTTAGGTTGCATGTGGGACGTCAGGTCGGCGTCCATCTCATCACTCCGGCGACTAGGCCGGCTGAGGGTCTCATGGACGGAATGCTTGAGCTTACACCGGCGGCACAGGACCTTAGGCTGTCTCAGGCGGCCATTCCTGTGCAGCGGACGCTGAAGTCGGCGATTTGCTGCGTTGGCGTCGGACTGCATTCTGGCCGCCGCGTCAATGTCATCTTGCGTCCTGCTGCCGCTGGAACCGGCGTGGTGTTCCGTCGATTGGATCTTGGCGTCGACATCCCCGCGCGCTTCGACCTCGTCGCCGATACGCGGCTTTGCACCGTGCTGGGTTTACCGGGCCAGCCGGAGGCGCGGGTCGGCACGGTCGAGCACCTGATGGCGGCGCTGGCGGCCTGCAAGATCGGCAACATCGTCGTCGAGCTGGACGGACCGGAGGTGCCGGTGCTGGATGGCTCCGCGGCGCCTTGGATATTCTTGTTGGACTGCGCGGGAACGATCCAGCAGGACGCGCCAGTGCGGGTCATCGAGATATTGCAGACGGTGCGGGTGCAGGACGGCGATGCCTTTGCCGAGCTGCGCCCGGGTGCGTCCGCATCGCTGGAGATGTCGGTCTCGATCGCCTTCGACGCTGCCGCGATCGGCCGACAGGCGCTTTCGCTCGCGGTCGACGGCTCGGCGATTCGGCACGAACTGGCCGATGCCCGCACGTTCACCCTCGCCCGTGAGATCGCCGGGCTGCAGGCGGCGGGGATGGCGCAGGGCGGCAGCCTCGACAACGCGGTCGTGGTGGATGGCGCGCGCGTGCTCAATCCGGGCGGGCTGCGCCGCACGGACGAGTTCGTGCGGCATAAGATGCTGGACGCCGTGGGTGATCTGGCGCTGGCGGACGCGAGGCTGCAGGGGCGGTTTGTCGGCCACCGGTCCGGGCATGCGCTGAACAACCGCGTGCTCCGCGCCCTGTTCGCCGACAGCGCAAACTGGCGGGAGATCACGGGCTCGGCGGTGACCGCGGTCGCCGAGTCCGATTGGACGAATGCGGCGGTGCAGGAAGCTGCATAACGCATTCCAAACCGATGCGCCGGCGTGTTATAGGGCCGCTGTCATGAAGCAACGCACCCGTTCCCATCGCACTATGCTCCAGCGAGCCGTTCCGGGCTTGGTCGCACTGCTCCTGCTGCAAGGCTGCGAGACGTTGAGTTCGATCGCGCCATGGACCGGGAAGTCCGAGGACCTGCACGTAAAAGTCGATCCCGGCACCAAGTCGGTCGAGGAACTCTATAACAACGGCGTCGATGCGCTCACCCAAAAGCGTTACGCGACGGCGGTATCGCAGTTCGATGCGGTCGAGCAGAACTATCCCTACTCGTCATGGGCCGTGAACGCGCAGCTGATGCATGGATATGCCGAGTATCTGCAGAACCACTATACCGAGGCGATCGGCTCCCTGGATCGTTTCATCCAACTGCATCCGACTAGCCCCAACGCATCGTACGCCTACTATCTGCGTGGCCTGAGCTTCTACGAGCAGATCGCGGACATCCAGCGCGATCAGAAGGGAACGCAGCAGGCCATGGTGGCGCTGCAGGACGTCGTGAACCGCTTCCCCGAGAGCGCCTACGCCCGCGACGCCCGGCTCAAGATCGACCTGTGCCGCGACCACATGGCCGGCAAGGAAATGGAGATCGGCCGCTTCTATGAGCAGCAGAAGCTCTATGGTTCCGCCATTGGACGGTTCCAGCGCGTCGTCGACGACTACCAGACCACCAACCACGCCCCGGAAGCGCTGCACCGCCTGACCGAGATCTACCTAATGCTGGGTATGGCCGACCAGGCGAAAAAAACGGCGGCGGTGCTCGGTCACAACTACCCCGGCAGCCGCTGGTATGAGGACAGCTACGGTCAGCTTGCCGATGACGGCATGGTTTCGGCGCCGGGCACGGCGACGGCCACGGCGGCACCCACCGGCGGGTTCTTCGCTCGCACCCTGGGCAGCTTGTTCTAGCACCCACGTGCTGACCGCGCTGTCGATCCGGGACGTCGTGCTGATCGAGCGGCTCGACCTGGAATTCGGCGCTGGGCTGACGGTGCTGACCGGGGAAACGGGCGCCGGCAAGTCCATCCTGCTGGACAGTCTCGGCTTGGCGCTCGGGGCACGGGCCGATGCCGGCTTGGTGCGCGCCGGCGCCGAGCAGGCCAGCGTCACCGCTTGCTTCGCCCCACCTTCGGGCCACCCGGCGCTCGATCTGCTGGCGGAGCAAGGGGTCGCGCTCGAGGACGAGATCGTCGTCCGCCGCGTGGTGACGAAGGATGGACGATCCCGCGCCACGATCAACGACCAACCGGTGGGTGTCGCGCTGCTGCGCCGGGCCGGATCGCTGCTGGTCGAGGTGCAGGGCCAGGGCGACCAAATGGGCCTCGCCGACCCGGCCGTGCATGCGACCTTGCTCGACGCCTATGGGGTGCACGGCGAGGTCCGCGGCGGCGTCGGTGCGGCCTGGCGCGCCTGGCGCGATGCAAGCGCCACATTGCAAGCCGCACGGACAGCGATCGCCGAGGCGCAGCGCGAGGAGGACTGGCTGCGCCACGCGGTGGACGAGCTATCGACCCTGGCGCCGGTCGAGGGCGAGGAGGATCGCCTGGCCGCCGAACGCCAGCGGCTGCAGCAGGGCGAGCGCCGGGCGGAGGCGATCGCATCGGCGCTGTCCGAGATCGCGCCCAAGGATCGCCGCAGCGCCGGCCCGGCCGCCACGTTGCGCAGCGCCTCGCGCGCGTTGCAGAAGCTCGTGCCGGCGAACCAGCCGGACAGTGATAATCCCGCTGCCCCGGCACTGGCCGCCCTGGAGCGTGCCGAGGAGGCGCTGGCCGAGGCCGAGACCTTGCTCAGTCGCCTCGCCAATGAGGCCGATTCCGACCCGCGTTTGCTCGAACAGGCCGAGGAACGGCTGTTTGCGTTGCGCGCCGCCGCCCGCAAGCACGCCACGAGCGTGGTCGAGCTTCCCACCTTGCTCGCCAGCCTGCGCCGGCGCTTGGCCGCGCTCGACACCGGATCGGCCGAAATCGCGGAGCTGGAGGCACGGGCCGCTGCCGCCCGCACGAGCTACGCCGCCGCCGCAACTGCACTAAGCGCCGCGCGGCAGGCGGCGGCCAAGCGCCTTCAGGTCGCGGTGTCGGCTGAGCTGCCGCCGCTCCGCCTCGAAAAGGCGCGTTTCTTTGTCGAGGTTCAGGCCCTGGACGAGGCGCGCTGGGGCAGCTCCGGGGCGGACGCGGTCCGTTTCCTGATCGCCACCAACCCCGGCCAGACGCCCGGCGCACTCGATAAGGTCGCTTCCGGCGGCGAGCTATCGCGGCTCATGCTGGCGCTGAAGGTCGTGCTGGTCAGCGGGGGATCGGTGCCGACATTGGTGTTCGACGAGGTCGATAGCGGTGTCGGCGGCGCCACGGCGGCGGCGGTCGGCGACCGGCTGGCGCGCGTC
>CAZZWN010000274.1:0-4321 GCA_964657765.1 uncultured Acetobacteraceae bacterium
ACAACCCGCGTGCATCCAACACTGTGAACAGTGCGAGTACAATGCTGCGCTCAACCAGACGGAAACAGGCCTACATCTCGCAGGCGAAAAGCCCCGCTGATCTCCAATGTGTCGCTTGACCTCGGGTAGGAAGTCCACGGCGACATGAGCGCTCGACAAGAACTGTAACCGTCATGAGTTTCCTGGCGAATAGTCACTCGATACGGGTCTGGACCAGCAATCGCGCTCGGCTATGGCACGTCAAGGAGCTGTACTATGAGAGCCGTCCTTTCCGCTGCCCCCCTTCTTGCGACGTCCGCCGGTGCAGCCGTGGCCAGACAGGACGGCGGCGACGTTTCGTTGCAGTATTTTGCCGGCGTGTCCGGCGCCTTCGTGACCGGCTCCGCAGCAACCGGGGGCGTGCTCCCCACGCAGACGCCTGACTTCCTGCCATCGCGCATTTCGGCGCACCGGGCTGCGCACGGCCGGTGCGGCTAGGCGGTCGGCTGGCGTCCACGCTTGGCATGCGATACCAGGGAGCCAGCGCGATGGACCTGACGCAAATCCGCTATTTCCTGGCGCTCGCGCGCACGCTGAACTTCACGCGGGCGGCCGCGGAGTGCAACGTCACGCAGCCTGCGCTCACCAAGAGCATCCAGCGCCTGGAGGAGGAACTCGGCGGCGCCCTGCTGCTGCGCGAGCGATCGCTGACCCAACTGACCCCGCTCGGACAGGCGATGCTGCCCATGCTGGAGCAGACCCACGCCGCGGCCGAGCGCGCGAAGGACCACGCGGCGGGCATGAGGCGGCAGACCTCGTCGCCCCTGCGGGTGGGGCTTGCTTCGGGCGTGCCGACGCAGCCGTTCCTGCCTGTGCTGACCGAGCTCGCCCGGCGGTTGCCGAGCTTCCAACTCACCCTGCAGGACGCGAGCAGCGCCGATCTGTGCGAGGCGCTGCTGCGCGGAACCCTGGACGCCGCGGTCGTGACCGAAGAGGCGCACCTGCCCGAGCGGCTGAACCGGTGGCCGCTGTTTACCGATGCGGTCGTCCTGATCGTGCCGCCGGGCCATGTCCTGGATGGGAACGCGGGAGACGCTGTGCCGCTTACCGCCCTTGATGGCGAGGCGGTGGTCTGCTGCGACCCCGAATGCGATCTGATGACGCTGCTGAGCCAGGCCCGGTTCGGCCACAAGGTGCAGCCTGGGCAACGGCACCGGGCGGACACGCCCGCGCGCGCGGCGGACCTGGTTCGCGGAGGGCTCGGCATCGCACTTTCGACCGAGCGGGCCGTCGTGCCCGAAGGGCTGCGCAAACGGCCCGTCGCGGGAGCGGGACGGCATGACGTGCTGCTCGTGGCCGTTGCCGGCCGGCCCTTTTCGCGAACCGCCGATGCATTCATCAAGCTCGCCCGTGCACGGGAGTGGGGGCACTCGGCGGTCGATCCGCTGGGCTGACGGGGCCGACGCCTCAAGGCAGGCGGCGGCATCAGGCCATCAAGGCGTCACCAGCGCGCCAGCCACGGCAGGGCCAGGCGCGCGAACCCGGTGACGAGGCCACAGCCTACGGCATACCAGACGGCGATGTAGAGCGGGTCGTCGAACGGGCAGGCAAACACGAACACGAATGCGCCCCAGGCCGCCGCGGCGATGCCCGAGGCCAGCGCCGAGCCGCCGGCGTTCGTCGCCGCACCACGCCGCATCAGCAGGCCGAAGCCCGTCACCGCCGGCACCGACAGCGCCACCATCTTGCCCACGCACTGCAGGCCGTCATGCCAACGCAGCCGCGCCGCCAAGGTGGACAGCCCGCCGCCGGACGCGTCGACGATCCACCCGGCCGCGATGCAGCAGGCGATCACTGCGGCCAGCCAGCGCAGCCCCCGACGCGGGGACGCGACCGGATTGAACGACAAGACGGCGATGGCGGCGCCGCCGAGCGCAATGACGCCCAGGCTCCCGAGCTTCCACCAGAACGACGGCTGCTGCATCGCCATGGGCATGTCGTGGCGCATCTGCCCCAGGCCGAGGAACACGGCCAGTTCGATCGCGCCAATCAGCCCGAGGATGACCGCATCGCGAGTTGCGCTGCGCCGGCGCACGGGCGTCAGGTCGCTGACAAGGCGATCGACAAGCCGGTCAGTCGGCATTGGATTCCCTTCCCGCCAGTATCGTCAACCGGCTCAGGCCGCGATGGATGTTCACCTTGACCAACGAGATCGACTGGCCCGTGCGGGCTGCTGCCTCTTCGATGCTCAGGCCCTGCAGCTTCACCAGGCGTATGACCTCCGCCTGCGCCGGCTTTATCTGGCGCAGCAGAGCCTCAAGCGACCAGGCGCTCGTCACGGCGTCGCCGTGATCGGCTACGGACAGCGTATCGTCGAGCGCCTCCGTCGAAGCCGATTTCAGGGCTTTCAGCCGGTCGATCCATTTGTGTCGCGCGACCGCCGCGAGCCAGGGCCCGAACGGCCGCGCCGGGTCGTAGGTATGCCGCTTCTGGTGGATGGCGAGCAAGGTGTCCTGGATCGAGTCGTCGACGAAGGCCGGCGGCAGCCGCCGGACGTAATAGCGCCGCAGCCATTGGCCGACCTCGGTAAGCAGCCGATGGTAGGCCGCGGCGTCGCCCGTCTGCGCGGCTGCCATGAGCCCGCTCCAATCGCTATCGGACACACCGGCCCCGCGCAGCCATGGATACGGGCGCCGGGTATGCTGGATGGCGGCATGCAGTCGCGCAGGCCACCCGGCCAGCAATCCGCCATCTAAGCTTTGCACGCACGACCACATGACCATTCATTCGCCAGACCCCAGCAAAGGTTACACGAGCTGGACGCCGGGGTCTCCGTGTCGCCGCACCGTCCTCTAGCCCGCTTTCATTTGTGCAAGAACCCGCTCGAACGGCTCCGGCGAGACCCGGAAATCGCCGCGGAACGGATTGCTCAGCGCGACGATTGCCAGCAGGACGAGCGCGCCCGAGATCGCCAGCAGCGATGACATCGCGAGGTGCATGCGGAGGCTTGGCGCCCCCAGAAGGGAGGCGAACCCGACCGTGAGCGACCCGCCGGCAAACAGCACGACCCAGAGGATGGCCGGGATGGGCGTGCGTGCGGCGAAGAGCCGCTCGCGCCTGGTAGCACCGAGCTGGCCCAGGTCGCCGAGCAGCAGCGTGTGCAGGTCGGCATCCGCGACGTTGTCCGGCCGCAGATGCAGCGCGGTCCTCGTCAGATGGCTGAGATGCGGCTCGTCTTCGGTCACGGACCGGCCCACCGCGTGCGCCGGCCACTCGGCGCGAACGACCGCGTCCGCATAGGCGACGATGTCGGCTCGCATCGCGGGCATCTCCGGGCCGGACAGCCCGTCGATCAGTTGGTAAACGTTCTGGACGAGCGACGCCTCGGCGTCTGTGACGGCCTGGGCTTTGTTGAACCCCTCCCAAGCGAGCATGGCGACGAAGGCGAGCAGCACCGCGTAGGTGGTGCCGATAACCGTGAACACCGCCGCACCGACGTCATTATGATCCCGGCGGATATGGATGGGGATCAGGCGGCGCGCGACAAGTTCGACGACGCACGCGCCTCCTACCGCGAGGCTTGCCATGAGGATGCCGGCCAGCCAGATCGGCAGGTCCGCGAGGGCGTAGGTGCCCATCATGATCGTGCTGGCTATGACTTACCTCCCATGCGGATTGCCGGGATGCTATTTTCCCCGGGACGTAGGCATCAACGCCGCAATCTCATCGACCTTTTCAGTGACCGCGAGGGAGCGCGGCCATTCGCCCCAGACGACGAGCATCGGTGGCTGGTGCTGACGCATGTGTTGGGGAGGTCAGCCGCTGCGGAGCGCCCAACGCAACGGCAGCGCGCCCCGGCGACGTACGACGGCATGGGGCTGGAACCGCCATAGACGCTCGGCGCCCTGGAACGCCGCAATCTCCGGCGACTGCAGGACGATCTCGGCCCGGCCCGTCATCTGCAGCAGGTCCCCCGTCGTGAAATCGGGGAAGACCAGTCCGGCCCGCGGGTTGCTGACGATGTTGCCCAGCGTGTTGAAGAAACGATTGCCGGAGAAGTCCGGGATGGTCAGGCCGCCGTCCACGTCCACGCGCACGAAGCCGGGCTTCCCGCCGCGATGCGACACGTCAACCTGCCGGGCGCCGCCCTCCGCATTCACGCCTGCCCCAGCCACGTCCACATAAGACGCGATAAAGAAGGTATCGGCCGCGGCGATCGCCTGCCGCGCCAAGGCGTCCAGACCGGCGAGGACCTCAGGTCCGTCCCGGCCGGCCGGCGGCGCGGGCTGGTCCACGGCGTCGCGAAGCTGGATGTATTGCGGGCAGTTGCCAAAGCTTTGTC
>CAZZWN010000275.1:0-4279 GCA_964657765.1 uncultured Acetobacteraceae bacterium
TCCGGCGTCTGCGACGACTTCGGCGCATTGGCCGCGGGCGCGCCGGCCTGGTTGCCGATCTTGCTGGTGAAGCGCGAAAGCCGGCCGACGGTGGCATCGCGCAGCTTGTCGACCTTCTGCTCGACGGTGGTCGCGTATTCCGGCAGGCCGGTGGTGAGCTGGGCGAGTTGCGTGCCGATCACGCTGCCGATCGCCAGCACCAGGCCGATCGCGGCGAGCACGGCCAGCAGCACCGCCGGGATGCGGCCCAACCGGAGGCGGCGCAGCAGGGCCACCAGGGGCGCCAGCACGAACGCCAGCAGCAATGCCAGCGTGAGCGGAACCAGGACCTCCTTGCCGAAATAGAGCGTGGCCACGATCAGCACGAACAGGGTCATGCCGCGCGACGCGTCCGCCGTGGCGGCCTGGGCGGAGGGCGACCCGGTTTCGGGGTCTGACTGCGCCGTGTTTTCGTCAGGCATTCCTGTTGAGGTCCTGGACGACCCGCATTACGCCATAGCCGGCCAGGCCGACGCCCACGACGATGCCGACCGCGACGAGCGGACGCAGGCCGAAACGCCGCTTGGGCGCCGAAGCAGCCCTTGCCGCCGACATTGCGGCCGCCTCGGCGGGCGCGCGGCCCAGGAGGCGCCGCAGCAAGGCGATGATCGGCTCCTGATACTCCGCGGCAAGCTGCGCATAGCTGAGCAGCTTCTGCATGCCGTCGCCGGCCTCATTGGCCACCGACTCGGCCGCTGGCTGGAGGCTTTCGGGAAGCAGACCGCGCAATTGCTCGCGGAGTTGGCTGGCTTGCTGGTTATGGCTGGCAAAATCGGAGCGGCGGGCGGCCATCGGGCACTTCCTTTTCGGTGACGAGCCGAATGAGAGCGCGCCAGGATGTCTTACGGTTCCACCGCGGGGCGTCTCACGGTTCCACCGTATAGCGATGAGGTTGCAACGCTGCCTTCATAACCGCAAGCGAACTGTTTGCGGGTTGCGCAGTTGTAACGCCCATACCAACCCGCGACCGACATCGCCGATACAGGAATCGGGCAATACGGAGATTACCATGCGCACCACTATCGTCCCAGCTTTGGCCGCATTGCTGCTCGCCGGGCCGGCAATGGCTCAGGGCGGCACGACCCAGACGCCGCCTGCTTCCAACTCCGAAGGCGCTCCGCAGCCGTCGAACAGCCTGCCGGCCGGCGCCGCGACGATGCCGCAGGGCGCGCCCGGCACCGGCGTAATCGGCACCACCGACGGCGGTGCGTCGCCGAGCGGGGCCATGCAGGGCTCGCCGGCCGCCCCCACCGGATCCACCGCCGAACAGCCCTCGGCCGCGTTCGATAAGACCGTGCCCACTCCTGCGAAGTAGCCAACAACCTCGGGCCGCACCGCCGCAGGGTTCGCCGCCAAGCCAGCCGCGAACCCTGCGCAACCCGGCCGTCCGCGAACACCGCCACGCGATGCTATCGCAGCCGCATATGGCCCCGCTCTGCGCCTATGCGGCGCGCCTACGCATGCGGCCGGGCACGGCGGTTCCCGATTTCGACCCGTTGGATGGCGGGATCGAGGCTCAAACCCTGTTCCTGCTGGAAAAGCCGGGACCGACAGCCGCCGAGACGCCGTCCTTCGTCAGCCGCGACAACGACAGCGGCACCGCCGAGGCGATCCACCGCTTCATGATCGAGGCCGGCCTGCCGCGGGCGGACACCATCATCTGGAACGCGATCCCGTGGTGGAACGGGACGATCCGCGTCACCGCCATGGAGCGCACAGCCGGGCTGCTGGAATTGCGCGACCTGCTCGCTTTGCTGCCGCGGCTGCGCACCGCCGTGCTGGTGGGCCGCACGGCGGCGCGGGCGCGTTCCATGCTGGACGGGCTGCGCCTGCTCGAAAGCGTGCATCCCAGCCCACAGGTGCGCGCGGGCTACCGCCCCCTGTGGGATGCGATACCCAGCGTATGGCGTCAGGCCGCCGATCCGCCTGCGCAGGCGTTTGGCGGCGAGCCAAGCCAATAGGGCGGCGTCATTCCGGCGGCCGCACCTGCGCCAGCAGCGCCGGCACGAACAGCATTGTACTCAGGAGGGTGCACCCCAGGCTCAGCAGCAGCAATGCGCCCATGCTGGCGGTGCCAGGGTGCCGGGACAGTGCGAGCGAGCCGAAGGCGGTCGCCGTCGTCAGCGCGGAGAACAGCACCGCGCGCGCCGTGGCAGAACCCAGCGGATGATCGCGCCCGGCGCGCCAGTTCATGACGAAATAGACGTTGAACGACACGCCCACCCCCAGCAGCAGCGGCAGCGCAATGATGTTGGCAAAGTTGAGCGGCAGCGGCAGCAGCACCGCCGCGACCACCGTCAGCATCGACGACAGCAGCAGCGGCGCCAGCACCAGGAACAGGTCGCCGACCCGGCGCAACGTCAGGGCCAGGATAACGGCTATCGAGATCAGCGCCCAGATCGCCGCCGTGCGGAACGCCGCGACGATGGTGTCGGCGCTGGCGGTGATGCTGACCGCCGCCCCCCCGGCGTCCGGCGCGACCTCGTGCACCTGATCGACGAACTGGTGCAGGCCGTCGCTGCCCCTCGCCGTCCGCTTCGGCACGATCTGCAGCCGCGCGCGGCCATCCGGCAGCACCCAGTCGCCGGTGATGTCGGGCGGCACGTCCGCCTCGGCGGTCGGCGTGGCGGACAGCGCCAGGCGCAGGCGGTCGAGCTGCAGCGGCAGGAACCGGGTCAACGCGGCATCGGCCGCCACCAGCACGCTATCGGGCGCCTTGGCCAGTGCCGCAAGGTCGGCTGCGATGGCGGCCAGCGTGCTGCCCGCCGGCAGCTTGTCCTGCACGTCCTGCAGCGCCGCCGCGGCCGACCCCGCCGATTGCCGCAGCGCGGCCGCGTCCGGACGCGGACCCGTCGGATGCACATCGAGCGTCGGGCCCAGCAGCATTGCGGCATCGGCAAGCAACGGCAGCTTCGCGGCCTGGCCTTCCGGCACGAAGCTGCGCAGGGTCAACACGTCGTTCACCAGCGGCAGGGCACTCAGCCGCTCCGCCAGGCTCGCAGCCTCCGTTGTCGAGCCGACCAGGGCCTCCATCGTGTAAGGGTTGGCGACCGGGTCATCCATCAGGTCGTATAGCGTGCGGACCGCCTCGGTCGTCGGGTCCTTGGTATGCAGCGGGTCGCCGTCGAAAACTAGCCGCGGCAGCGATGCCGCCCCGGCGACGGCGAGGCAGGCGCAGCAGAGCAGGATCGGCTTGCGGAAGCGCACCAGCGGCCGGTCGAGGCTGCGCAGCCATGGCAGGCCGACCTCCTCCGTCCCCAAGTGCGGATTGGACACCACCAGCAGCGCGGGCAGCACGGTGATGGTGCACAGGAACGCGATCAACATGCCGATGCCGGCGATCAGGCCGAGCTGGGCGACGCCGATGAAGCTCGTGGGCGTGAAGGCCAGGAACCCGGCGGCGCTGGCGCAGGCGGCGACCAGCACCTGCCGGCCGGCACGGCGTCCGGTGCGTTCGAGCGCGCCGGGGATGGCCGGGTCCTCCAGCCGCTCCTCGCGAAAGCGGGCAGTGATCTGGATGCCGAAATCGACCGCAATGCCGACGAACAGCACGGCGAAGGCAACCGAAACGAGGTTCAGCGTGCCGACCGCGAGCGCCGCGAAGCCGGTGGTCAGCAGCAATCCCAGCACGAGGGTCAGCAGCACCGGCACGATCAGCCGCCAGCTCCGCAGCGCCGCGAACAGCAGCAGAGCGACCAGCGCCATGCTGCCCACCAGCCCGGCGGCGGCGCCCTGGGCCACGGTCGCGAACTCCTCGTCCTCCAACGCGACGGACCCGGTCAGGCGCACATGCGCGCGCCCGCGCTGCACGAACTCCAGTCTGGCGGCGGTGTCGCGCACCACCTGGGTGGCGGCGGCGCCGGGCTGCAGCGCGCCATAGTCGAGATGCGGCTGCGTGAGCACGAAGTGGTATTGCCCGCCCATGTCCGCGATGGACCCGGCCAGCAGCCGCTCCCACGACAATGGCTCCGGCGTGCCCGCCGCCGCCTGCTCCAGCGCCTTATGGAAGCCCTTGAGCGCGGGCTCGAACGGAGTGAGGTTGGCCTGGCCGACCCGCACGCCCTCCGCAATCAGCGACAATGCACCCATCAGGCCGCGCATGCTCGGATCGGCGGCGAGCTGGCCCAGGAAGGGCTGCGAGTCGATCGTCTGGTCCAGCAGCGCCGAGAGCTGCGCCGGCTCAAGGAACAGCAGTGAATTGCGCGCCAGATAGGGCGAGGCGTCGGGCCGGCGCACCTCC
>CAZZWN010000276.1:0-4259 GCA_964657765.1 uncultured Acetobacteraceae bacterium
TGCTCGGTGCCGCCAGCGGTCTCTCGCAACAGACGGCGCAGCTCACCAATGAGGTTGATACGTTCGTTGCAAAGGTGCGCGCAGCCTAAAACCTATGTCACGTATGACGAATGACCTGGTCCTGGCTGCAGGGCCCGAACTAACGGAAGGTCACGCTGTGCTCGACCGTGCCGCCCGTCATCGCGGTTGGCCGGATACCGTCGAATTCGTAGCGCAGCTCCTGCCCGCGTTCCCAGGCCAGGAACTTGTCCAGCGATATAGGCCGGCGAAGGACGACATTTATGGCGGTCAACGTAGCACAGCAACAGCGGGACAGCCCAGCATGAACGGGAGCATCAGGAAGTCTGGGGTGCTCGCGATGGCCGGGAGAGATCGGGCTGAGTAGGCCGGGTTATGCCAAGGCCTGAACCGAACCAGATTGATCGGCAAAATCCACCCGCCTGCGGGCACCCCAGAAATCCCGACGCTCTCCTCTTTGGACGGGCGATATCCCGCGCTTCAGCACCACCTTCCGATCCATGCATCACGCTCGCGCCCGCATCGAGGCATCTGTCCATCAGTCGCGCTGTCCAGCGATCGCCTGGTTCTCGAGCCGGCTCAGCAGCCGCACGAATGGCCAGAGCAGCAGGAAATACATCACCGCCGCTGCGACGATCGGGGTCGCGTTGTAAGTGACGCTCTGCGCCTGCCGGGCCTGGAACAGCAGCTCCGGCAGCGCCACCACCGACGCCAGCGAGGTAAGCTTCACCACCTCCAGCGTGTTGGACAGCAAGTCCGGCAGCACGTTGCGCACTGCCGGCGGCAGCACGACGTAGCGCAAGGCCTGCAAAGCGGTCAGCCCAGTGGATCGCCCGGCCTCCGCCAAGCCCGCAGGGACGGAAAGCAGCCCCGCGCGCAGCACTTCGGCGTAGTACGCCCCAGTATTGAGAAAAAACCCGATCGCGACGCAGCTGAACGCATTCAGATGCAGCCCGGCAAACGGCAACCCGGCATACAGCAGTATCAACAGCACGAGCGGCGGGAACGCGCGGAAGAAGTCCACCCAGGCCACCAGCGGCGCTCTGACCCATCGGCTGCGCACCGTGGACAGCAACGCCAGCACCAGCCCACCTGCGAAGCCGAGCGGCACCACCACCACCGACAGCCCGGCCGTGACAAGCAACCCGCGCCACAGGATCGGCCACGCAGCCACAAAGACCTCCGCATTGAAGAACGTATCGGCGATCATCGCGTTAAAGACTGGGTTGCAATCATCGCGCCGGGTGCTGACGCCAGCGCCGCTCCACCCAGCGCCCGAAGGCCACCATAGGCAAGAACAGCACGAGATAAGCCGCCGCCCCGAGCGTTAATGGCGACGGGTTGCCGCTGAACGACATGGCAGAGGACGCCTGCGACAGGATCTCGCTCACCGCCACCACGGAGCCGAGCGCCGTGCCCTTGGTGATGGCGATGGTGCGGTTGGTCAACGGCGGCACCGTGATGCGCAGCGCCTGCGGCAGCACGACATGCAGCAGCGCCGCAGTGAAGCCGAGCCCGGTGGACCGCGCCGCCTCCCACTGGCCCGGCGCCACGGCGGTGATCCCGGCCCAATAGATCTCCTCCGCGAACGCCATCAGCACCAATGACAAGCTGATCCATGTGCAGAGGAAACCGGAAGGCGTGCTGCCGAATGCCGGGGCGCCAAAGTAGATCAGCACGATGATCACCAAGGGCGGCAAGGCGCGGAACAGGTCCACCACGAAGACGATCAGCCAGTTCAGCGGACGCACGCCGCACGCGCGCACCAATGCCAGCAGCAGCCCGGCCGCAAGCCCCGTCGCCACCACCAGCACTGCCAGCTCGACCGTCAGCACGAAGCCGCCGGCGATGGCCGGCAGGCTGCGCTCCATCACCCGCAGGTTCAGGAAGGTGTCGGCGAAGCCGGTCATGCGCCGCCTATCAGTGCTGGCTGATCCGGCCGATGAAGGCTCGGGTGCGCTCGTGCGCCGGGGCGCCGAAGACCTGCGCCGGCGGCCCCGCCTCCAGCACGCTGCCATCCGCCATGAACACGACACGGTCAGCGGCGGCGCGGGCGAACCCCATCTCGTGGCTGACCACCACCATGGTCATGCCCGCCTCCCGCAGGCCGCGCATCACGCCCAGCACCTCGCCGACCAGCTCCGGGTCGAGCGCGCTGGTCGGCTCGTCGAACAGCATGACGCGGGGTTCGAGCGCCAAGGCCCGTGCGATGGCGACCCGCTGCTGCTGCCCGCCGGAGAGCTGCGCCGGGCGATGGTCGGCGCGGTCTGCCAGCCCCACCTGGTCGAGCGCCGCCCGCCCGGCCGCGTCCGCCTGCGCCCGGCCCATGCCGGCCACCTTGCGCAGCGCGAGTGTCACGTTGCCCAGCGCCGTCATGTGCGGATAGAGGTTGAACGACTGGAACACCATGCCGATGCGCCGCCGCAGCCGGTTGAGGTCGGTGCGCCGGTCCATCAGGTCGGCGCCGTCCACGGTGATGGCGCCGCTGTCCGGCAGCTCCAGCCGGTTCAGGCAGCGCAGCAGCGTGGACTTGCCGGACCCGGACGGGCCGATGATGAACACCATCTCGCCCGCCGCAACCTCCAGGTCGACGCCGCGCAGCACGTGCAGCGGCCCGAAATGCTTGTGGACGCCATGCGCCGCGATCAATGCCCCGGCCTCATGACCAGCCTTAGGAACAATGCAGCTCGTGCGGCGCCGGGTCGTAGCCGGGCAGGCCGGGGACGCCGTAGCCCGGCTCCACGACGCGCTCCAGGTCGTCGGCGGCAGGGGGAACGCCGAACCACTTCTCGCTCAGTTTGGCGAGGCTGCCGTCCTGCTTCATGCACGATAATGCGTCCTGCACCTCGTTGCGCAGCGTGGCCTCGTCCTTGCGAAACGGGGCGGCCCATTCGGCGCGGGTTTCCTTGATGACGAAATCCGGCTGGAATTGCGGCAGCTTGGTCGCGGCGTAGCGGATCACGGCGTTCCCGCCCAGGTTCGCCACCGCGCGCCCCGCCAGCACCGCCTGCACCGCATCGGATTGCGAATCGTAGGCCTGGCTGGTGAAGCCGTATTTGGCGGCGTTGGCGGCGGCCCAGCCATCGTAGGCGCTGCCCTTGTTCACCGTGATTGCCTTGCCGCGGAGGTCTTCCAGGGACGTGATCGGCGGGCTACCCTTCTTGATGCCGAACTGGAACGCCGTCCACATGTAGCCGCCGGTGAACAGCAGGTTCTCGGCGCGCTCCCGCGTGACGGTGGTCGGCGCGGCGAGAAAGTCGTAGCGCCCGGCGTCCAGCGCAGGGATCAGGCCGGAATAGCTCGCGCTGTCGAAGGTGATGGGGCGGTGCAGGCGGCGCGCGACCTCGGTGAACAGCTCGATGCTGAAGCCCTGGACGCCGCCGGACAGGCTGGGAAACGCGAACGGGGCGAAGGTGCCGTCTACCGCCGTGCGCAGCGGTGTCCCGCCCTGGGCATGCGCCGCCCCGGCCAGCAGGCATATCATGAGGGTCGCGCGGCGGAGTGCCTGCATGGTGTCTCGGCTCCTATTGGGTTGACGGAGCATGAACTTGCAAGAACGATGCCCCATGCCGCGCATCCTTGTCATCAACCCGAACAGCTCCGTCGCCTGCGGGGCCGGCATCGACGCCGCCGTGGCGCCATTCCGCACGCCGGGCGGCCCGGTCATCGACGTAGTATGCGTTCCGGACGGGCCACCCGCCATCCTGAGCTGGCGCGACTGGCACGCCGCGGTCGGGCCGATGTGCCGCGTGGTCGAACGCCAGGACGCCGATATCGTCGTGATCGCCTGCGCCTCCGATCCCGGCCTCGAAGCAGTGCGGGCGATGACTGGCCGGCCGGTGCTGGGCGTGTTCCGCTGCGCCGTCGCCGCCGCGGCGGCCCGGGCCGAGCGGTTCGGCGTGATCGCCATCGTGGACGCCAGCCTGGGCCGCCATGCGCTGGCACTCCGGTCCATGGGCCTGGAGGCGCGGCTGGCCAAGGAGGTGGCGCTGAACGTGTCGATGGACGCGCTGCTCGACCCGGCCGCCGCGCGCGGCCGGCTGATCGATGCGGCCAAGCGCCTGGTCCAGGACGGCGCCGGCGCCATCGTGCTCGGCTGCACGGGAATGGCCGGGCACCGGGCAGCGGTGGAGCAGGCGGCCGGTGTCCCGGTGATCGAACCGTGCCAGGCCGGCGTCGCAATGGCCTGGCTGGCGCTGGTGGGATAGGGCGCCAAGCCCTATTTTGCCGCGCTGCCGGGC
>CAZZWN010000277.1:0-4256 GCA_964657765.1 uncultured Acetobacteraceae bacterium
TTCGCCTCCCGCCCGAGATGCCCGCCCTGCGGGTTGATCCAGGCGTCCTTGGGCACGTCGCCGGTATGGAGCAGAAGGTCGATGTCGCTGATCGGCACCTGCGTGTCCTTGGCGCCGCCCACCACCAGCATCGGCCCGGTCGGCTGACCGAGCAGACCCTGCTGCGCCAGCGAGAGCTTGGGGAATTCGCGCGCGAGGTCGTCCACGTCCTTCACGCCCTGCACCACGTTGAGGAAGGCCGGCACGACGTCGAACAGGTATTCGCGATTGCCGAGCAGGTTGCTGCGCAGAAAGCCAGGCTGGAACGACGCATCGATTGGCGGCGACTGCGCCACCACGCCGAGCAGGCGGCCATGCTCCTTGATCGCGAGCTTGGCCGCCCAATAGCCGCCGAAGCTCACGCCGTGGGCCACGATGCGGCCGTGGTCGATCTCCGGCCGTGTGTTCAGGTAGTCGAGCACGGCGGAAAACATGCGGTCCGCAGTTGGGCTGACGCGGATCGGGGCTTGGCCCGTGCCGGGGCTGTCCACGGCGAAGTAGCCGACGCCCTGCGGCAGGATCGCGCCGTAGGTTTCGGACACCGTCTCCTTCCGGCTGTCGAGGCCGCTGATCGCCAGGATCAGCGGGGCCGGGCGCGGCGCCTGCGGCAGACGCAGATAGCCGACGATCTCCGCCCCTTCGAACGGGATGTGGACGATCTCGAGCGGCGGGTCGAGCAGGCGGGCGCGATCGGCATAGGCGGCGAGCGCCTTCTGGGCGGCTGCCTGCTTGCCCGGCGAAGACGGCACTGGCCACTGGCCGAAGTAGTAGAGCCGCCAGGCCCGCACGTAGTCAGCCGCTTTCATTACCGGGTCGGTCGCCGCGGCGGCCGCGGCCATGTAACCGTCGGCGACGCGGCTCCAATTCGCCGCCCATTCGTCGGGGTCGCGCGTCTTGATGCCCGACAGCGCGGCCTGCACGTCCGCCGGGTCGAGGCCGATCATCGGGTAGTTGCCGCGCTCTGCCCGGGCCTGGGCCTCGGTGCGGATCTCGTCGATGGTGCGCTCGGGCGCCTGGGCCAGCGCGGGCGACGCGACGGCGATCATTGCGGCGAGCAAACCGAGCCAAATCCGTGCGGGCATCGGGTCTTTCTCCTTGGCAGCATTCTTGCGATGCCGTTCGATGCGCAATCTCCGGCAAGCGCCGGCATCGTGGCAAGGGGAACAAGCATGATCGGCCTGGTCGGGGACGAGGAGCGGATGCTGACCGAAACGGCGCATCGCGTGCTGCCCGGCGGCAGCCTTGGCAACATGGCGTCCGAAACGATCATCCGCGAGGGCCGCGGCGGCCGCGTATGGGATGTCAGCGGGAACGAGTACGTGGACTTCCTGCTCGGCTCCGGGCCGATGCTGGTGGGCCACGCCCATCCCGAGGTGAACGCCGCTGTCTCTGAGCAATTGCAGCGCGGCTCGACGTTCTTCGCCAACAATGAGCATGCGATCCTGCTCGCGGCGGAGATCGTGGACGCGGTGCCCTGCGCCGAACAGGTGCGCTTCGCCAGCAGCGGCACGGAGGCGGATGCCTACGCGATGCGGCTGGCCCGCGCGTTCCGCAAGCGCAGCAAGATCCTGAAGTTCGAAGGCGGCTATCACGGCATGAGCGATTACGGGCTGATGAGCCTGTGGCCGTCGCAGCCCGGCAACTCTGCCCGCGCCGTGCCGGATACGGCGGGCATCCCGGAGTCGGTGCAGGGCGAGATGCTGGTGGCGCCGTTCAACGACCTGGCCGCCGCGCAGGAGATCATCCACGCGCACCATGACGAGATCGGCGGCGTGATCGTGGAGCCGATGCAGCGCCTGCTGCCGCCGGCGCCGGGGTTCCTGCAGGGGTTGCGCGACATCACCGCCGAATACGGCATCCCGCTGATCTTCGACGAGGTCGTGACCGGGTTCCGCCTCGCCTATGGCGGCGGACAGACTTATTACGGCGTGACACCCGATATCTGCACCTTGGGCAAGGTGATCGGCGGCGGCTTCCCGCTATCGGCAATCGCGGGGCGGGCGGACATCATGGCGCATTTCGACCGCGCCCAGGTGGACGCGCCGGCCTTCATGCCGCAAATCGGCACGCTCAGCGGCAATCCGGTGGCGGCGGTGGCCGGGTTGGCGACGCTGCGCATCCTGAAGCGGCCCGGCGCGTATGAACGCATCTTCGCCACGGGGCGCGCGATCTGGTCCGGCATGGAGCAGCGCTTCCGCGACGCCGGCATCCCCGCCCTGATCCTGGGCGAGCCGGCGATGTTCGACGCCGTGTTCACCGACCGGACCAGCATAACCGACTATCGCGGCACGTTGCAGGTGGACAAGGCAATGAGCCGCCGCTTCAACGACCGCGTCCGCGCCCACGGCGTGTTCAAGAGCGACAACAAGATGTACGTTTCGCTTGCGCATGATGAGCGGGATGTGGCGGACACGCTCGCAGCGGTGAGCGAGGCCGTGCGTTAGGCTGGCCCTCACGCTCATGGAAAGCCCTCTCCCTCGTCGGGAGAGGGTTGGGTAAGGGGCCAGCCGTACAGGTCATTGGCGTAGGCCCCTCATCCCTGCCTTCTCCCGTGGGGAGAAGGAGCAGGAAGACAACCGAAGGCGTGGCAATTACGGGATTACGCGAACGACTTGAGCGTTTTCTTTGCGATCGACATGCGGTGGACTTCGGTCGGGCCTTCGTAGACGCGCATCAGACGGACCTGCTGCGCGAACAGTTGCAGCGGCATCTCCTTCGTCATGCCCATGGCGCCGAAGGCCTGCATGGCGTGGTCCACCACTTCGGTCGCCATCTCGGTGCCGAACACCTTGATCATCGAGGCCTCGGTGCGGACGTCGCCGCCGCTGTCCAGCGTTTCCGCGGCAGCCTGCACCATCAGGCGGCAGGCGTGGATCTTGGTGGCGGCGTCGGCGATCCACCACTGGATGGCCTGGCGGTCGGCCAGCTTCACGCCGAAGGTGCTGCGCTGCTGCGTGTACTCGCACATCATCTGCAGCGCCCGGCGCGAGATGCCGACGCAGCGCGCCCCCATCTGCAAGCGCCGCACGTTCAGCCGCAACTGCATCGGTTCGTAGCCACGGCCCAGTTCGCCCAGCACCTGGGTGTCCGGCACGCGGCAGTTCTCGAACACCAGCTCGTAGGTGCGGCGGCCGCCGAGCATGTGGATCTCACGCTCGATGATGAAGCCGGGGGTGTCGCGCTCGACGATGAACGCCGTGACGCCGTCGCTGCGTTTCCCCTCGCCGGTGCGCGCCATCAGGATGATGAAGTCGGCACTCGGAACGCGGCCGACCCAGATTTTGCGGCCGTTGATCACCCAGTCCGGGCCGTCCTTCACGGCGCGGGTGATCATGCCCGCCGGGTCACCGCCGGCGCCGGGTTCGGAAATGCCGATGGCGGACTTCATGCGGCCCTCGGCATAGGGCTTGAGGTAGCGCTCGCGCTGGTCGGCGTTGGCGACGGCCAGCATCATGTGCAGGTTCGGCGAGTCCGGCGGAAAGCTGAACGGCGTCAGCGTGCGCGCCAGCTCCTCCTCGACCCGCATCAGCGCGGTCGCCGGCAGGTTGGCGCCGCCCAGTTCCTCCGGCACATCCAGCGCCATCAGCCCAAGCTCCTCGCAGCGGGCGAGCAAGGGCGCTTCCTCCTCGTCGGTCAGCGCGTATTTGCCCCCCGACGCCTCACGCGCGAGGATCAGCGGCTCGAGCTTCATCAGCTCCCGATCGACGAACTTCGCGACCAGCTCCTGCAGCATCTGCTGCTCGCCCAGACCGACCTGCATGTCCATTATGCGACGCCCTTCCTGCTGATCACGACCAGTCCATCCACGGCGACCACGCCGCTGCCTTCGTTGCGCACGATCAGCGGATTGATCTCCGCCTCCTGCACCGCATCCGCGGCGGCGAGCATCGAAATGGCACTCACCGCCTGCGCCAGCGCCGTCACGTCCCCGCGCGGCAGATTTCGGAAGCCACTGAACGCCTTCAACTCCGGCAACTCCGCGATCATGGCGTGCGCCGTGGCCAGATCGACCGGGGCGAGGCGGACGGACACGCTGTGCCGCAGCTCCGCCATCACGCCGCCGAGCCCCAGCAGCACCACGGGGCCGACTTCCGGGTCACGCCGGAAGCCGAGGATCACCTCGGTCAGGCCGCGCTGCATCCTGGCGATCAGCACGCCGCGCACGCGCGCCTCGGGAAACATCTTGCCGGCGCGGGCGAGCAGGTCGGACACCGCGG
>CAZZWN010000278.1:0-4075 GCA_964657765.1 uncultured Acetobacteraceae bacterium
CTTCGGCTCGACCTGCACGATCGTCGCCGGCGTGAAGCCGTCATAGACCAGCTTCTCGTAGATATCGTCGGTGAAGACCCAAACGTCCGGATGGCGCAGCAGCACGTCGCAAATCGGCCGCAGCTCCTCGGCCGAATAGGCGGCGCCGGTCGGATTGCATGGGCTGTTCAGCATGAACCACTTGGTCCGCGGCGTGATCGCGGCCTCCAGGTCCTCGGCGCGCAGCTTGAAGCCGTTGTTCTGCCCGCACGGCACGAACACCGGCGTGCCGTCCGCCAGCGCCACGATGTCGGGATAGCTGACCCAGCACGGGGTCGGGATGACCGCCTCGTCGCCGGGGTTCATGGTCGCGACCATCGCGTTGAAGATGACCTGCTTGCCGCCGGTCGAGATGATGATCTCGTCCCCCGTGTAGTCCAGGCCGCTGTCGCGCTTGAACTTGTCGGCGACCGCCTGCCGCAGCGCCTTGGTTCCCGCCACGTCGGTATATTTCGTATCGCCGGCCTGAATGGCGCGGATCGCCGCGTCCTTCACGTTCTGCGGCGTGTCGAAATCCGGCTCCCCGGCCGACAGGCTGATGACGTCACGGCCCTGTGCCTTCAGCGCGCGCGCCTTGGTGGAGATGGCGATGGTCTGGCTCGGGCTGATGCGGTTCAGGCGTTCGGCGATAAGCTGCATGGAGGGTATTCCGGTGTTGCGACCGTCCGACATTATGCCCCCATCTGACTTGGGGCAATTGGCTGGCTTGGGGCAATCGCGCCCCCAAACCGCCGTTGCAGATACCATGCGGAGGTTAATGAAACGGAAACGATCGCCAGGATCACAGTCGCCAGTGCGTTCAGCTCGGGCGTCACCCCAAGGCGCAGGGCGGAAAACACCACCATCGGCAGCGTGCTGGCGCCGGGCCCCGACACGAAGGTCGCGACCACGAGGTCATCGAGCGACAAGGTAAATGCCAGCAGCCAGCCCGACAGCAGCGCCGGGGCCAGCAGCGGCAGAGTAACCAAGCCGAACGCCGCCCAGGGCGACGCGCCAAGATCCATTGCGGCCTCCTCAAGCTCCGACCCGGCGTCGGACAGCCGCGCCTCGATCACGATCGCGACGTAGGACAGGCTGACGGACACATGCGCGAGCGTGATCGTCAGCGCGCCGCGGCCCGCCGGCCAGCCGAAGCTCTGCTCCATCTGCACGAACAGCAACAGGAGCGAGAGCCCGACCAGCACGTCAGGCAACACCAGGCGCGCGGACAACAATGCCGCGAAGGCGCCGCGGCCGCGGAACCTGCCGAACCGGGCCAGCGCGTATCCGGCCAGCGTGCCCAGCACGGTAGCACCAGTCGCCGACAGCGCTGCGATCCGCAGCGACAGCAGCGCCGCGTCGATCAGCTTGCCGTCGGCCCATAGCGCCGCATACCAGTGCAGCGAGAACCCGGAGATCACCGTCGTGAGCCGGCTCGGGTTGAAGCTGGTGGCGACCAGCAGCAGCACCGGCACATACAGGAACGCGTAGCCCAGCAGCAGGCACACGGCCAGGAACCGCCCCCGCTTCATCGCCCCCGCCTCATTGCCCGCCCCTCACAGCCGTCCCGTCACTGGCGCGCCCGCAGCGCCACCATGGGGACGAGCAACGCCAGCAGCAGCGCATTCGCGACCGTCGCCGCCATGGGCCAGTCGCGGTTGGAAAAGAACTCGTTCCATAGCGCGCGGCCGATGGTCTGCGCGCCGGGGCCGCCGAGCAGCTCCGGGATCACGTATTCGCCGACCGCGGGGATGAACACGAGCGCCAGCCCGGCCGCGATGCCCGGCAGCGACAACGGCAAGGTGACGGTGCGGAATACGGTCCAGGGGCTGGCGCCGAGGTCCGCCGCTGCCTCCTCGAGCGCCGGGTCCAGGCGGGACAGGCGGGCATAGAGCGGCAGCACCATGAACGGCAGATAGGCGTAGGTGACGCCGATATACATCGCAAAGTCGGTATACAGCAGCCGCATTGCTGGAACGCCAACGGCTTGCAGTGCGGCGTTGATCCAGCCCTCGTCGCGCAGCAGCCCGATCCAGGCGGTGATCCGTAGCAGGAATCCGGTCCAGAACGGCAGCATGACCCCGAGCAGCAGCAGCGAGCGCCAGCGATCCGGGGCACGGGCGATCGCCAGCGCCATCGGGTAGCCGATCAGCAGGCAGGCCGCCGACGACACGCCGGCCACCGCCAGGCTTTTCAGCGCTGCATTCAAATAGAATGCGTCTTCGGTCAGCACGGCGTAGTTCGAGCCGTCGGGCGATTGCAGCAGCGGCGTGTATGGCGGCACGCCGGCGATAGAGGTCGAGAACGACAACGCCGCCACGATCAAGACGGGCGCCGCCACGAACAGCAGCAGCCAGAGCCACACCGGCGCCAGCACGGCAGACCGGTTCATCCGGGCAGCAACACGCAGGCCTCTGGCGGCCACGACACCGAGACCTCGCTACCCGGCGCAAGCAGCGCGGCGTGCATGCCGTCGGCCAACGGCTGCGACACCAGCAGCGTCAAGCCGCCGCTCAGGCGGACGTGGTGGTCCATGGTGCCGCCGCGATAGGCGCTTTCCATCACCGTACCCCGTGCCGTGTTGATGCCGGTGACGTCCGCCGCGCCGATGCGCAGCCGCTCCGGCCGCAGGGCGACATGGATGGCGCTGCCGATATCGCCGGGCGCCGGGCCTGCAGCCTGCGCGGTGCCGATGCCGTCGAGCTCCAGCATGGCGTTCTGCCGGCCGTTGCGCACCACCCCCCGCAGGATGTTCGCCGCGCCCATGAACGCCGCGACATATCGGCTTGCCGGGCGCTCATAGATGTCCGCCGGCGTGCCGACCTGGGCCAGGCGGCCCTGGTGCAGCAGGCCGATCCGCGTCGCCATCGCCAACGCCTCGTCCTGGTCGTGCGTCACCAGCACGAAGGTGGTCCCGGTCTCCCGCTGCACCCGCAGGAGCTCCTGCCGGGTCTGCTCGCGCAGTGAGCGGTCAAGCGCCGAGAGCGGCTCGTCCAGCAGCAGCAGCCGGGGCCGCGGCGCCAAGGCGCGGGCCAGCGCCACCCGCTGCCGCTGCCCGCCCGACAGCGCATCCGGCTTGCGCCCGGCGAATTCGGCCAGCCGCACGAGGTCGAGCAGTGCCGCAACCCGCGTTTCGATGTCCGCCCCGCCCATGCCCTGCCGGCGCAGGCCAAAACCGATGTTGTCGGCGACGCTCATGTGCGGGAACAGCGCGTAGGATTGGAAGGTGGTGTTCACCGGGCGGCGATGCGGCGGCAGCCGGGTGATGTCCTGGCCCGCAAGCACGATCCGCCCGGCCGCCGGCTGGATGAAGCCGCCCAGCGCCCGCAGCAGCGTCGTCTTGCCCGACCCGGAACCGCCAAGCAGCACGAACATCTCGCCGCTGTTGATGGCGAGGTCGAGGCGGTCCAGCGCCAGCGCCGGGCCGTAACGCACCGTAAGCCCGGCAATCTCCAGATCCGCCAATCGGTTACTGCCCGGCCTTGAACCGCGCCCACATCCGCGTGCGCGCCCGGTCTGCTGCCTGCGGCGTCGCGCGAACCGTGAAGAACCGCGGTGATGCCGTGTCGGGAAACACGTTCGCGTCGTCCCGCACGTCCGGCACGATCGCGTCGCGGCTGCCCGGCACGGCATTCGGGTAACGGACCTGATTGGTGATCGCCGCCATGATGTCGGGCTGCAGGAGGAAGTTGATGAACTGCATGGCCTCGGCGGGGTGCGGCGCGTCGGCAGGCACGGCCAGCATGTCGAACGTTAGCGCCGCCAACTCCTTCGGCGCGACATAGCAGACGGTTTTTTGCCCGGCCTCCTTCGCCCGCGCCGCGGCCTGGATCACGTCGCCGGAGTAGGTCATCACCAGGCAGGTCTGCCCGCCCGCCAGCGCCTCGATGGCGCCGCCCGAGGCGAAAGTACGGATATACGGACGGATCGCCATCAACGTGCGCTCGACGTCGGCGAGGTCCTTGGAGTCGGTGCTCTCGGCATTATGGCCCAGGTATTTCAGCACGGTCGGGATCGTGTCGATCGCGCTGTCCATCACGCTGATGCCGCAGGCGGC
>CAZZWN010000279.1:0-3992 GCA_964657765.1 uncultured Acetobacteraceae bacterium
CCACGACCACGCGCGCCACCCCGGCCGCAATCAACGCATCGGCGCAGGGCGGGGTCTGGCCATGGTGGCTGCAAGGCTCCAGCGTCACATAGGCGGTCGAGCCACGGGCGAGGTCGCCTGCGACCGCCAGCGCGACGACCTCGGCATGGGGCCGGCCGCCCGGCGCGGTCACCCCACGCCCGACGACCCGGCCGTCGCGCACCAGCACGCAACCCACCGACGGGTTGGGCCAAACGTCGCCCAGTCCGCGCCGGGCAAGCGCCAAGGCGGCGCGCATGTGCTCCTGATCGGTCATTGAGAACTATGTAGGCTCGTCAAGCGAGCCCAGGAAGGTCTCGAAGTCCTTTGCCTCGCGGAAGTCGCGATACACGCTGGCGAAGCGGACGTAGGCCACCGCGTCCACCTCTTTCAGCGTTTCCATCACCAGCTCGCCCAACTGCTTGCTCGGGATGTCGTTCTCGCCCGTCGCCTCGAGCTGGCGGACGATGCCGTTGACGATGCGCTCCAGCCGCTCCTCCTGCACCGGGCGCTTGCGCAGCGCGATGCGGATGGAGCGGCCCAGCTTCTCGCGGTCGAACGGCACCCGGCGGCCATCGGCCTTCAGCACCGTCAGCTCGCGCAGCTGCACGCGCTCGATCGTGGTGAACCGCTGCCCGCAGCCGCCGCAGAACCGCCGCCGCCGGATCGCCGACCCGTCATCCGTGGGCCGGCTGTCCTTCACCTGCGTGTCGTCGTGGCCGCAGAACGGGCAACGCATCGGCTTTAGGCCCCAGCGTGGGCTCCGAGCATGGCCGGGTAGATCGGGAAGCGGGCGCACATCGCCTGCACCCGGGCCGCCACCGCGCGCTCCGCAAGGTCGTTGCCGCCGTCGTTGGAGCGGGACAGGCCGTCCAGCACCTCGTTGATCATGAGGCCGATCTCGCGGAACTCGGCGGTGCCGAAGCCGCGGGTGGTGGCGGCAGGTGAGCCGAGGCGGATGCCGGAGGTGATGGCGGGCTTGGCCGGGTCGAACGGGATGGCGTTCTTGTTCGCGGTGATGTGCGCGCGTTCGAGGCTGGCTTCGGCCGCCTTGCCGGTGACGCCCTTGGGCCGCAGATCGACCAGCATCAGGTGGCTGTCGGTGCCGCCGGTCACGATGTCGCAGCCTTGTTCGATCAAGGTTTCCGCCAACATGCGGGCATTGTCGACGACGGCGCGCTGGTAGGTGCGGAACTCCGGGCGCAGTGCCTCGCCGAACGCCACGGCCTTGGCGGCGATGACGTGCATCAGCGGGCCGCCCTGCAGGCCTGGGAACACGGCCGAGTTGAACTTCTTGCCGAGGTCGAGGTCGTTCGACAGGATCATGCCGCCGCGCGGGCCGCGCAGCGTCTTATGCGTCGTCGTCGTGACCACGTGGGCGTGCGGCAGCGGCGTGGGATAGACGCCCGCCGCGACCAGGCCGGCATAGTGCGCCATGTCGACCAGGAACCATGCGCCGACCTCGTCCGCGACCTTGCGGATGCGGGCGAAGTCGATGGCGCGGGGATAGGCGGAGCCGCCGGCGATGATCATGCGCGGCTTCTCCGCGCGGGCGAGGCGCTCCAGCTCCTCGTAGTCCAGCAGGCCGGTGTCCTGGCGGACGCCATACTGCACGGCGCGGAACCATTTGCCGGAAAGGTTGGGGGCGGCGCCGTGGGTGAGGTGCCCGCCGGCCGCGAGGCTCATGCCGAGGATGGTGTCGCCGGGCTGCAGCAGGGCCAGGAACACCGCCTGGTTGGCCTGCGCGCCGGAGTGCGGCTGCACGTTGGCGTACTCGCAGCCGAACAGCGCCTTGGCGCGATCGATGGCCAGGGTCTCCGCCTTGTCGACCTCGAAGCAGCCGCCGTAGTAGCGGCGGCCGGGGTAGCCCTCGGCGTATTTATTGGTCAGCACCGACCCCTGCGCCTCCAGCACCGCGGCGGAGACGATGTTTTCGCTGGCGATCAGCTCGATGCCGTCCTGCTGGCGGACCATCTCCGCGCCAATGGCGGCTGCGAGTTCCGGATCGGTCTCGACTAGGCCGGCGGAGAAAAAGCGGTTCAGGCTGGAGGTCGGGGTCTGTTCGTTCATGGGATCCTGCTTCGGTCCGGCGTTGCGATGCCGCATGTGTGATGTGTGCGTCCCCGTAAGCAAGGCACGCGCAACACGCTTTGTAAGCCCGCCATGAGATTGGCAGGCTGACGGCTAAATTACACCATTGGACCGCAGCTCGGCCAGGCGCTCCGCCGTGATGCCCAGCCGTGCCGCGAGCACCTCATCGGTATGCTGCCCCAGGGTCGGGGCAGCCATGCGATAGTCGGCCGGCGTTTCCGAAAGCCGCACCGGGTTGGCGATCACCCTCACCCCGTCCGGGCTCGCCGGGTGCGGCATGGTGACAACGGTGTTGCGCGCCTGCACCTGCGGATCGGCAAAGACCTCCGCCAGCGTGTTGATCGGGCCGCAGCCGATCTTCAGCGCCTCAAGCTGCTCCACCCACCACGTCGTGGGATGCTGGCGCATGAGCGGCGTCAGCGTGTCGGTCACGAGCTGCCGGTTGCCGACGCGGGCGGCATTCGTCGCGAAACGCGGGTCGCCGAGCAAATGCGAGAGGCCATAGTTGTCGCAGAATCGCTTGAACGTCGGGTCGTTGCCGATCGATAACACAAGATAGCCGTCCGCGGTCGGGAACACCTGATACGGCACGATGTTCGGATGCTGGTTGCCGAGCCGCGCCGGGTTCTCATTGGTCGCGAGATAGTTCATGCCCTGGTTCGCCAGCCACGCCACGTGCGCGTCCAGCATGCCGATGTCGACCTGCTGGCCCTGCCCCGTCGCCTCCCGGTGGCGCAGCGCCGCCAGCACGCCGATGCAGCCATACAGCCCGGCGAACAGATCCGCGACCGGGACGCCCACCTTTTGCGGCAGGCCGTCCGGCTCGCCCGTCAGGCTCATGACGCCGCCCATCGCCTGGATCAGGCTGTCGTAGCCGGGCCGCGCCGCATAAGGGCCGGTCTGCCCGAAGCCGGTGATCGAGCAATACACCAGGCCCGGGAACCGCGCGTGCAGCTGCTCATAGCCCAGGCCATACTTGGCCAGCGCGCCCACCTTGAAGTTCTCGACCAGGATGTCGCTCTTGCCGATCAATTCAAGCGCGATGGCCTGGCCCTCGGGTTTGGCGATGTCGAGCGTCACCGACCGCTTGTTGCGGTTCACCCCCACGAAGTATGCGCTCTCCCGCGTGCCCGGCATGAACGGCGGGGCGAAGCCGCGAGTGTCGTCGCCGGAGCCGGGTTTTTCTATCTTGATCACGTCGGCGCCGAGGTCGGCCAGCATCTGCACGCACGTCGGCCCGGCCAGCACGCGGGTAAGGTCGAAAACGGTCAGGCCGGCGAGCGGCCCGGAGGGTTGTGAACTAGCCATATCGGGAACAGTCTCCTCGCCCTTGTTCGGCTCCATCGCTGGGTCCATTGTGGGCACAGCGTTATATGCACCCTACGTCCCAAGGCAAAGCCAATGCTCGACCGACCCGTCCCCACTCCCGACGCGCCCACGCTCGACCAGCAGGCGCTGGCGACGGCGCTGTCGGGCAAGCACTTCATCGGCGGCCGCTTCGTGCCGGCGCGCGGCGGCAAGACCTTTGCCGTCGTGAACCCGGCCACCGGCCTCGAGGTCGCGCGCGCCGCCGAGGGTGACGCCGCCGACGTGGAGGCCGCGGTCCAGGACGCCGATGCGGCGCAGAAGGCTTGGGCCAAGGTGCCGTCCCGCAAGCGCGGCGCCATGGTGGCGGCATGTGCCGCTTTGCTGCGCGACCACGTGGAAGAGCTCGCCCGGCTGATCGCGCTCGAAACCGGCAAGGCGCTGCGCACCGAGAGCCGGGTGGAGGCGCAGGTCGTCGCCGACATCTTCGAGTTCTACGCCGGCCTCGGCGGCGAGCTTAAGGGCGAGACGGTGCCGTTCGCGCCCAACGTGCTGTCGGTCACGGTGCGCGAGCCGCT
>CAZZWN010000280.1:0-3992 GCA_964657765.1 uncultured Acetobacteraceae bacterium
AGATGCCGGTCCGCATATTGACGATGGCCTCGTCGCCATTCAGTTGGCTCTGCCCACGGGTGATGTGCACGTCGCCCGCCAGCCGGGCGATGCCGGTATCGGCGACATAGACCCCGCGATCCCCGCGGATCGTCTCGGTCGCGGTGCGGACCTCGACGTTGCCGAAGCCCTCCACACGTTGGAGCTTGCCGGATGACAACAGCGGGTCGGCGTCGGGCCGGGCGGGCGTTTTCGCGATTGTCGCTGCTGGGGCAGGCGTGCCGGGCGTGCCGGGCGTGGCCGGTGGCGTGGTGTAGCCGACGAGCGTGTCCCCGGCCAGCCGGCGGCCGTCGGTGGTCGTGACCGTCGCAAGACCGCGGCCCACCGCCATGTGCTTCTGCGACCAGTATTCCATGGTGTCCCGCGCGGTCATCACCTGTTGCGGCGTCGTCAGCTTCATGTCGCTGCCGGTCATCAGCAGCACCGCCTGATCGATATCGTAGACCGCCTTGTCGCCGACGGCGAGGTCGGTCGCGGTGAAGATATGGACGTTGCCCTGGGCTTCGAGGCGGTAGATCTCGTTGTTGCCGGTGTCGGCGGTGGCCGGGGCGGAGCCGGGGGCCACAGCGCTCGCCGGCGTCGCAGCTGCGCCGGCTTTGCGGCGGTAGCGAGCAATCAGCATATTGCCCGTGACGGTCACATCGCCGCGCACGGCACGGGCGTTGCCGCGGGCGATGACGACCTGCTCGTTCTGGCGCCATTCCATGCCGTCGCTGGCGGTGACCTCGATCGGACCGCCTTTGGAGAAGTCGAGCGCCTGCGCCGCCGCATAGCCCGGCGCCAGCATCAGCAACAAGATGAGCGCGCGCATCACTTGCGCTCGTTCAGGATCAGGCGGGCCGGGCCATGGAACTGGATGGCGGCGCCCTTGTCGGTGAGGGTGAAGCCCTGCGCGTCCAGCACGCCGAAGGGACCCTCGGCGTGGGTCATGTCGTTGCTCGCGGCGGCGCCCTGTTTCGTGTCGACCGCTGCCGACTGCGTGCGCATGACGGTGCCGTCGTCGCGATACAGCACCACGTCGTGCGAGAGGTCGAGCTGCCCGCTATGCTGGATGAACACGCCCTCGTGCGATTCCACCATGACCCAGCCGCCGTTCTCGGGCACCAGATCGCCCTTCGGCTCAACAAGGTCGATGCGCAGCGGCCCGGACTGCAGCGCGGAGTCCGCGGTGATGGTGTAGGGACGGCCGCGCTCATCGACGCCGCGATAGCGCGGTTCCTTCATGCGGCCGCTGTCGGCTTCGACGCTGAAGGCGCGGCGGAAGGCGATGCGGCCCTGGTCCTTGATACGCGCGATCTCGGGCCATAGGGCGACCGACGCCAGCAGCAGCAGCGCGCAAAGCGGCAGCAGCCACTTGGTGAGCGTTACCATGACCCGGCGGCGGGCGATCCGCGAGGCCGTTGGCGCCTGCCTGATGCGGGGAGCGCCGGCGGCAGAAAGCCGGTCCATCCGCACCAGCCGGGCCGGCATGTCGCGGTCGAGCGCGGGGCGCTGCGGCGGCGCGATCTTCGTCGGGTCCTGGGGAACGTTCTGGATTGTGTTCTGGGAAGAGGGAACGGCTGCCATCAGGCCACGCCTGCACGCAGCAGATCGTGGACATGCAATATGCCGATCGGGCGGTGGTCGGCGTCGAGCACGAACAGGCTCGTGACCGGGCGCGGGCCGGCGTTCATGGCGCGGAGCGCATCGGCGGCGAGGGCGTCGGGGCCGATCGTGCGGGGGCTTGGGTTCATCACGTCCTGCACCCTACGGCTCAACAGGTCCGGCCCCATGGCGCGACGCAGGTCGCCGTCGGTCAACACGCCCCGAAGCCGCCCATCGGCGTCGAGTGCCCCGAGGCAGCCGAAACCCTTGCCGGTCATAAGGATGAGCGCGCGGTCCATCGGCAGCGCCGCGTCGGCGAGCGGAATGGCGTCGCCCTGGTGCATAAGGTCCGCCACGCGGCGGAGTTGCGCACCGAGCCGCCCGCCCGGGTGGTTCACGGAGAAATCCGAGGCGGTGAAGCCGCGCTGGGTCAGCAGCGCAACCGCCAGCGCGTCGCCAAGCGCCAGCTGCATCGTGGTGCTGGTCGTGGGCGCGAGGCCCATGGGGCACGCCTCCGCGGCGGCTGGCAGCAGCAGCACGACGTCGGCGGCGCGGGCTAGGGCCGAGGCGGACCGTCCGGTGATTGCGACGAGCAGCAGGCCGAACCGCCTTGCGTGGGCGATGAGATCGGCCAATTCCGCGGTTTCGCCGGTATTGGAAAGGGCCAGGACCGCATCGCCGGGCACGATCATGCCGAGGTCGCCGTGCGATGCCTCGGCGGGATGCACGAACATCGCGGGCGTGCCGGTGGAGGCGAGCGTTGCGGCGATCTTGCGGGCGACATGGCCGGATTTGCCCATGCCTGTGACGACGACCCTTCCCGTGCATCCAGCGAGCCGGCCGACGGCGGAGTCGAATTCGGCATCGAGCGAGGCCGACAGCGCATTCAGCCCGGCCGCCTCCGCCGCGAGCACGCCGCGTGCGACTTCGACGTGGGAGGAGCGGAGATTGGTTGCGGGTGAGAGGGTGATGGCGGCGTCCATGCGAGTCCCTCTTCTAGCCGACTTGTATGGGCGGGCATACCCCGGGGGTCAATGCTGGCAAACGCGCAGTAAATCCAACTTTGTAGTTTTTAACGCTCAGGCTGTGGCGGCTAGCTTAGCGACGAGAACATTGATGTCAGGGCGTGTCGACAGCACGTCGTCCAGCGTGAGCGGGCATGCGCTGGGAAGGGAGAGTGGCTTGCCGGGGTTGTCCGACCTCGATTCTAATTCATAGACTGCATCGGAATACAGTTCCGATAAGTCGACGCGCTGGCGCATGGAGGGCGTGAAGCTGCGCCGGGCACCGGCAAGGAAACTCGCCGCTTCTCCGCGCCAGTGCGCCACCGCTGCGCTATCGGGCCAAGCGTGCAGCTTAAGGAGATCCACAAATGCTTGAACCAGCAAGCTTTTGCATGCTCGCAGCTCCGACAGCCCCACGTCCTGCACCTCATCGATCACATTGGGCCAGTCGACCGCTTCGTTCAGGCGCTCGCCTGCGGCCAGCCGGCGCAGCAGTGCGGCCTGCTGTTCGGCCCACGCGAGGGCATCGCGGCGATAGAGGTCGTCGGGCATGGGGGTGGTCCTTCGCGGCAGCCCGTTCAGCGTCGTGCGCCGAATGTAGCAGATTGGGCCGTCAGTGCGAGAAGATGTCTGGGTCCTCGTAGCCCAGCAAGTCCAGGCGGCAGCGGGCAGGCAGGAAGGCGAAGCAGGCCTCGGCGAGTTCCAGGCGGTTTTCGCGCACAAGCAGGGCCTCGAGCCGGGCCCAGAGCGCGTGCAGATAGAGCACGTCGGAGGCAGCGTAGGCCATCTGCTCGGAGGTGAGCTCCGGCGCCCCCCAGTCCGAGGTCTGCTGCTGCTTGGACAGCTCCACGCCGACCAGCTCGCGGCAGAGGTCCTTGAGGCCGTGGCGATCGGTGAAGGTGCGGACGAGCTTCGCCGCGATCTTGGTGCATTTCACGGGTGCTACGGTGATGCCGAGCGCCTGCTGCAGCACCGCGACGTCGAAGCGGGCGAAGTGCATGAGCTTGGTGACGGCCGGGTCCGCCATCATGCGCGCGAGGTTCGGCGCGTCGTAGCCATGGCCGCCGAGCGACGGGGGAATGAGCTGCACCAGATGCGCCATGCCGTCGCCCGACGACATCTGCACGAGGCAGAGCCGGTCGCGGTGCGGGTTGAGGCCCATGGTCTCGGTGTCGACGGCGATCACCGGGCCGAGGCTCAGCCCGTCCGGCAGGTCATGCCTGTGCAGGTGGATGGCGGCATTTGGCATGAATTGAACCGTCACGGAGATGGTGCCCAGGAAAAGACTCGAACTTTCACAACCTTGCGGTCACAGGTACCTGAAACCTGCGCGTCTACCAATTCCGCCACCTGGGCATTCCGTGC
>CAZZWN010000281.1:0-3970 GCA_964657765.1 uncultured Acetobacteraceae bacterium
TGCTGGCCGGTGGGCGACATGCCCCAGCGCTGCGCGCTCGCGAGCTTCGCGTCGCGGAACACGTCGTTGCGGGTATGCCGGTCGAACACCCCGCGGCGGTTCACCCAAGGCCCGAGATTGGTCGAGACCGTTACGTCCGGGCTGGTCGTCACGATATGCTTGGCGAGCTCGGTGAACTCGCCCTGGCCGCGGCCGATCTCGGCCAGAATGTCGCCGAACCCCGCCTGCGTGCTCGCGCGGCGTCCGGCGGCGCCCGAGACCGGCAGCACCGTCGGGATGGCGATGACGGGCGCTGAAAGGCTGCGGCCGGCCGGGGTCAGCTTCTCCGCGAACGGCGAAGCGTCGATGACCGCGCGCAGCTCAGCCGGCGATAGGTCCAGGCCCTCCGCCACGTCCCACTCATGGCCAGGCCGCACCCGCTGGCTTTCCTGATACAGCGCCATCTGGTCGCGGCTCATCAGGCCCGAGTGGTTGTCCTTGTGCCCGGCGAACGGCAGGCCCCTGCCCTTGATCGTGTAGGCGATGAAGCAGGTCGGCTGGTCCCCCGCCGCATCGGCCAGCCGGAACTGCTCGATCAGCGTGTCCACGTCGTGGCCGCCCAGGTTGGTCATGAGCTCGGCCAGCTCGTCGTCCGACATCGGGTCCAGTATGGCGCGCACGCCGGGCTCACGGCCGAGCTCGGCGAGCAGCGCATGACGCCAGGCCGCGCCGCCTTGGAACGTCAGCGCGGAATACAGGCTGTTCGGGCAGTCGTCGATCCAGCGGCGCAGCGCCTCGCCGCCCTCGCGCGTGAAGGCGGCCTCGAGCAGCCGGCCGTATTTCAGGGTGACGACGTTCCAGCCCATGTCGCGGAACAGGCCCTCGATGCGGCCGAACAGCCGATCCGGCACCACGCTGTCGAGGCTCTGCCGGTTGTAGTCTATCACCCACCAGACATTGCGGACGTCGTGCTTCCAGCCCTCCAGCAGCGCTTCGTAGATGTTGCCCTCGTCCAGTTCGGCGTCGCCGGCGATCGCAACGTGCCGGCCCGGCGGTAGCTCCCGACCCAGGTTATGCAGCCGGACATAGTCCTGCATCAGCGCCGAGAAACTCGTGAGCGCCACGCCGAGACCGACCGATCCCGTCGAAAAATCGACCTCCGGCCCGTCCTTCGTGCGGCTCGGATAGCTCTGCACGCCGCCCATCTGGCGCAGCCCGGCCATACGCTCCGGCTGCTCGCGGCCCAGCAGCAGGTTGATCGCGTGGAACACCGGGCTGGCATGCGGCTTCACGGCAACGCGGTCCTGCGGGCGCAGGATCTCGAAATACAGCGCCGTCAAGATGCTTATGCAGCTGGCACAGCTCGCCTGGTGCCCGCCGACCTTCAGGCCGTCGCGGTTCGGGCGGATGTGGTTGGCGTTGTGGACCATCCACGCCGATAGCCACAGCAGCTTCTTCTCGATCTGCCGCAGGCCCGAGATGCGGGACGAGGTCTCGCGGACGACCGGAGCCGGGGCGTTCATGCCCAGCCTCGCGCCAGGCGCCGCACGGCGGTGCTGGCGTTGCGCTTGCCGTCGCCGGCGTAGTCCTCGTGGTATTCCTCGATCTTCGCGGGGTCATAAAGATAGTTGACCATCAACGTCGCGCTCTCCTTCACGCCCTTGCCGCCGGTGTCGGCGCCCATCACGATACGCTCGACCCGCGCGCCGTTCGAGAGGTGAAAGTGCGCAACAGGGTCGAGCGCACGGCTGCCGCGGGACTCGGCCAGCAAATAACGGGCGGCCAGGCGGACCAATACGGGCTCGGCAGCCTTCTGCATCGCTGTGTCGCGGAACCAGCCGCGATGCTGCAGGATGGCGCTCAGCGCCTGTGTCCCGGTCTCGGCGGCGGGTGCGATGGCGGGGGCATTGGTGCGCAGGGTCGCAGACTCCTCCTCGCTCAGCAGCGCCGTGTCGCCGTCCTCCAGCTTGGCGCGGAGCCACGTGCCGAAGCCGGGGATGGGCGACAGGGTGGCGAAGGCCTTGAGGTTGCGGAACTCGTTGCCCAGCAGCTCGACCACGCGCTTGATCAGGAAGTTGCCGAAGCTGATGCCGGCGAGGCCGCCCTGGCAGTTGCTGATGGAGTAGAAGATGGCGGTGTCGGCAACCTTCGGGTCCAGCAGCGGGGCCTTCTTGTCGAGCAGCCGCTGCACGCTGTCGGCCAGGCCGCGCACGAGGGCGACCTCGACAAAGATCAGCGGCTCGTTCGGCATGCGGTGGTGGAACAGCGCGTAGCAGCGGCGGTCGCTGTCGAGCCGATTCTTCAGGTCACTCCAGGAGCGGATCTCGTGCACGGCCTCGTAGCCGACCAAGCGCTCCAGCAGCACGGCCGGGCTGTTCCAGTCGATGCGCTGCAGCTCGAGGAAGCCGACGTCGAACCAGCTCGCCAGCAGGCCGCGCATGTCGTGCTCAAGGGCCGCGAGGTGCGCGTCGCTGCGGGTCAGCGTCAGCAGGAAGGCGCGCAGGTCCACCAGGAACTTCATGCCGTCCGGGATGGTGGTGAACTGCGTGAGCAGGCGGACCCGCGGCGGCTCCAGCGCCCGGCGGAGCTTCATCTTCGCGGTGGCCCGTTCGGCTGGGTCGAGGGCGGATTGCACGGCCTCATAGGCATGGGCCACCGCGTCCGGATCGCTGTCGAACGATGCGAGGTCGCGCAGGAAGTCCTGCCGGCCGGCCGCGTCCAGCCCCAAGTAGGTTTGGGCAAGCTTCGCGGCGCGGTTGCGGGCGCTGACCTCGCCGCCCCGCGCGTTGAGGCAGGCGCGCATTTGGCTGGCGATGCCCTGGTCCTCGTCGGTGGATACGCGGTCGGCCATGTCGCGCCAAGCGCCGGCGATGCGGCGGATCGCGCGGTCGAACAGGCCGGGAGGCGCTGCGGTCTCACCCATGTGGAAGCTCCGTGACGCACCTTCTTACCATAAAGTTCTCACCGGGGCGATGCGGTATGGGGCGATGCGCTGGCGCTCTACGTAGCGGCTGCCTCGGCGATCGCGGCGGCGATGTTGGCCAGCAGGTCCTCGGCGATCAGGCCGGGGCCCGCGAGCGCAGCCGCACGGCCGTGCAGCCAGGCGGCAGCGGCGGCGGCCTCCCAGTCGGGCATGCCCTGCGCCAGCAACGCAGCGACCAAGCCGGCCAGCACGTCCCCCGCGCCGGCGGTCGCAAGCCATGGCGGCGCGTCGCTGTTCACGGCCACCCGCCCATCCGGCGCCGCAACCACCGTGTCTGCGCCCTTCAGCAGTACGACAGCGCCGACCAGCTTCGCGGCGGACCGCGCGGCGGCGATCCGGTCAGGACCGACGGGTCCGAACAGCTTTTCGAACTCGCCCTCATGCGGCGTCAGCACCGCGCAGCCGGCGAGCGACTGCGGCGCCCCGGCATAGGCCCCGAGCGCATCGGCGTCCGCCACAACGCGACGCCCGGCGGCGAGCAATGCGGGCAATGCAGCGCGGGCGGCGTCAGGCCCAAGACCGGGGCCGCAGACCCACACGTTGCGGCGCGGATCGCGCAGCAGCTCGGGCAACGGGGCCTCGCTGACGATCAGGCCGGGCTCGCCGCTACGATAAACGTCGGCGCTGCCGGTGGCGGCGATCGACACCATGCCTGCACCGCCGCGCCGGGCCGCGCCGGCAGACAGGCGGGCGGCACCGGTCATGCCGGCGCCGCCGAGCACGGTCACATGGCCGCGGGTGTATTTGTGGCTGCTGGCGCCGGGCGCCGGGATGCGCCAGAGCGCCGGGCCGTTGTGCCAGGCATGCGGGTTGATGCCCGGCAGCACGGCGGCGGGCAGGCCGATATCGGCCAGCACCACGTCGCCGCACAAGGCGCGCCCGGGGAGCAGCAGATGCCCGGGCTTCAAGCGGAAGAACGTGACCGTCATATCGGCCGCGCGCACCCGGCCGCGCGGCTGGCCGTTGACGCCATCGAGGCCGCTGGGCACGTCGACCGCCAGGACGCGA
>CAZZWN010000282.1:0-3962 GCA_964657765.1 uncultured Acetobacteraceae bacterium
GCCATCAGCACCGCGAGCGCCCGCTCGGTCGTGCCGGCCGGGCTGGTGACGGCGATGCGCAGGGCGGACGCCTCCTCGGCGCTGGCAGCCAGCAGCCCGCCGGAGCCGGCAACGGTGACGCGGGCCAAGCGGCGGGCCAGCGTCGCGGGGATGCCCTGCTCGATCGCCGCACGCTCCAGCAGCTCGGCCAGCAGGAAGACGTAGGCCGGGCCGCCGCCGGATACCGCGGTGACGGCGTCGAGCAGGCCCTCGTCGTCGACCCAGGCGACCTCCCCCACCGACGCCAGCAACCGGTCGCACAGGCTGCGTTGGGCTGCGGTGATGCCAGGACCGGCGCAGGCGACGGTAATGCCCTGACGGATCGCGGCCGGGGTGTTCGGCATGGCGCGCACGATCGGAACGTCCTGCCCGAGCCCCGCCCGCAGACCCGCAATGTCGCGGCCGGCCATGATGGTCAGCACGACCGCACCGCCGCTTGCGAAATGCGCGATCCCTGGCAATGCGGCACCGGCCTGCTGTGGCTTCACGGCGACCACGACAGCGGCGGGCCGGAACTCCGGCGGGATCGAGGCCGCCGTGGCGACCACATCGACGCCGCCGCCGCCCAGCCCCGCCGCAGCGGGTGCCGGATCGACGACGAACGACGGCGCAAGCCCAAGCTCGCGCCAGCCGGCCAGCATCGCCCCGCCCATCTTGCCGCCACCCAGCAGCAAAATGGGCGGAAGCGTAGCCGTCATGCCTCGCCCACGCACTCCAGCATGGCGGCCTGCATCGCTTCGGCCGGGCTCTTGCCGCCCCACAGCACGAACTGGAACGCCGGATAGAAGCGCTCGCATTCGGTGATGGCGATGTCGACCATGTCCTCCAGGCTCTCGGCGCTGGCGACCGAGGCGCCGCGCAGCAGGACGCTGTGGCGGAACAGCGGCATGCCGTCGTCGATATCCATGCCGAAGTGGCCGATCCATAGCCGTTCGTTGGCGAGCGCCAGCAGCTCGTATAATGCCGTGCGCTGTTTCTCCGGCACCTTCAGGTCGAAGGCGCAGGTGAAATGCATGGCGCTGATCTCCCGCGACCAGCTGAAATACAGGCCGTAGTCGCACCATTTGCCCGGCGCCTCGGCGGCCATTTCGGAATCGTTGCGGCGATCAAACGCCCAGTCGTTGGCGGCGACGACTTGCTCCATGATGTCGAGAGGGTTGGCCGCGGTCTCGGCGGCATAGGTACTCAGGGCTGACATGCGGGGTCTCCCCAGTTGGAGGCAGGCCGGGCCGTCGCGTGAGCCGGAGGCCTAGACACATGCCAAAACGCATGCCTTGGGGACTGCCGACTCGCACCGCAGCCTAGACTAAGCGGCCCAGAAGCCGGCCTGCAACGGTTCTTCACGAACAAAATAAGCTGTTATAACTGTGTGAACAAATTATAACGTGCAATGCAGCATTCGGTCAGGCGACGCCGTCCGGGGACGGCGGCGGCATCACCGAACCCGGAGCTCCCGAGCCCGGAACCATCGTGCCGGGCGCAACCTCGGACGCGCCGGCCTCCGACGGATCCGGCTTGGACATAGTCGGCTCCGGGGCGGGCGACGGTTTCGCGCTCGTGCCCTCAAGCGCGGACAGCCGGGCCTCGATCGCCGACAACTTGGCCTCGGCCGCCTCCTGCCCTGCCCGGGCATTGGCCGCCATCTCCTGCACGGCATCGAGGTCGTCGCGCTTCACCAGGTCCAACCGGCGGATCGCCTCGTCGACACGGGCGCGGATCATGGTCTCGGCCTCCTCGCGGACGCCGGCCAGGGCGGAGAACGCTCCCCCGGCCACGCCGGCCAGGTCGTCGAAGAACTTCGGTCGCTCGGTCATGGCACCCCACCCTCTCTTGCTCGCATCGGACACATGCGCACGCCCGGGGGCTATTTCAGCCCGGGCTGCGGGGCTATAACGCGCCAGTATGATCCTGGTCACCGGCGGCGCCGGCTTTATTGGCTCCAACCTGCACGCCGCCTTGGCCCGACGCGACCTCTCGGCCGTCGTCGTCGACTGGCTGGGCGACGCCGGCAAGTGGCGCAACCTCGCCCGCCATCCGCCGGCGCAGGTGATCCGGCCCGATGCGCTCGACGCTTTCCTGGCGACGCGGCCGCCGGTCCGCATGGTATTCCACCTCGGCGCCATCAGCGAGACGACGGCGACCGACGGCGACCTGGCCTGGGAGACGAACGTCGCGCTGTCCTGGCGCCTTTGGCAATGGTGCGCGGCGCACCAGGCGCGCTTCGTCTACGCATCGTCCGCCAGCACCTATGGCAACGGCGCCGCAGGCTTCGACGACGACCCGGCGCTGCTGCACAGCCTCCGCCCGCTCAACCTCTATGGCTGGACCAAGCACGCCTTCGACCTGCGGGTCATGGCGGCGCTGGCGGCTGGCGAGCCCGCCCCGCCGCAATGGGCCGGGTTGAAGTTCTTCAACGTCTATGGCCCCAACGAGTATCACAAAGGCCGGATGATCTCGGTCGTGAAGGTGAAGCACGACGAGGTCGCCGCCGGGCAAGCCGCGCGCCTGTTCCGCTCCGACCGTCCGGGGCTTGCGGACGGCGCGCAACGGCGGGACTTCATCTGGGTGGGCGACGTCGTCGACGTGATGCTGTGGCTGCTGGACCGGCCGGACGTGAGCGGGCTGTTCAACCTCGGCACCGGGACGGCGCGGACCTATCTCGACTTGGCGCATGCCGTGTGCGATGCGGCGGCGCGGCCCAGGGCCGTGGAGTTCATCGACATGCCCCAGGCGCTGCAAGGCCATTATCAATCATTCACGGAGGCTCGCATGGACCGCCTGCGTGCGGCCGGCTACGCCGGGCAGTTCACCCCGTTGGAGGACGGTGTCCGCCGCTATGTGCAGGATCACCTCATCGGGCCGGAGCGTTACGTATGATTCCCGTGCTGCTCTTCCCTGGTTTCGACCCGGTCATAATCCAGGTCGGGCCGCTCGCCATACGCTGGTATGCGCTGGCCTATATCGGCAGCCTGCTGCTGGGGTGGCGCATCATGCGGCGGCTCGTGCGGCTGTCGCCCCCGGTCGCCAGCATGGAGCAGACCGACGATTTCCTGACCTGGGCGACCCTCGGCGTCGTGCTCGGCGGCCGGCTCGGCTACGTGCTGTTCTACCAGCCGCTGCATTATCTGCAAAACCCGCTCGGGGCGTTGGCGGTGTGGCAAGGCGGCATGAGCTTCCATGGCGGCACGCTGGGCGTGGTGGCCGCATTGGTGATCTATTGCCGCAACCAGAGCATCCCGCTGCTGGGCTTCGCCGACCGTCTCGCCGTCGTGGTGCCGATCGGGCTGGGGCTGGGCCGCATCGCCAACTTCATCAACGGCGAGCTCTGGGGCCGTCCGGCGCCGGATTGGCTGCCCTGGGCGATGATCTTCCCGGCGGCCGGGCCGGAGCCGCGCCACCCGAGCCAGCTGTATCAGGCGTCGATGGAGGGCGCGCTGCTGCTCATCGTCATGACGCTCGCATGCCGCAGCCCGGCCATACGCGCCCGGTTCGGCACCGTGACGGGCATTTTCCTCGTCGGCTATGGCGTCGCCCGCATCGTCGGCGAGTTCTTCCGTCAGCCGGACGCCTTCCTCGGCTTCCTGTTCGCCGGCGCGACCATGGGGCAGTTGCTGTCGCTGCCGATGATCCTGGCCGGCGCGTGGCTGATCGCCCGCGCCCAGCCCGCCGCGCAGCCCGCATAACATGGCCGACCCAGCCGACAGGGAACGTCTCGACGCCTTCATGACCCGCGCCAACGCGGCCTACTACGCGACGCACGACCCCTACGCCGACTTCACCACCTCGCCCGAGATCACCCAGGTGTTTGGCGAGCTGCTGGGGCTGTGGTGCGCCATCGCTTGGGAGGCGATGGGCCGGCCCGACCCGGTGCTGCTGGTGGAGTGCGGACCCGGCCGCGGCACCCTGATGGCCGACGCCCTGCG
>CAZZWN010000283.1:0-3898 GCA_964657765.1 uncultured Acetobacteraceae bacterium
CAACGAGCCGCATGGCGACATCGAATACCGCGCCGTGACGATGGCGCCGCACGACTCCGAGCGGGCAGCGGTCAACGTGCTGCGCTATTTCGAGGCGCGGGCGAGCTTGGTGTTCTGTGCCACCCGCGAGGGCGTGCGCCGCCTGCATGGACGTTTGATCGAGCGCGGTTTCGATGCGGTCGCACTGTCGGGTGAGTTGAGCCAGAACGAGCGGAATAGCGCGCTGCAGTCATTGCGCGACGGCCGCTCGCGGGTTTGCGTCGCGACCGACGTGGCGGCGCGCGGGCTTGATTTGCCTGACCTCGATCTGGTCATTCATGCCGACCTGCCGACCAACAAAGAGACGATGCTCCACCGTAGCGGGCGCACCGGGCGCGCCGGGCGCAAGGGCGTGTCGGTATTGCTGGTGCCGTTCCCGAAGCGCCGCCGGGCCGAACAGTTGATCGCCGCCGCCGGGGTGGACGCGGGGTGGAGCGATCCGCCATCGGCCGAACTGATCCGCGCCCGCGACCAGGAGCGTTTGCTGGGTGACCCGATCCTGGCGCAGGAGCCGACGGAGGAAGACCTGGTGTTGGCCCGGCTGCTGCTGGAGGGACGCCCGGCGGAGTGGATCGCCGCCGCATTGGTCCGCACCTATCGCGCGCGCATGCCGGCGCCGGAGGAGCAATTCGACGCGGCCCCGGTCGCGGCGCCCAGGCCAGCCGGCGAGCGTTTCGTGCGCGACGCCAGGGAGCCGCGTGCCCCGCAACGTTCGGCGGCGGGCGGCGCTTGGTTCCGCCTGACGATCGGACGCCGGAAGAACGCGGATCCCAAGTGGCTGATCCCGCTCATCTGCCGGCTGGGCGGCGTCACGAAGGCGGACATCGGTGCCATACGCATCTTCGACACCGATACACGGTTCGAGATTGTGGCAGAGACGGCGGAACGCTTTGCCAATGCCGTGCGCCATGCGGGCGAGGGTGAGGCGCGTATCGAACCGGCGACCGCGGGCGCCGAGGCCCGAACCTCAGGGGCACGGCCGGGCCGGTCGTACTCCAGCCGGAAGGCACCGCGGGCGCAGCGGGGCTAGAGGCGCAAAGGCCTCAGAACGCCTCCGCCTTCATCCGCACCAGCGTCTCGCCGCCGGCCATGATGCCCTGGAAATGCGCCGAGTGCCGCGGCAGCACCCGGGCCATGAAGAAGCTGCCGACATCCAGCTTGGCCTCGTAGAACGCCGCCTCCCCGTTGGCACCGGTGCGCAGCTTGGCGCGGGCGACCTCGGCCATGCGGCACCACATGAACGCCATGGCGACCAGCGCGAACAACCGCAAATAGTCGGTTGCCGCAGCAGCGGCCTCCTCCGGCCGGGCCATGCCGCGCTGGGCGACGGTCAGCGTCGCCTGTTGCAGCCGGCCGAATGCCTTCGCCGTCGGCCCGGCGAAATGCGCGAGTTCCGCATCCTCGGCATGCGCCTCCAGCCAGGCGCTCACGGGATGAAAGAACCGCCGCAACAGGCGGCCGGCGTCCTGGCCCAGCTTGCGGCCCACCAGGTCCAGCGCCTGGATGCCGTTGGTGCCCTCGTAGATCTGCGCAATCCGGGCGTCGCGGACGAACTGCTCCACGCCCCATTCGTGCACATAACCATGGCCACCCAGCACCTGGACCGCATTGTTCGCAGCCTCCGACCCCAGGTCAGACAGCGCCGCCTTCACGATGGGCGTCAGCAGCGCCACGAGATCATCGGCCTCCTGGCGCACGGCCGCATCCGGATGGTGCTCCGCCCGGTCCAGCTCCATGCCGACCCAATACGACAGCGCGCGCCCGGCCTCGGTCATCGACCGGCTTTCGAGCAGCATGCGGCGCACGTCGGGATGCACGATGATGGGGTCGGCGGCGTTCGGGCCGGTTGGCGTCGCGTCGGTGCTCTTGGTCTCCTTCGCGTCGCTGCGCGCGACCGACTTGCCCTGGCGGCGGTCCTTGGCGTAGGCGGCGGCGGATTGGTAGGCGACCTCGGCAATACCCAAGCCCTGCATGCCCACGCCCAGCCGGGCCGCGTTCATCATGGTGAACATGCAGCGCATGCCGCTGTTCTCGCGGCCGACCAGCCAGCCCTGCGCGCCGTCGAAGTGCATGACGGCGGTGGACGACGCCTTGATGCCCATCTTGTGCTCGATGCTGCCGCACATGACGCCGTTGCGCGGCCCCGCCTTGCCCTCCGGCGTCGGCAGGAATTTTGGCACGAGGAATAGGCTGATCCCCTTGGTGCCCGCAGGCGCGCCGGGCAGCTTGGCCAGCACCAGATGCACGATGTTCTCGGTCAGGTCATGCTCGCCGGCGCTAATAAATATCTTGGTGCCGGTGATGCGGTAGCTGCCGTTGTCGCCCGGCTCCGCCTTGGTGCGGATCAGCCCGAGGTCGGTGCCGCATTGCGGCTCCGTCAGGCACATCGTGCCGGACCACGTCCCATCGACCAGCTTCGGCAGATATTCGGCCTTCATCGCCTCGGTACCATGGACATGCAGCGCGCTGTAGGCGCCGTGCGACAGGCCCGGATACATGCCGAACGATAGGTTCGCGCTGCTGACCATCTCCTGGAACACCGTGCCGACCAGCGTCGGCATGCCCTGGCCGCCATACTCCGGGTCGCAGGTGAGCGACGTCCAGCCACCCTCGATCATCTGGTCATAGGCCGCCTTGAATCCCTTCGGCGTGCGGACGACGCCGTTCTCATAGGTGCAGCCCTCGGCGTCACCCGAGAGATTGAGCGGGAACAGCACCTCCTCGCTGAGCTTCGCCGCCTCCTCGATGACTGCGTCTATCAGCTCCCGGTTGACCTGCTCGTAGCCCGGCAGGCCCGACAGCGCGCTGCTGTCCAGCAGCTCGTGCAGCACGAAACGCATATCGCGGAGCGGGGCGGTGTAGGTTGCCATGTGATGGTCTTCCTAATTGCGGAGCGGCTTGCCGGTTGCGAGCATGTGCTCGGTGCGGGCGAGCGTGGCCGGGTTGCGCACCAGCGTCATGAAGGCGCTGCGCTCAAGTGTCGTGATGTCGTCTTCGGTCAAGCTGTCCAGCGGATCGGCCTCACCCCCGGTCAGCACGCGGGCGACCGCCTTCGACACCACGACGTCGTGCGGCGTCGCCTTGCCGGTGGCGGCGAACCCGTCCACGGCAAGGTCGAGCGCCACGCGGCCGCCCGGCCCGGGCAGGCGATACTCGGACGCTATCGGCGGCTGGTAGCCGTCCGCCAGCGCCAGCACGCGCTGTTTCGCGTCATGCAGCAGCCGGTCGCGGTTCATCGTGATGGCGTCCGTCGCACGCAGGAAGCCCAGCCCGCGCGCCTGACCAGCGGACTTGCTGACCTGCGCGGTCGAGATGATCTCGAATACCTTCGCCACCGCCGGCATCGGGCCGCGCGGCAGCTTCGGGTCCGCCTGCCAACGCGCCAGCAGCTCCTTGCAACCGCCCCAGCCCGGCAGCAATCCAACGCCCACCTCAACGAGGCCCATGTAGGTTTCCGAGTGCGCCTGGACCGCGCTGCAATGCAGCAGGATCTCGCAGCCGCCGCCGAGCGCCATGCCGGACGGCGCGCCGACGACCGGGATCGGCGCATATTTCAGCGCCTTGTAGGCCGCCTGGCCGCCCGCGACCTGCTGCTCCAGCACCGGCCAGGCTGCGACGTTGGCGGCGAACATCGCGATGCCCAGGTTGGCACCGACCGAGAAGTTCTCGCCCTCGTTATACAGCACCATGCCGCGGAAGCTCTTGGCCGCGACGCCGAGTGCGCGGCCGAGCAGCGTCATGATGTCCGGGTCGATCGCGTTCATCTTGCTGGTGAACTCGAAGCACAGCACGCCGTCGCCGATATCCCACACGCTGGCAGAGCCGTTGCGCATGACCGGCTTGCCGGCGCGCTTGATGT
>CAZZWN010000284.1:0-2276 GCA_964657765.1 uncultured Acetobacteraceae bacterium
CGCTGCCGGACGCGCGCGACGGGCTGAAGCCGGTGCATCGCCGCATCCTGTATGCCATGCAGCAGGCCGGCTATACGTCCGACAAGCCCTACCGCAAGTCCGCCCAGACCGTCGGTGTCGTGATGGGCAACTACCATCCGCATGGCGACGCCTCGATCTACGACGCCCTGGTCCGCATGGCGCAGACCTTTAGCATGCGCGTGCCGCTGATCGACGGCCAGGGCAATTTTGGGAGTGTCGACGGCGATCCGCCGGCGGCGATGCGCTACACCGAATCGCGGCTGTCGAAGGCGTCGAACTTCATCCTGCTCGACATCGAGAAGGACACGGTCGACTTCACGCCCACCTACGACGAGAGCAACCTCGAGCCGCGCGTACTGCCGGCGAGCTACCCCGTGCTGCTGATCAACGGCGCCAATGGCATCGCGGTCGGCATGGCCACCAATATCCCGCCGCACAACCCGACCGAGATCATCGACGCGACCCTCGAATTGATCGCCGAACCCGCGACGACGCTCGAGCAACTCATGCAAATCGTGCCCGGCCCCGACTTCCCGACCGGCGGCCTCATTCTCGGCCGTGCCGGCATTCGTAGCGCCTTCGAAACCGGGCGCGGCAGCGTCGTCGTGCGGGCGAAGGCGGCGATCGAGGAGATGAAGGGCAACCGCCAGTCCATCGTCGTCACCGAAATCCCCTACCAGGTGAACAAGTCCACGCTGCTGGAGCGCATCGCCGACCTGGTGCGCGCCAAGGCGGTCGAGGGCATCACCGACCTGCGCGACGAGAGCGACCGCGACGGCATGCGCATCGTCATCGAGCTGCGGCGCGAGGCGACGGCCGAGGTCGTGCTGAACCAGCTGTATCGCTTCACCCAACTGCAGACCAGTTTCGGCGTGAACATGCTGGCGCTGGACGGCGGACGGCCGCGGCTGATGGGCCTGAAGGACGCGCTGGAGGTGTTCATCGCCTTCCGCGAGGAGGTGATCCTCCGCCGTAGCCGGTTCGAGCTGAACAAGGCTCGGGAACGCGCGCATCTGCTCGTCGGCCTGGCTATCGCCGTCGCCAACATCGACGAGATGATTCGCGTCATCCGCGAGAGCCCGGACGCCGCCACGGCGCGCGCCGCGATGATGGGCCGTTCCTGGCCGGCGGGCGACGTGTCGGCGCTGCTGGCGCTGATCGACGACAGTGGCAACCAGATCGTCGACGACACCGTCCGCCTCACCGACGCGCAGGCCCGCGGCATCCTCGAACTGCGCCTGGCCCGGCTAACTGGGCTGGAGCGCGACAAGATCCAGGCCGAGCTGGTCGAGGTCGCGACACGGATCGGCAACCTGCTCGAAATCCTCGACAGCCGTCCGCGCCGCCTGGAGGTCATGCGCGAGGAACTGCTGGCCGCCCGGGCCGAGATCGACAGCCCGCGCATGACGGCCATCGTCGATGCCGCCGTGGACCAGGACGACGAGAGCCTGATCGAGCCCGGCCAAATGGTCGTCACCATCACGCGGGACGGCTTCATCAAGCGCACCGCGCTGGAGATATTCCGCCAGCAGAACCGCGGCGGACGCGGGCGGACGGCCGCCGGCACCCGCGGCGACGACATCGTGACCCGCAGCTTCAACGCCCACACGCATCAATGGGTGCTGTTCTTCAGCAGCGGCGGCAAGGCGTTTCGCGAGAAGGTCTGGCGCCTGCCCGAGGCGAGCCCGACCGCCAAGGGCCGCGCCTTGGTGAACATGCTGCCCGAACTCGGCGCCGATGGGATTACGACGGTGCTGCCGCTGCCGCAGGACGAAAGCCTGTGGGAGAGCCTGCATCTCGTATTTGCCACCGCCAGCGGCAATGTGCGGCGCAACAAGCTGTCCGATTTCCGGAATGTGCGGGCCAGCGGCCTGATCGCGATGAAGCTCGACGAGGGCGACCGGCTGATCGGCGTCGCCACCTGCCGCGACGGCGACGACGTGTTCCTGGCGACGCGGTTCGGGCGTTGCCTGCGTTTCCAGATCAAGGACGACAACCTGCGCGTGTTCACCGGGCGCGACAGTTCCGGCGTGCGCGGCATCCGCCGGGCGGAGGGCGACGAGGTCATCAGCTTATCGGTGCTGCGGCACGTCGCGTCCGACGAACAGGACGATGCTGCGGCCGAGCCGCTTGCCGACGACGAAAATGGCGGTGTCGAGGTCGAGGAAACGCTGGACGAGGCGGAAGCGGTTCTGTCGCCGGCGATCGCGGCCGAGACCGATCTCGTGGTGTCGGACACCGTGCAAGGGCGCACC
>CAZZWN010000284.1:2286-3880 GCA_964657765.1 uncultured Acetobacteraceae bacterium
CCCCGACGCGGGGGAGATCCTGCTCACCGTGACGAACGCCGGCTTCGGCAAGCGCACGCCGGCATCCGAATACCGGGTGACCCGGCGCGGCGGCCAAGGCATCAGCAACATCAAGCTCTCGCCCCGCAACGGCACTGCCGTCGCCGCGAGCTTCCCAGTGCGGCCCGGCGACGATGTCATGCTGGTGACGGACGCGGGCCGCCTGATCCGGGTGCCGTCCGACCAAGTCCGCGTCACCGGCCGCACCAGCATGGGCGTGCGGATGTTCCGGCTGGGGGACACGGAGCATGTGACCAGCGTGTTCCCGGTGCTCGATGCGCCGGAAGCCGCGATCGACGATGTCCTTGAGGCTCCGACAGGGCCATCGCCGGGTGAGGGCGAGCTGGAGCCGCCGGATGCCTGAGAACGTCAGCACGAAAGTGCGCCACATCGGCATCTATCCCGGCACGTTCGACCCGATGCACAACGGCCATACCGACATCATCGCGCGTGCGTGCCGGGTGCTGCACCGCCTCGTGGTCGGCGTGGCCGAGAGCAGCGCCAAGTCGCCGCTGTTCCCGCTGGAGGAGCGCGTCGAGCTGGTGCGCGCCGAGACCAATGAGATCGCCTATCGGACCGGGACCGAGATCCAGGTGGTGAGCTTCAAGTGCCTGCTGATCGACTTCGCCCATAGCGTCAACGCGGGCGTGATCGTGCGGGGGCTACGGGCGGTGTCGGATTTCGACTACGAGTTCCAGATGGCGGGGATGAATTACCGCCTGGACCACGAGGTGGAGACGGTGTTCTTGATGGCGAGCGAGCGGCACCAGTTCATCTCGTCGCGGTTCGTGAAGGAGATCGCGCGCCTTGGCGGCGACGTTTCCAGCTTCGTGCCGGCGCTGACGCTGGAACGGACGCTGGCGCGGGTGCGTCCGGAGGCGTGACTATTGGGGGAGAGCGCGATGCGCCGCCGACAACTACTTGCAACAATTGCGATCGGAACACTGATGTCTGAACAAGCCTCGGCTCAAACGCCGGCAGAGGATCCCGAGAACACGCTGTACATGGACCTGAAGGACGGCCGCGTGGTCATCCGGCTGCGTCCGGACTTGGCGCCGAAGCACGTCGAGCGGGTCAAGGCCCTGGCCCGCAAGGGTTTTTATGACGGCACGGTGTTCCATCGGGTGATCGAGGGCTTCATGGCCCAGGGTGGCGACCCGACCGGCACCGGAACCGGCGGCAGCGACATGGGCAATCTGCCGGCCGAGTTCAGCCGCAACGCGCACTTCCTGCGCGGCACGGTCGGCGCCGCCCGGACCGGCGACCCGAACAGTGCGAACAGCCAGTTCTACATCATGTTCGCCCCGGCGCCGCATCTGGATGGACAATACACGATCTGGGGCCAAGTCGTGCAGGGGATGGAGTTCGTCGACAAGATCAAGCGCGGCAGCGGCGGCGGCGGCACGGTATCGAACCCGGACAAGATCGTCCGCGTGCAGGTGGCGGCCGACGCCAAGTCGTAATATGGGATGCGCCGTGATCCATGGTTACGGATCACGGTAGTGGTGCGGGCCTGTAGCTCAGTTGGTAGAGCACGGGACTTTTAATCTTGTGG
>CAZZWN010000285.1:0-3861 GCA_964657765.1 uncultured Acetobacteraceae bacterium
CGCAAGGGCCTACAACAGCTTCGTCCTGTTCAACGGCACCGACCACAAGATCTACCTGATCGACATGAACGGCACCGTCGTCCATGCCTGGGATCGACCCGGTTTCCCGTCCAAGGTCGTGGACCCCGCTCTAGTGGATGGTCAACGAGGTGTTCTCGGCACCCAATTATCCTCGATTTCGCTGGTCGAAGCCCTGGCCATGGGCAGCGCCACCGGCGTGATCCCCGGCGGCCCGGCACAGTTCCGCGACAAATCGTTCGGCTACGTCGATTGGAACGACAAGATCGTGTGGCAGTGGGGTGACCGGGCGCCCGGAGGCAACGCGCTGCAGCACCACGACTGGGCCCGCCTCGACGACGGCGACACGCTCATCCTGTCGAGCGACGCCAGGACGCTTCCCGGTTTCGGCGACCGCAAAATGACCGACGACGTGATCTACGAGGTCGACCAAGCCGGCCAGACCGTCTGGACCTGGCGCGCGTCCGATCATCTCGACCAACTCGGCCTCACGCCGGCCGAAATGGACCTGCTTCGGCATACGGTGGAACAGGACTACCTGCACGTCAACGATATGCAGGTGCTCGGGCCGAACCACTGGGCCGAGGCGGGCGACCACCGCTTTGCCCCCGGCAACATCATGATCAGCTCGCGCGACGCCAACATCGTCGCCATCATCGACCGGGCGACCGGCGCCATCGTCTGGCATCTCGGTCCCGACTACCCACCCCGAGGTTCCGACTACAAGCCGGAGACGACGCCGCGGCCCGTCGACCAGATCGTCGGCCAGCACGACGCCGCCATGATCCCGAAGGGTTTGCCCGGAGCCGGGAACATCCTGTTGCTGGATAACCAGGGCGAGGCCGGCTACCCGCCCGCCAAGCTCCAGATCACCAGCGGCTCGCGCGTGCTCGAGATCGATCCGCAGACGATGCGCATCGTCTGGGAGTATCAGGGCTACGATAGCGGACAGGCGAACTGGTCGTTCTGGACGCCCTTCATCGGCAGCGTGCAGCGCCTGCCCAACGGCAACACGCTGATCGACGAGGGCATCGACGGGCGCTTCTTCCAGGTGACGCGCGCCGGAGAGATCGTTTGGGAATACGTCTCGCCCTATGCCGGGGCGGCGCCGCTCATGCCGTTGTTCCTGCGCGGCCAAGCCAAGTCGAATTGGGTCTATCGGTGCCAGGCCGTGCCCTACGGCTGGGTGCCGACGACCGCACATACCGAACATGCCGTGAGCTCGCCGGACCCCAGCTTGTTCCACGTGTCCCCATGATCGGCAGACTGGCGCTCCGCCTGCTCCGGGGCACGTTGCGGCCGAGCGTGCAGGTCACAGCGAAGAGTACCGCGCAAGCGCCCCACGCGACGATCTGGAATGCTCGCATGGCCTAGAAGAACTGATACGTCAGGAACAGACCGCCGGTGAATTGATTGGCCGAGCCCACGCCGTTGCGCACGATGGGGCTGCGCGCCGCATCCGACAGCAGCCGGTCGTAGCCAGCCAGCGCCGTCACCGCGATCCTTTCGGTGATCGGCACCACCAGGGTGGTCGAGAACCCGGCGCCTTCCAGCCCGCCACCCGGGCGAAACACCGGACGCCCGGACAGCCTGGACTGCGACGCGTCGATGCCGAACACGGAGCGGTTGTACTGCCCGTCCACCACCGTCAGCGATGGCCCGGCGATCAGCAGCCATGGCCCGGCGGCGGTCGCGAATACTGGCCGCGTGTAGCTGGCGCCGAACTCGGCAACCAGGCCCTTGTGGCCGCCGGCGACGTCCTGGGCCACGATGCCGCGCAGGTTGATCGGTCCGGCATCATAGGCCGCGAAGCCACCCAGCTCGACCGACGGCCCGATGTCGCCCAGCCCGCGCAGCACGGTCCGGTTGTCGCTGACGGAGCGGCCGAAGCGCAGCCGGGCCACCGGACCCGCGGTGAAGTCGCCGAGATGGACGGCATTGACGGTCAGGCCGTCCTGATACGACAGCGCCGCGACCTCGCCGTATGTGGCATCGACGTAGGGCAGCGGCTGGAACAGGTAGGATTTCGAGCCGGTGTAATCCGGGGTGATCAACCCGCCGGCGCCGAGGCGCAGGTGGAACCCTTGCTTCTGCGGTTCCCCGGGCTGGGTGTCGCGCTGGGCGTCGGGCACGAGCAGGGGGGCAGCCGCCTCCTGCGCCCGGAGCGGACCGGACAGGAGCAGGGCCACGGCCATGGCGAAGGCTGGCAAACAGGGGCGGAAGGACATGCGGCGGGATCTCCTGGGGCACATGCGAGTGCGGTGAGGCCCCAGTTCTTGCGCCGGCAACATTGCGCGTGCCTGACGGCGTCGGGACGGCCTCGTCAGGTTGGTGCAATGCCCGTATGCAATCCTGGCCCAGGAGGTCGAACCCGGATGCGTGTTCTATTCGTCGAGGACGAGCCGGAGATGGCGCGGCTGGTGGCCGTCAATGTCGGTGCGGCGGGGTTCACGGTGGACCGGGTCACCTCGATCGGGGATGCCGATGCGGCGCTGAAGGTGGCACGCTATGCGCTCGTCCTGCTCGACCGCCGCCTGCCGGATGGGGACGGGCTGACGCTGATCGGCCGGGTCAGGCGCACCCAGCCGGGCGTGCCGGTGATCGTGCTGTCCGCGCTCGATGCGGTGTTGGACCGGGTGCGCGGACTGGACAAAGGTGCCGACGATTATCTGCCCAAGCCGTTCGACACCGACGAGTTGCTCGCCCGCATCCGCGCCGCGCTGCGCCGGCCCGGCGCCGAGGACGCGCCGCCCATTGCCTGTGGCCGCCTAGCCTTCGACCTGTCGTCCCGCTCGGTCACCGTCGGCGGTGCGCCGTTGACCCTGAAGCGGCGCGAGTTGGCCTTGCTCGAAAGCCTGATCCGCCGGGCCGGCCGGGTCGTGCAGCGCGAGACGTTGGTCGAGGAGATCTACGGCTTCGATGACGACGTCCAGTCCAACACGCTCGATGCGCACGTCTCACGCCTGCGGAGCCGGTTGATCGAGCTGGGCGCCGACGTGCTGATTCATCCCGTCCGCGGCGTCGGCTATCTGCTGGACCGTGCGTGAGGCGGCTTCCCAGCTTTACGGACTCGCTATCCGTCCGCATCCCGCTGCTCCTGGTCGGCGTGCAGGCCGGCTGCATCATCTTGGCCCTGATATTGTTTCCGTTGCTGGCCCCCTTCACGACCTATGGCGCCATCGCCGACACGACGGTGCGCGGCCTCGTCCTGGCGTCCTTGACGCAGGAGCCCGGCGGGCTTCGCCTCGAGCCATCCGCCGCGCTGCGCCACTACGCCCAGTCCCGCCCAAATCTGTCCTATGCCGTCGTGCGGGCCGGGTCGCCGGCGGCCGGCTCGATGCCGGACATGGCGGCGTTGCTGCTCCATCTCAGCCCTGATTTTCCCGTGGTGGACGGCAACCTCGAGATCCGGCGCCCCGGAACGCTGGGTGGATCGGCCTTCGTCACGACGGACAGCACGGCGTTCGGCGACCTCACCTACGCCACGGCCGGCAACGTCTTTAATACTGACGACCTTTTCACCCTGGCGGCGTTCTTCCTGCCGGCCATCCCGCCGGCCTATGGCCCGGTGCTGATCGGCGCCATCGTCATTCTTCCACTCCTGCTGCGGCGCATGCTGCGTCCGCTCCGGGAGGTTGCTCAGGCCGCGGCGCGCATCGACTTGCGCGCGCTCGACCGCCGACTACCCACCGAGGCGCTGCCGGCGGAGCTTCGTCCGGCGGTGATCGCGATCAACGTCGCCTTGGACCGCGTCGCCGAGGGCTGGACCCGGCAGCGTCTCTTCACGGCCAACGCGGCGCATGAATTACGAACGCCCGTGGCCGTGTTGCAGGCACGCATCGA
>CAZZWN010000286.1:0-3793 GCA_964657765.1 uncultured Acetobacteraceae bacterium
TCGGCCATGTTCTTCTTGAACGACTTGATGCCCTTGGCGAAATCGCCCATCAGGCCGCTGACCTTGCCGCTTCCGAATAGCAGCAGGACAACGATCAGGACGACCATCCAGTGCCAGATGCTGAAGCTACCCATGGTTCCTCCGTACGGGCAAACGCCAAAATGGCGTCGCCCCGATGCGACTGGCGGGCGCAACCCGCACTACTATACGACATGGCGCGGCGCGCGGATGCTTGCAAGCGATTTGGCCGGTGTCACCGCCCGGCGTTCAGGCCGCGCCCACCCGCATCCGGCGCGATGAAACCATAGGTCGGGTAGATGGTGCTCCCCAGCCCCCCGGTCGGCGCCCACCAGACCCGCACCGCGCTCCAATCGTTGCCAGGGGAGACGTCGAGCACCGGCTCATCGCGGGTGATGCGCCGATGCACCCAGTTGGCCTGCGTCACGGTGATCTCGCGTGCCGAAACCACGCGGTCGACCACGGACACGTGGCCGGAGTCGAGGCTGCCGCCGCGGCGGAACACCAGGACGCCACCCGGCACCGGCTGCGTGCCGCGGGCGTAGCGCCCGGCGGCTTGGTCCCACCATGAATAGGCCGCACCGTAGAGTTGGATGCCCGAGACCTGCCGCGCAAACGGCGCGCACTCCAATGAGGTGGAGGCGCCCAATGATGCCGTTCCGCGCGGAGCAGCGCCGCAGCCCGGCAGCAGCGAAGCCGCCAACAGCCCCAATGCCGCGAAGCACCGTCCCATGCCGCCTCCCTGCGCCCAGCCGTTCACCCGGCGGCCCAGACGACGCCCGCCGCCGCGGTGCCGCCGAGAATTGCCAGCGCCAGGTTGCGGGTCGCCAGCATCACCACCACCGTCGCGGCGGCGCCAACCCATTGCTGCAGCCCGCCAACGGCCAGCGCCGGCGCAATGTAGCTTACGAACAGCGTGCCGGGTATGTAGGCCAGCACGGCGCGCAGCAGCGGCGGCGGGCGGAATGCGCGGAACAGCAGGTAGCCGCCCGCCCGCGTCGCGAACGTGGCAACCGCCATCGCAGCGATCGCGGCAAGCACCCAGGGGTCGAGCGTCATGCGGCATCCCCCCTTCGCCGGTCGCGCCAGACCCCTGCGGTGCTCCCGGCCAGCGCTCCGGCCACGATATACCAGCTCGTCCCCGGCAGCAGCCGGGCGAGCAGCATCGCGACCAATGCCGCCACGATCCATGGCACGAAATCGCGTTGTCCCCGCCACATCGGCACCAGGATGGCCACGAACACCGCGAGCGCCGCAAAGAACAGCGGATGCCCGGGCGGCGGGCGCATCGTCGCGCCCAGCACGTGCCCCGCCGCCGTAGTACCCACCCAGACCACCCACATCAGCACGCCGGACCCGAATAGGAATCCGGCGTCCCCCTGCCCGCTTTGCATCTCCGTCACCGAGAGCGCCCAATTCTGGTCGGCCATGACGAACAGGCTGCCCCATAGCCGCCATCCGCGCACCCGGTCGAGCCACGGCCCCAGCACCGGTCCCATCAGCGCCATGCGCAGGTTGATGACGAACGAGGCGATGGCGGCGGCGAGCACCGGCGCCGGGTTGACCCAGTGGCTCAGCACCAGCAACTGCGCCGACCCGGCATAAACGAGTCCGCTCATCAGCGTGGCCTCGGCCAATGACAGCCCTTGGCCCTGCGCCGCGACGCCGCACACCAGGCCGAACGGCGCCACCGCGACCTGCAGCGGCAGGCTGCGGCGCGCGCCCGCGAGCACCGCCGCGCGGGAGAACCTTGGGCGGGCCAGCGACATCAGCCCTGCTTCAGCCGGATCACCAGCGCCTTTGCGTCCTCCGGCGCCATGCGCAGCGCCTGCTGGGCGACCGGCTGCGGGAAGCCGGCCCGGGCCAATGCGCCGAGTTCCTTCCGGCGGGTGTCCTCGTCGGCATCGCTGGCGCGGAAGGGGCCGAGGCGGCGGCGACGGGCGTAGGCCAACGCGGCGGCCAGCTCGCTCTCGGGGTCCGGCAGCGCGGCCTGCGCGACCGCCTGCGGCACGCCCTTTGCCGCCAGATGCGCGCTGACGGCAATGCGGGAGCGGCCGGCACGGGTCAGGCTGCGGGCGCGGGCGCCGGCGAACGCCGTGTCGTCCACCACGCCCGACTGCACGAGGGCACGAACGACCTCGCGCGCCGCCTGCCGGCTTGTCTGCTGCCCGGCCGCGATGGCGTCGGCATCATGCTCACCCTCGGCGGCAGCGGCGCGTGCCCAGCGGTCGATCCGGCGGTCGAGCACGCGGACGAGCCCGGCCTCCGTCGCGGCGAAGCGCGCGAGATGGGCCAGCGCCGCGTCGTGCAGCCGGGCGCGGGTTGGCGCGGGACCGGTCGGCCGGGGCGCGGTCCGCGGAGCACGGCCCGATCTACCCGGCTTCGCACCGGACTTTGCTTCGTCTGAAGGAGGCTCGGCCATGGCGACACGTTGGCACGGGATGCGCGTCGTCGGAACCCGGACGGGCCACGCTACGTTCGATGGCAGCCCCGCAATAAAGCCCTGAGGTGTCGTTTTGAACTATCCTGTGCCGAAGCTTTCCGCTGCCGTCGCGATGGCCCTGGCTGCGAGCCTGGCCGCAGCACCGGCGTTGGCGCAACAGGCGGACCAGACCCCCGCGCCGCCCGCCGGCGTCGTCGCGACCACGAACAATCCCAACCTGGCGGTCGCGTCGGTGCGGCTCGATAGCGGCGTCCGCGCGAGCAAGCTGATCGGCGTCGCCGTCAACAGCGATCAGAACGAGCGTATCGGCAGCGTCGACGACTTGGTGATGACCGACGAGAACAAGATCACCGTAGCCGTCATCTCGGTCGGCGGCTTCCTGGGCCTGGGCAGCAAGCTGGTCGCAGTGCCGTTCGATCAGCTCAAGCGCGACGGCGACCATGTGGTGCTGCAGGGCGCGACCAAGGACACGCTCAATGCGATGCCAAGTCTGGTATATTAGCGCAAATTAGGCCGGAAATTGCCGATTAGCGTTTGACTTCGCGCGAAGGCTCACCCCATCCTGCCCGCTTCCCTGGGGACCGCCCGCGAAGGGTCGTTGGGCGGTGAAATGGTCCGGGGAAATGCACCGAGGTGCCGAGTTCCCATGATTTCCGCCCTAATGCCGACGTATAACCGTGCCGACCTCGCCTTCGAGCGGGGCGAAGGCGCCTGGCTGTACACTACGGACGGGCGACGATTCCTCGATTTCGGCGCCGGCATCGCGACCTCCTCGCTTGGCCACGGCCACCCGCATCTGGTGCAGGCCATCGCCGAGCAGGCGTCCAAGGTGATGCACACGAGCAATCTGTATCGCGTGCCGCAGGCCGAGCGGCTGGCGGCGCGGTTCGTCGAGGCGACGTTCGCCGACAGCGTGTTCTTCTGCAACTCGGGCGCCGAGGCGAACGAGGGCATGGTCAAGATGATGCGCAAGGCGATGCACGAGACGGGCCGCGGCGAGCGGTATCGCGTCATCTGCTTCGATGGCGCGTTCCATGGCCGCACGCTGGCGATGCTGGCGGCTACGGGCAACAAGAAGTATCTGGCCGGGTTCGGGCCGGAGGTCGATGGCTTCGACCATGTGCCGTTCAACAACCTGAACGCGCTGCGCGACGCCATCGGCCCGGAGACGGCGGGCGTGCTGGTCGAGCCGGTGCAGGGCGAGGGCGGCATCCGTGCGGCGTCGCTCGATTTCCTACGCGGACTGCGGGCGGCGTGCGACGAGTATGGGCTGATCCTCGGCATGGACGAGGTGCAGTGCGGCATGGGGCGCACCGGCAAGCTGTTCGCGCA
>CAZZWN010000287.1:0-3772 GCA_964657765.1 uncultured Acetobacteraceae bacterium
CCGCGCCGACGTCATCGACTACCTGCACACGCTCAGCAACAGCCCCGAGCCGTTGCCGACCGCCGCCGACGCTGCCGCCGAGGAGAAGGCCGCGGCTGCAGCCCCGAAGTCGCCCCCGGCGTCGCCACAGTCGGACTCGGCGCCGGGTTCGGCTCCGGCCGGCGCGCCCGGGCTTCCGCCGGTGGCGCCGTTGCTTGCCTCGGCCGACCCGGCGCGTGGCCAGGCACTCACCAAGAAAATCTGCATCGCCTGTCACAACTTCAACGAGGGCGGCGCGAACAAGGTCGGACCTCTGCTGTACGGCGTAGTCGGGCGCGAACGGGCCAGCGCGGCCGGTTACACCTACTCGGCAGCACTCAAGGGTAAGCCGGGCAAGTGGACCTACGACGAGCTGAACAAGTGGCTGTATAAGCCCAGCGCCTACGCGCCGGGCACCAAGATGGCCTATGCGGGCATCAGCAACGACCAGACGCGCGCGGACGTCATCGACTACCTGCACACGCTGGCGCAGAGCCCGCTCCCGCTGCCCCCGGCTACCGGCGGCGCACTTCCCGCCGGCCCGGCGCCTGCCTCGCCGCAAGCGACGCCAACGCCGCTCAACAACAATGCGCCTGTGAAGCCGAACTGATCTGGCCGGAACCGCAATCGCCTCAGTAGAGCCGGCCCATATCCGGGCCGCGCTCGGGGCGGCAGATGTCGCAGGGGCCGTCATCCGGCCGTATTTCCGGGCGCCTCTCGACACTGAGCGCAAGGGCGACGACAGCCCGGTCACCGCGGCCGACCGGCAGGCCGAGCAGGCGATGCGCTCGTTCCTGAGCGATGCCTGCCCGGGCCACGGCGTGCTTGGCGAAGAGTTCGGGCTCGCCAATTCCAATGCCGACTATCGCTGGGTCCTGGACCCTATCGACGGCACCCGCGCCTTCATCACCGGGCGGCCAACCTTCGGCACGCTCATTTCCCTGCTGCGCGACGGCGTTCCGGTCATCGGGATCATCGACCAGCCAGTCACCCGCGAGCGCTGGATCGGCGTCACAGGCGAGCCGACACGCTTCCACGGCCCGTTCGGCGGCAGCCCGGGCACCAGGCGGTGCGCCACCCTTGCGGAGGCTGAACTGTCCTGCACCTCACCCGCCATGTTCGGCCCACACGCCCCCGCCTGGCACCGGCTCGCCAAGGACGTGGCGCGGGTTAGCTGGGGTGGCGACTGCTACGCCTACGGCCTGCTCGCGCTCGGGCAGATCGACATCGTTGCGGAGTGCGACCTTAAGATCTGGGACTGGGCTGCCCTTCTGCCGGTGGTCGAAGGCGCCGGCGGCACGGTCCGCGACTGGAGCGGCCTGAAGTTGACGAGCGAAAGCGACGGCCGAGTCGTCGCCCTCGGCAATCCCGCTTTGCTCCCTCAAACCGTCGATGTCCTTACTGGACGTAGGTGAATCCCGGCATCTTGTTCAGAGCATCTTTCGACGCGTCTGGCAGTGTCACCTTCCCCGCACCGTCCACGTGCAGCGAGGTGAATGGCACCGCCACCAGCTTGCCGCCAACGCCCAGGAAGCCACCTACCGAAATCACGCCGAGCACCGCCTTGCCGTCGTGGTCCAGGATCAGGTCGTCAACCGTTCCCACCTGCTGGTTGCCGCCGTTGAACACCGCGGCCCCCACCAACTTGCTGGTGCGCAGACCGCCTTCCATCTTGACGGTGGCCACGGAAAGGTTCGGGCTGCCCGGGATCGCCTGCCCCGGCTCTCCCATTCCCGGCGTCGGTGCGGCGGGCGGGGCCGGCTGAGCGGGCGAGGCTGGGGGCGGCGCGTCCTTGGCATCCTGCGCTAGGGCAATCGCCGGAGCGATCACCAGCGCGCCCAAGGCGGCCAAGCGGATAAGAAACGTCATGATGCGGCTCCCGTGTGGCAAACGCGGCATCCCGGTCCCGCGTGCATGCTTTGTGGAACGTCGCCGTCCGAGCAGCGGTTTCGCTGGACGGGCTGCCGTGCCAAGCTGAGGTCAGCCATGCGCAAGTTCGGCTCCAGGGCCCAATCGTCTTCCGCCGCTTCGCCGCGCCGCCCGCCACCTCGGCCGGCGCCGGATGCCGGCTCGCTGCATGCGGCCGCCCTCACCTATCTGTCACGTTTCGCCGCCACCGAATCGGGGCTGACCCAGGTGCTGCGGCGAAAAGTCGATCGCTGGGCCCGCGCAGCGGAAGGAGAGGGCGAGACGATCGCGGCCCAGGCCAGCCTGGCTCGCGATGCTATCGCCGGGATCGTCGTCCGGCTGGTCGAGGCGGGTGCGGTGAGCGATGCAGCGTTTGCCGTCTCCCGCGCCCGGTCGCTGTCGCGCGCCGGCCGGTCGCGCCGCGCCATCGGTGCTCATCTCGCCAGCCGTGGCGTCTCCGGCACGCTGGCCAGCGAAAGCCTCCCCCAGGACAGCCGATCGGAACTGGCGGCCGCCCTTATTCATGCCCGCAAACGCCGGATGGGCGCTTGGCGGACGCGGGCGGTCCAGCCCGAAACCGCTCACCGTGAACTCGCCAGCATGGCCCGCGCGGGCTTCTCCCATGGTGTCGCTGCGCTGGCGTTGCGAACCGACCTGGACGAAGCCGAAGCGCTGATCGCCGCATTCCGTGCCGACCTCTGACGCTGATCACCGTGATTGCCGGCCGGGTCGCATCCGGCGCCCTCGCCGGCGCGTTCACCAAAGCTGCCCGCGCACGCACGGCAAGCACCGCGTTCAGGCCGGGCAGGTGTTGCAACCCTGGTCACGTTGGGCCATGTCCCGGTGAACGCCATGCCATGAAAGCGGTCCGGCATAGGTACGCCCCAGTGGCGGTTCGGAGGATAATTCCATGGGTGGTTTGAGCATCTGGCACTGGCTCATTGTTCTGGCGGTCGTGCTGCTGCTGTTCGGCACCGGCAAGGTCAGCAACTTGATGGGCGATTTCGCCAAGGGCATCAAAGCCTTCAAGAAGAACATGGCGGAGGACGACGTCTCGATGGAGGCGACTGCCGAGCGGCCGGCCGGCTCGATTGCCGCTCCCAACGCGCCGTTGAACACGCCAGCCGGAACCACCGTCCCGCCGCGCGCGACGACGACCGTTCATCAGGGCTGAAAGCGCTGGATCGCGTCTGAGGCAAACCTTTCCCGGCTGACGAAGCGTGTCGGCTATCCCGGTCCGCGCGCAGGACGAGATTATCCGCGCCGGCCGTCGCATGGACCAGCGCGGCTGGGTGCCTGCGACGGCCGGCAACCTCAGCGTTCGCCTGCCGGGACAGGACGGCATCGGATCCGGCCAAATCGCGATTACCCGCAGCGGTGGCCACAAAGGGTTTCTCGACAGTTTCTCGATCATCGCGGTCGACCTGGACGGGCGTCCCTGTAACGCCGGCGACAAGCCGAGCGCGGAAACCTTGCTGCATTGCCAGATCTACCGGACTTTCCCCGATTGCGGCGCCGTGCTGCACGGCCATTCCGTCGCTGGCACGGTGCTTTCGATGGCCGAGCCGCAGGACGCGCTCGCGCTGCAGGGCTACGAGCTGTTCAAGGCGTTTCCCGGCCAGGATACCCATGCGGTCGAGCTGAGCCTGAAGCTGTTCGACAACGACCAGGACATTGGACGCCTTGCCGGCATCATCGGCCCTCATCTGGAGGTGGCCGCGCTCGGCTACTATATCCGCGGTCATGGGGCGTATGTCTGGGGACCTGACATGGACAAAGCGCTGGTCCGCCTGGAAGCCCTGGAATTCCTGCTCGAATGCGAGCTAGCCCGCAGGCAGCTTGCGCC
>CAZZWN010000288.1:0-3740 GCA_964657765.1 uncultured Acetobacteraceae bacterium
GCTGCGCATCGGCGACATCTGGTTGAACACCGCGCCCATGAACTGGCCCGGCAGGTTGCCGTGCGCCTCGATCAGCCGGTCGACGTCCTCCGGCGTCAGCGAGCGGGTCCATAGGTTGAGGAAGCCGTGGCCGGGCCGGTTCTCGACCATGTCGGCATGGAAATCGATCGGCGTGATGGTGAGCGCCAGCGTGTTGACCCGCTCTGCCTCCAGCGCGGCATAGGCGGTGGTGAACACGCCGCCCTCGCAGACGCCGAGCAGGTTCACCTTCGCCACCCCGGCACGCCGGGCAATCTCGGCGACACAGCCGTCGAGGTAGCCGAGGATGTAGTCCTCGAGCGTTAGATAGCGGTCGGCGCGCGACGGGTTGCCCCAGTCCACGACATAGAGGTCGATCCCCAGGTTCAGCATGTTGCGGACCAGCGAGCGGTCTTCCTGCAGGTCCGTCATCGTCCAGCGGCCGACCAGCCCGTAGCAGAGCAGCACGGGGACGCCGATCCGCTTCTCGGCGAGCGGGCGGTAGTGGAACAGGCTGACCTTATCCTGGGTCCACACCAGGTCCTTGGGCGTCGTGGCGATCTCGACGTCGGCGTCGCGCAGGCGGGTCAGCATCTCGCCGCCCGTCAGCATCTTGGCGCCGAGCTGTGCGGCGTCCGACAGCGCGCCCGCCGGGGTCGTGCCGTTCCCCGTCATCAATGCACCCCTTTCCGCGGCGTTGCCGGGCGGCGGGGCGGGGCCATCCGCGGCTTGGCTGCTGCCTGCGGCTTGGGCGCCGTCTGTGCCCCGGCTACGGAGGCCTCCGCCGAACGCTGTTGCCGCTGCATGGTCCGCAGCTCGCGGCGCAGCTCGGTAAGGCTGCGGTGCACATCGTCCAGCTCGGTGCGGGTCGGGAATCCATACTGGCGGCCGAAGTGCTCGACCAGCTCCTGCTGCGCCAAATTGAGCTCCGTGCTGGCGCGGATCATCGCCCTCTGCGTCATCAGGAACGGCTCCGAGCGTTGGGTCTCCAGCAGCCGCCCGTTGGCCGTCTCCGTCCACAGCGCCAGGGCGGCCTTGGCGTCCGGTGCCTTGCCATCGGCGCTGGCCCGGCCGGTCAGCTTCTCGCTGAAATCGCGGCTCGCCTGCATCCACGCCTCCAGCAGCACGGCATTATGTTCGATGCGCCGGCGGCGCACGTCGACCCAGGCATGCATGACCCGGGCGTAGCGGCGCTCGACGTCCCAGAGGTCGGCGAAGCGCGGCCCCTCGGCCAAGCGGCCCAGCAGCGCGCCATCGATCTCGCCCATGCCGCTCAACCAGGTTTGCGGGTCGAGCATGCTGCGCAGGCTCGTCTCGACCGCAGTGTCCCGATCCGCGGGTGGCGCACCTGCGGCGACGGGCGACCCTGACCCGGTGAACGCACCACTGAGCGCGCCGAAGCACGACGTGGCGGCGGACCACAGCTCGGTGAGCGACTGGCTGGCGCGCGACAGGTCGGCCATGCTGGCGGACAGGTCAGCCGGCGCATTGGGCAGCGCCGGGAACGCGTTGGCCGTCATGGCCTGCATGCCTTCGGCCATCGTCTTGGCGGCGTGCTCCTGCGTTTTCAGCCACGCTTGGCCCTGCGTCGCCCAGAAGTCGGTGAATGCCTTGTAAAAATCGGTCACGACCGTCGCCAGATCCTGCTGGAAGGGCGTGTGCTGATACGGCTCATTGCGCGAACTCGATGACCTGGCGCACGGCCTTGCCCTCGTGCAGGCGGTCGAAGCCTTCGTTGATTGCTTCCAGCTGCAGCTTGCCGCTCATCAGCCGGTCCACCGGCAGCCGTCCGGCGCGATACAGCGCGATGTAACGCGGCATGTCGCGCGTCGGCACGCAGGTGCCGATGTAGCTGCCCTTCACCGTGCGCTCCTCGGCGACGAGCTGCACCAGCGGCAGCGGCAGGTTGGCGCCGGGCGGTGGCAGCCCGGCCGTTACCGTCGTACCGCCGCGCCGCGTGATCTTGTAGGCGAGCTCCATCGCCCGCACGGCGCCCGCCATCTCAAAGGCGAAGTCGACGCCGCCGTGGGTGAGCTCGCGGACCTGCTCGGCCGCGTCCGCGTCGCGGGCGTTAACGGTGTCGGTCGCGCCAATCTGCCGGGCGAGGCCGAGCTTATCGTCCGACAAGTCGATCGCGACCACTTGGCGGGCACCGGAGGCGATGGCGCCGAGCACGGAGGCGAGGCCGACGCCGCCCAGTCCAATCACCGCCGCCGTTTGCCCGGGCCGCAGCCCGGCCGTGTTCACCACGGCGCCCACCCCGGTCAGCACCGCGCAGCCGAACAGCGCGGCCTCATCGAGCGGCAGGTCGCGGTCGATCTTCACGACGCTGCGGCGCGAGACGACCGCGTATTCGGCAAAGCCCGACACGCCGAGATGATGGTTGAGGTCCACGCCGTCGCAGTGCAGCCGGCGCGCGCCGGAGAGCAGCGTCCCGGCCCCGTTTGCGGCGGCGCCGGGTTCGCACAGCGCCGGGCGGCCCTCAGCGCATGGCAGGCAATGGCCGCAGGACGGCATGAACACCATCACGACGTGGTCCCCGGGCACGAGGTCCGGCACGTCCTCGCCCACCGCCTCGACCACACCCGCCGACTCGTGGCCAAGCGCCATCGGCATCGGCCGCGGGCGGTCGCCGTTGATGACCGAGAGGTCCGAATGGCACAGTCCGGCCGCGCCGATCCGCACCAGGACCTCGCCCCGGCCCGGCCCGTCCAGCTCGACGCTTGCGATGCGCAGCGGCTTGCTTACGGCGTAGGGCGGTTCGGCGCCCATGCGGTCCAGGACCGCCGCTCTGATCTTCATAGTGTTTCCTCTCCCGGCATGGTAGCGGCCCCAAGCATGCTAGCGGCCATCAGCGGCCTTGTCCTGTTCAAGTTGCAGCTTCGCATCACCTTGCCTGCCGAGTCACCAATGAGCCTGCATTCAATGCATAGCTGTCAACGCAATGGCGAATGCCGCGGCGAAAGTACTTCGCAAGCGGGAACACAGCGGAGCAGTAAGCGTTAACTCCTTATTAAAGGGAGAACGCACAATGCTACGCACCATTATTGCCACCACCGCGATTTGCCTCGCCGTAAGCGCCTGCGGCGACCAACGCCCGGCGATCGATCCGAAGCTGGAAAGCGGCGTCACCTCGTCGAACGGCGGCGGGCAGCGCGCGACGGGCGCCGTCCCCGACTTGGCCATCGGCCCCAACGGCGTGGCGACGACCCGTGCGCCGACCAGCGTAGGCGGAGCTTACTGAACCCGTCCAGCTGGCAGCCTATCCTTCCGCTGCGACGCCACGCAGCGGAAGGCACGGCTTGTAGCCCGGCGTGTCGAAGTAAACCTCCAGCCTGATTCCTAGCGCACCCCCCCCCCGTTTTCCTGGCCGCCAAGACTGGGTAGCCAGTGGTCTCCGCGGAGTTCTTCCCGGTCTGTGTACGCTCTGTCGCCATATGACGGCTATACTGTGGGACGTGAGCCAGCAAGATAGGGAGAAAACGCCATGGCCAACGACATCCCCGCAGCTCCGGCCGAGCTGGAGCCCGGTTCCATTCCGGCCGAACCCCTGACGCAGCGCAAGACCGCCGCCGGGCTGCGCAGCGCCCGCTGGTTCGGCCCTGCCGACCTGCGATCGTTTGGCCATCGCAGCCGCGCCATGCAGATGGGCTACGCGCCCGAGGAATGGACGGGCAAGCCGGTCATCGCCATCGTCAACACCTGGTCCGACCTGCAGCCCT
>CAZZWN010000289.1:0-3686 GCA_964657765.1 uncultured Acetobacteraceae bacterium
TGCAGGCGCCGCGGGTGCGGCTGGTCCGGCAGACTGCCGCGGTGGCTGGCGGATGAGCGCGCCCGTGCCAGAGCTCCGCCGTGCGCGAACCGTGCTGGCAGGCGGTCTTGGGCTAGGACTGTTTCTAACCCTGTTTTTAGACATCGCCGTGCTGGTCGTACCAGTTTATGACATGCAGCTGTACGACCGTGTGCTGCTCAGCCGGAACATGAGTACGGTGGTTATGCTGTCGCTTGCTTGCGCGGTCGGGCTGCTGGTCTACGCTGTGCTTGATTTCCTGCGCTCGGCCGCGCTGGTGGCGGTTGCCGAGCAGGTCGGCAATGTGCTGACCCGGCCGGTAATGGAGGCCGCGATACGGGGGGGCGTCGGCGGCAACGCCGCGTTAGGCGGCGACGCGCTCCGTGACCTACACGAGATCCGCAGCTTCCTTGCCTCCGGCGCGCTCTCGGTCCCGCTTGATGCAATCTGCGCTCCGCTGCTGTTGGCGGTGATGTTCGCGCTGCACCCCGCCTATGGCTGGCTCGGCCTGGTCGGCATCTCGCTGCTGCTAACGTTAGGCATCGTCAGTGATCGGCTGGTGCGCCCGGTGGTCGAGCGCGCGAGCAAGGAGCGGGCGCAGGCCGGGCATCTGTTCGCCTCCGGACTGCGCGAGAGCGATCTGACCGAGGGGCTTGGGCAATTTCCAGCTTTGTCACGCCGCTGGACAGTCGGGCACGCAGCGGCGCTGGGCGGAATGCGGCGGGCGGGGAACCGGGCGGAGGCGGTAGGGATGATGGCCAAGATCGCCCGCATGAGCCTTCAGGCAGGGGTTATGGCCTTGGGCGCGGTGCTGATCCTGTCGCGCCAGGCCTCGCCCGGCAGTCTGATGGGCGCAAACCTCTTGATGGGCAAGGTGTTGGGACCGTTCGACGGGCTGATCGCGGCGTGGCGGCGTTGGATCGCAGTGCGGTTGGCGTGGCGGCGCATAACGGCGCTTTTGGCCCCATTGGACGACATCACGGGCGACAAGGCGGATTCGGACGCGGGTGAGGCCGGGCTGGTGCTGCGTGACGTCAGCCTGCAGGAGCCGAAGAGCGGGCGGGCGCTCCTGCAGGATATTCAGCTCAGCCTGCCGCCGGGGACCGCCGCGGCGCTCGTCGGGCCAAATGGCGCCGGGAAGTCGACCTTGCTGCGAGTGATGGTCGGCCTCGCTTGGCCGAGCAGCGGGTCCGCGCGGCTCGATGGCAGCCCGGTGGCGACCAACATGCCCGGCCGGGTCGGCTACTTGCCGCAAGGCGTGCAGCTGCTCGACGGCACGGTCTGGGACAATATCGCCCGGTTCGAGGAGGCGCCTCCGGAGACGGTGATCGCGGCGAGCTCGGCAGCGGCCGTCCACGATCTGGTCGGGCGGCTACGCCAGGGCTACGACACACGCATTGGACCGAGCCTGCCTTCGCTCTCCGGCGGGCAGAAGCAGCGAGTTGGCCTGGCGCGCGCGCTGTTCGGGTTTCCGCGCCTGCTCGGGTTGGACGAGCCTGACGCAAGCCTCGACCATGTCGGCGAGGACGCGTTGGTCGACGCCATAGGCACGGCCCGGCGCGCGGGCAGCGTCATCGTGGTGGTGACACACCGGCCGAAGCTGCTCGCGGCGATGGACCTGGTGATCACGGTGCAGGCGGGGCGCATCGCGTCGATCCAGACGCCTTCCGTAAAGCCGTCGACGACGCATGCCGCGCAACCCATACCGGCCTGAGGCGAACCGAATATGCGCATCACCGCGACACCCGAGGCGCTGGACGCCGGCTACGCCCCGCCCTCACTGCGCCGGCTGGCGATGGCGGGTGTGTTGGTGGTTGCACTCGGGTTCGGCGGGCTGGGCGCTTGGGCTGCGCTGACGCCGCTGGACAGCGCGGTTTCCGCCTCGGGCGTGTTCGTGGCCGCGGCCAAGCGCAAGACGATCAGCCTGCTGGACAGTGGGCGTCTGAAGGCGCTTCTGGTCAAGGAGGGGGACCAGGTCGTCGCCGGGCAGGCGCTGCTGCTGCTGGACGACGTGCAGGCGCAGGCGACGATGCGGCAGGCCGAGGCGCAGTACTGGGGCGCCGTGGCGAAGGCGACGCGGCTCGATGCCGAACTCGTCGACCGGCGGGAGGCGGAGTGGCCAGACGAGCTGCTGACGGCAGCGAAGCAGGAACCGGCGGTGGGCGCGTTGTTGCAGGCGGAAAAGGCGCTGCTCGACTCGCGTTGGGATGCATTTGACGGCAACGCCCGCATCACCGCCCGCAAAGTTCAGCAGTTGCTAATGCAGGAGGGCGCGCTAAAAACGCAGATTCAGTCGCTCAACACCCGGCTCGCGCTGACGCAAGAGGAGGGGCGCGGGGTAGAGACACTGCTGCGGGACGGATTCGCGCCGAAGACGCGCGCGCTGGAGATGCGCCGGGCGGTGGCGGAGCTGCAGGGCAGCCTCGGCGACGCGCAGGGCAGGCTCGCGCAGGCCGAGCAGGCGGTGGAGCAGACCAAGCTCGAGTTCACGAACGTGGCAGAGACCCGGCGATCCGACGCGGCCCGCGACATGCAGGAGGCCAAGGCAACGATGGCCGACGCGGCGCAACGACTGACCGCGACGCGCGACCTGCTGTCGCGGACGATCGTGCGGGCGCCGGAGGCGGGGGCGATCACGGACATCAAGTTGTTCACACCGGGCAGCAGCATCACGGCCGGCCAGCCCGTGCTGGACCTGGTGCCGGGCGACGGCAAGCTGCTGATCGAGGCCGCGATCGAGCCTACCGAGATCGAGCACGTCCATGTCGGACAGCGCGTCAACGTGCGGCTGTCCGCGTACAAGGTGCATCGGGTGCCGACCGTCGAAGGGCGGCTGGTGTATGTGGCTGCCGACCGGCAGCAGGATCCGCATGGTGAGCCGGTGTTCTTAGTGCGCGCCGAGTTGGATGCGGACGCGCTGACGCCCTTCCCCGGCGTGGTGGCCTATGCCGGGATGCCGGCGGACGTGCTGATCATCGGCGGGGAGCGCAGCGCGCTCGACTTCCTGATCTCGCCAATCCTCGACGGCATGCATCGTGGGATGCACGAGGATTGAGGATGAGGCTGGCGCGGCGAAGCCCCACCACGTCCTCGGCCCGATAGCTGAACCGGCGCCGGCGGCAAAACCGCGCACGTTCCTTGGATGGTGGTCACAAACTGCCTTCTTTCGCAACATACCGCGGTCACAGCACCACACGACCGCCTGCGCTCGATGCATCGGGCGTCAGTAGAGTCCACTTCATCGAGCCGATCCTCGATGGGGTGCCAGCCGGTGCCTCAGGCGTCAGTAGAGTCCACTGTTATAAAAGACGGAGACGCCGCGCTTCCGGTACGCATCCGGTGAGCACCGCGACTAATCAAGCCGCAACGGATGTGACGTCCGTCTTTTGCCAGTTCCAGGGTAGTAGCTCGTCGAGCTGCGAGGCCGGGTGATCAGCGATGGTGCGCGGCACGTGAGCGAGCCAGCTTGCGCGGGTCGCCGTCGTTCAGCTTGGCCGTGACGATCAGGCTGTAGACGTCGGCGGCACGCTCACCACCGCGGTCGGATCCGGCGAACAGCCACGCGCGGCGACCTAGGGCGACCCCTCTGAGGGCGCGTTCTGCGGCATTGTTGCTGATGCAGATCCGGCCGTCGGCCAGGAACCTTCTGAACGCCGGCCAGCGCTTGA
>CAZZWN010000290.1:0-3679 GCA_964657765.1 uncultured Acetobacteraceae bacterium
CCGCAACGCCGTATTCGCGCAGCAGGTCCTTCGCCTGATACTCATGGATGTTCATTTCGGCCTCTCCGCTCGCCGTATTGGCTTCGTCGCCTAACCGACATACAGCTATTCAGCCGGGCGCTCCAGGGTCTCGGCGGGACCATCGCGCAGGAACCGCTCCAGCGCCGCGTTGAACGCTTGCGGCTGCTCGAGGTAGGCGAGGTGCCCGGCGCCCTCCAGAGCGACGTATTGCGCGCCGGGAATGCGGGCCGCCATGCGCTCCATGCCGGACGCCGGCGCCGAGGTGTCCAGCGTACCGGCGAGCACCAGGGCCGGCACCGCAATTCGCCCCAGCGCATCGCGGCAATCGAAGCCCCGCAGTGCCAGCACGCTGTCCCGATAGGTGCTGTCCGGCGTGTGGGCGAGGCAGTCGCGGGCCAGGGCGACGCCGTCCGGGTCCGCGCCGGGTCCGACCATGTCCGCCACCATCGCCTCCGCCAGCGCCGCCATGCTGTGGCCGGCATCCAGCGGGCCGAGCCGTGCGGACAGGAACTCCGCCTGCCAGGCCGGGTCGCGGCTGCCGAAGGCCGCGCTGGTCTGCGCCAGCACCACGGCGCGGGCCTTGTGCGGCGTCATGGCCAGCAAGCGCTGCACCAGCATGCCGCCGAGGCTATGACCCACCAGGATCGGGCGGTCCAGGCCGAGCTCGTCGATGAACCCGGCCAACGCCGCCGCAAGCGCGTCGATCGTCACGAGCGGCAGCGGAGCGGAGCCCGCATAGCCCGGCATGTCCCAGGCGACCGCGTGAAAGCTCTCGCCGAAATGGTCCAGTTGGGCGCGGAACATCCGCGCTGCGCCGCCGATTCCGTGCAGGAACACGATCGGGACGCCGGAGGCCGGCCCCGCCTCCAGATAACCGATCCCGCCGGCCGAGACGACCTGCTCGTACTCCTGCTGGGTCTGCTGGCGCGCAGACTGAGGCACGCTCGCTTCGTGCTGGACGGTCATGCGATCGCTCCAATGCGTTGGCTGTGCGGCGCATGAACGCGTTCGCCGGCCCGAAGGTCAATGTGTCCCAGCAGCGCGGCACCACGGCGGGCTGTCCGACATGGCGATCTCGAGGTTTGATGCGCGGAAATGATGCGCGGCCCATGCAGCCGTCGGAAGGCACCGGTTGGCACAGGTTTTGCTGGAAATGCTGCGGTGCGGTTTTGAGTGTTGGCAACGCTCTACTGTCCACCACTCAGACCCACTCACAGAAGGCGCTCCTCCATGCCCGACCTGTTCAGCCCCTACACGCTCAAGGGCGTGACGCTCCGCAACCGCACCGTGATGTCGCCGATGACCATGTACAACTCGGTCGACGGCAAGCTGGACGACTACCACGTGAGCTATCTCGGCGCCCGCGCTGCCGGCGGCTTCGCCCTCGTGTTCGGCGAGCAAATGGCCATCACCCCCGACGGCCGCACCACGACGTCGTGCGCCGGCATCTGGAACGACGAGCAGATCGAGGGCCACGCCCGCGTCACCGCCATCATCGAGCGCATGGGCGCCGTGCCAGCCATCCAGCTCGGTCATACCGGCCGCAAGGGCAGCGAGCTTCCGCCGCATCGCGGCACCAATTCAGAGGGCACCTGGAAGCAGCTCCCGCCGGAGCACCCGGACGGCTGGACCTGCGTCGCGCCGTCCGCGATCCCCTATGGCGGCGGCGGCCACATCTATCCGGTCCAGCAATTGACCGTCGAGCAGATCAAGGATCTGCACAAAGCCTATGCCGACGCTGCCGTGCGTGCGCTCGCGGCCGGCTATAAGTGGCTGGAGCTGCACTATGCGCACGGCTACCTCGGCGCCAGCTTCCTCTCGCCGCTCGCCAACCAGCGCACCGACGAGTATGGCGGCAGCCTTGCGAACCGCGCCCGCTTCCACCTCGAGGCGCTGGATGCGGTCCGGGCGGTATGGCCGGAAAAGTACCCGCTGACCATGCGCCTCGGCTCGGACGACCTGCACCCGGCCGGCACACAGTTCGACGACGCCGTGGTCGCAGTCGGCATGATGAAGGAGCATGGGCTCGACCTTGCCGACCTGTCGCTCGGCTTCAACACGGACGAGATGGTCGACCCGCCGCTGAACGACGTCGGCTTCATGATCGAGCGGGCGCACCGGGTGCGCACCGAGGTCGGCATCCCGGTGGCGACGAGCTGGAACCTCGGTGTGCCGCAGAACGCCGACCGGGTGATCCGCGAGGAGCTGATCGACCTCGTAATGCTGGGCCGGCCGGCATTGGCGAACCCGCACTGGCCGGTCTGGGCGGCGCGCGAGCTTGGCCACGCCTCGCCGTTCTCGCTGGTGCAGCAGGACTGGCGCTGGTGGCTGGAGAACTTCCGCGGCCACGCCCCCAGCATCGGCTGGCCCGAGGTGCGCGCGCCGCAGCGGGAGGACGTATCGGCCTGAGCAGGCACGGGGGGCGCAAAGGCCCCCCTTACCCGTCGCCGATCCCTAAGGGATCAGTCGCGCCGCTCGTCGTTCACCGTCAGAGCGCCCAGCTTCAGCCCCGAACGATGCGTCGGGTAGGGCTGGCCCGGCATCAGGCCCTCCCACATCACCTCGTTCATGAGATCGACCGGAACGCGGTCCTCGCCCGAGAAGTCGAAGCCGCGCGTCGCCTGCGCCCAATACGCCGCATCGTGCCGCGGCAGCACATCCGGGCCCTCCGCGAACTGGATCCCATTGTCGGCCAGCGCGAGCGACGTCGTCTTCAGGATCGTCGACGCGACGGAGTTATACGTCCAGTTGCCGTGCGAGGTGACGTCGAACACGTCGGTCATCGGGCGCTGATAGGCAGTGTTCAGGTTGATGTGCGGCGTGCCGAGGATGTCCTCGATCGTGCGCAGCACGCTGACCTGGTTATACCGCGTGCTGATCACCGCCTTCTTCTTCACGTAGGCGCCCACGACATAGGTCGTCGAACGATGCGAGTCGACGTGGTCGGGACCGTCCTGGCAGTCGTCCTCGGTCACTATGATCAAGGTGCTGTTGGCATACGGGCTGCGCGCCACCGCCTCGACAAGGCGGCCGACGGCCAGGTCGTTGTCGGCCTGTTGGGTGTCGGGCGTGTTCACCCCGGCGAGTGCCGTGGCAAAGCTGCCGGTGTGATCATGGCTCAGCCGCACCGTCTCGAGGCTCGGCAGGTTCTTGTTGGCGATATACCCCATGAACTCGCGGTTCCACTCGTTGAAGGTCCACTGGTCCGAGACGTTCTGGTCGAACCCGCGGAAGTAGACGTCGGTGAGCGGCGCCAAGGTCGGGTTGAGCGCAGCGACCTGGACGACGCCGACCTCGCCCGCGTTCTCGATCGGAGCCCCGGAGGCGGAGGTGATGGGGCCGATGTTGTTCGTCTGCCAGCCATAGTTGCGCACCGTCAGCCCAGCCTGCAGCACGGCGTCGAAGATGTAGCCGCGCTGCACACCGAACGGCGCGTCGGTGGCCGCAACGTCGGCGACGCCGGGCAGAACGTTGGCAGTACCGCCGGGCAGCGCCGCGGTGCCGGTCGTGAACAGCCCCGTCGTGGCGGCGTTGCGGTCGGCGGTCGCCGGCAGGCCGATCGGCACGTTGCGGTTCGAACCCTCGGCCTCATAGGACAGGCCACGGTTGACGCCGGCGTAGTTGATCTGCTGCGTGATCTCCTCCGTGCTGGTGACCC
>CAZZWN010000291.1:0-3641 GCA_964657765.1 uncultured Acetobacteraceae bacterium
CTACCTGCGCCCGTTCGATGGCGCCATAGGCTTCGACGGCGCCTCGATCCTCGGGCTGACGCCGGACCGGGTGATGCGGCGCGGCCTCGGCTACGTGGCGCAGGCCGGCGGCGTGTTCGCCGACATGAGCGTGCACGAGAACCTGGCGCTCGGCGGCTACACCCTGCCCCGCCATGCGGTGAACGATGCGCTCGACCGGGTCTATGCCCGGTTCCCGCTGTTTCGCAAGCGGGCCCGGCAGCGTGCCGGCAGCCTCAGCGGCGGCGAGCAGCGGGCGTTGTCGGTCGCGCGCACGCTGATGGTCGGGCCGCGGCTGCTGGTGCTCGACGAGCCCTCGGCGGCGCTGTCGCCGATCGCCATCGACGCGATCTACGACCAGCTCATTGGATTGCACGCCGAGGGGATCGCGATGCTGATTGTGGAGCAGAACGTCGACAAGATCATGGCCGTGGCGCACCGGGTCGTGGTGCTCGACATGGGCCGCAATGCGTTCGGCGGCTCCACGGCGGAGCTGCGCGCGTCGGACCGCATCCGGCAGCTTTACATGGGCGAGGCGCATTGAGCGGCGAAATCCTGGAGTTCGTCGTCGTCGGCCTCGTGCTGGGCGGCATTTACGCGCTGTTTTCGGTCGGGCTGACCCTTATTTTCGGCGTGCTCGACGTGATCAACGTGGCGCATGGCGAGTTTTTTACCCTTGGCGGTTATGCTGCGTTCATGGCGGTCACGCTGCTGCATTTGCCGCCCGCGCTCGGCCTGCCGCTGGCCGTGATGGCGGCCGGCGCAGTCGGGCTGCTGGTCTATCCGGTGCTGATCGGCCCCTTGCAGCGCCGGCTCGGCAAGCGGCCGGCCGGACCGCTGTTCCTCGTGCTCACGCTCGGCCTTTCGGCTGTCATGCAAAACTCCATGCTGGCGGTGGCGGGAGGCGAATACCTGCGGGTGCCGCCGTTGCTGCGCGGCGGCGTCGACCTCGGCTTCACGTATGTCAGCAACCAGCGCGTGATCATCCTCGCCGCCGCCTGTTCCACGCTCGCGGCGCTGTTCCTGTTCCTGCGCTACCACCGGCAGGGTGCGGCGATCCGCGCCGTGGCGCAGAACCCGGTGTCGGCCCAGGCGGTCGGCATCCCGCTCACCCGCATCTTCACCCTCACGCTCGGCCTCGGCTGCGGCCTGGCCGGGCTTGGCGGCGCGCTGATCGCCCCGCTGTTCAACGTCTATCCCACGGTCGGCTTCTCGCTCACGCTCAAGGCATTCGCCATCACCATCCTGGGCGGCATGGGCAACGTGCTGGGCGCGCTGGTCGCGAGCTTCATCGTCAGCCTGACCGAGGCGCTTTCGGTGCTGGTGATCCCGTCGGAGTGGACCAACGCCATCGCCTTCGGCCTCATGATCGCCGTGCTGCTGGTGCGGCCCGACGGCATCTTCGGGCGCAAGCGGCGATGACCCGGCGCATCCTGCTGACCCTCGCCTGCGTCCTCGCCGCCGCCATGCCGCTGCTGTGGTCGCACCCCTTCGTGCTGCATATCGCCACCCAAGCGCTGATCTGGGCGCTGCTGGCCGCGAGCTGGGACCTTTTGGGCGGCTATGCCGGGCAGATTTCGTTCGGCCACGCCGGGTTCTTCTCGATCGGGGCGTATGCGGCGGCGATCGCGACCCAGCGGTTCGGCGTCCCGTCCTATGCGGCGATGGGGCTGGCGGCGCTGGTCTCGGCCGCCGTGGGCCTGGCGGTCGGCTTCCCGGCGCTGCGGCTGCGTGGCCACTATCTCGCGCTGGTGACGCTCGGCTTCGGCGAGATCATCGCGCTCGTGGCGCAGAACTGGGAGTCGCTGACCGGCGGGCCGTTCGGCATGCATGATTTCGGCAGCTTCGGCGGGCTCCCGGCCGATCCGCTGCAGCAGCGGCAGGCGGCCTACGCCATCGTGCTGTTCGTTTCCGCTGGGTCGCTGCTGGCGCTGCTGTGGCTCTGCAACCGCACCGAGGTCGGCCCGGCGCTCCAGGCCATCCGCGAGGACCAGGTGCTCGCCGCCAGCCTCGGCATCGACACGACCCGCTACAAGCTGCTGGCGTTCACCATCGCCGCCGCGGCGGCCGGCCTCGCGGGCTCGCTCTATGCCTATTACCTCCAGCTCGTCAGCCCCGCGGTCGGGTCGGCGGGCAACAGCGCCATCGTCATCGCGATGGCGGTGTTCGGCGGTGTCGGCACGATCTGGGGGCCATTCGTGGGCGGCTTGCTGCTTTATGGGCTGACGGAGGCGCTGCGATTCGTCGGCGTGGTCTACAACCTGATCGCCGTCGGCGGGATATTGATCGTGTTCGTCATCTTTGCGCCCAAAGGGCTGGCCGGGCTGCGGCTGCCATCCCGCACGCGCGAGCTGCGAGCCGATGCCCAGAACGCCGCGCGGAGCCAAGACCCGGCATAGCGGGTCCCGGTGCATCAATCGCGGCCTGCTGGCTTTGGCTACACGCTTGCACCAGCCGCTTGTGAAACATCGCGTGGCCGCACGCATCCGCCCCATGCGCCCGAAAACCCGCTTCGCATCATCCAATCCGGCGTGCTGACCTGTTCCAAGGACGCCTCCTTCGGCGGTCGGTCGGCATGTCCACGCTGGCACATAATGCCGTTGGGGAGCGCTTCCCTATCAGTGTCGCAGACCGCTACGACTAGGACGCGCCGGCTGGGCGGCCGCGACTGCCTGAAATGACCGCAGGTTCCGGCGTCCTGCCCGGATTAGGCGCATTCGGCGCGGTGCGGCAGCGAGCCATCGTTCGTTTACGTTCCTGGCACGATTCTTGGGTTCGGTGTCCTCGGCCGACGCTGGCCGCCTACGCCGCACGCTCCCGCAGCTTCGGGCGCCCGTCCGGCCGGAACCGCATGGAATGAGAGGCGAGCATGGCCAAAGTCGAATTGAGGTCGGACGATCACAGCACTGCGCCGATCCCGGACTCGGACCGCGACTCGACGGGTCCGCAGCAGATGTGGATTTGGGCCGGGGCCAACATAGCGCCCATCAATTGGGTGCTTGGCGCCTTGGGGATCATCCTCAAGTTAGGCTTGTGGGACACGATCGCCGTCATCGTGCTCGGCAACCTGGTCGGCTGCGGCATCTTCGGCGCGTTCACCGTCATGGGGCACCGGACTGGCGTGAACCAGATGGTGCTCAGCCGTTCTGCATTCGGGCGGCGCGGGGCCTATCTGCCGAGTGCCCTGATGTTCGTCATGACGCTCGGCTGGATCGGCGTGAACACCTACTTCCCGGTCAAGGTCTCGATCGGCATCCTCGGCCAGTTCGGCATCGCGGATACGCTGGCCGCCAACCTCGTCGTCATCTCGGTCATCATGGCGATCCAGGTCGGCATCGGCGTCTACGGCTTCTACGCGATCCGCACCTTCGAGAAATACACCGTGCCGGTCACCATCCTGATCATGCTGGTGATGAGCGTGGCCGCCTGGTCGCAGCCGGGGGTGGTGAACTGGCACTTGACGAGCTCGCTGCCGCCCGCCGAGCGGTTCACGATGTTGAGCCTGCTGACGACCGCGATCGGCGTGGGCTGGGGCATCTCCTGGGTAACCTGGGCGTCCGACTACTCGCGCTTCGTGCCGCGGAGCGTCTCCTCCGCTTCGGTGTTCTGGTACAGCTACGCCG
>CAZZWN010000292.1:0-3581 GCA_964657765.1 uncultured Acetobacteraceae bacterium
GTCGAGTTGCCGAACCAGGCGTCGTTGGTGATGTTCACCATCCAATCCGGCCGGTTGGCCTGATCGACAACCTGGGCGGGAAAGATCGCCTCGTAGCAGATCATCGCGCCGAATGGCGGCACCCCTGGCACACGCAGGGTCGCGGGGCCGCTGCCGAAGCCGAACTGGCCCGGCACGACCTTGATCGCGAGCGGAACCCATGACGGCGCATACTCCCCGAACGGAACCAGGTGCCACTTGTCGTAGATTCCCGCGACCGTGCCGTCCGCCTCCATCGCGACCAGGCTGTTGCGCGGCAGGTTCCCGGGATCGGCGGACGGCGCGCCGCCCGAGAACGTCAGGCTGCCGACGATGGCGGCGCGCGCGGGCCGGGCGGCGTCCGCGACCGCATCGCGCGCCGCCGCATCGGACTGCAGCAGGAACACGCTCGCCGTCTCCGGCCAAATCACGACCGAGGGCTTGCCGCCCAGCGCGGCGACGGCGTCACGCGTCAGGTCGAGATGGCGCTGGAACACCGCAATGGCGGTCGCCCGGTCCCATTTCTGGCCCTGGGCGACGTTGCCCTGCACCATTACGGCCGTCAGCCCCGGCGGCGGCGACTCTGGCGCCTGCAGCCGCACCCAGCCCAGCACAGCCCATACCGCGAGCGCCGCCGCCGCACCGAGCATACCCCGCCCGCCAAGCGTCGGCGACGCCGCCAGCAACAGCGTAACGAGCGTCAGGCCCGGCGTGCCGATCCAGGCTGCCGGCTGGATCATCACGTCCCCGACGCCGCCCGGGATGGCCCATACGCTGCCCCACGGGTTCCACGGAAACCCGGTCCCGACATACTGCCGGGCGAGGTCGAATGCGGTCCAGGCGCACGCCAGCATCAGCACGCGGCGCCAGCCCGGCGGCGTCAGGCGAGCCAGTGCGCAGGGTGCCGCGATGAACAGGGCCAGCAACGCCGACAACGCCGGCACCGCGAGCGGGACCAGCCACCAGTATCGCGCCGATTCCAGCAATATGGCCTCGGTGATCCAATACAGGCCAAACACATGATGGCCGAAACCGAACCAGAAGCCGCGCCGTGCCGCGCCCCACGGCCCGTGCGTGCCGCCGATCAGGAACAGCAGGCCCGGCACGGCGAGCAGCAGCACCGGAATGATATGCAGCGGCGGCAGCGCCATGGCCGACAGCGCGCCGAGTGCCGCCGCCGCCAGGTCCGCCCGCCAGCCGATGGACAGCCGCAGCCGATCCGGCGGCCAACTCAACGTTGCACTCACACCCGCACCAGGCGCCCGGGCGGCACCGGTTCCCCGCGCAGAACGGCGACGATGCACTCGGCCGCCATCACTCCCATGTTGACCAGGCTGTTGTCGGTCACCCCGGCCACATGCGGCGTGCAAATCACGCGGACATGGCGGCGCAGCTTGCTATCTAAGGGCGGCGGCTCGTTCTCCATGACGTCGAGCCCGGCGCCGGCAAGATGCCCAGATTCGATCGCCGCATACAACGCGTCCTCGTCGATCAGGCCGCCGCGGGCGGTGTTGAGCACCACGGCGCCCGGCGGCAGCAAGGCGAGCTCGGCCGCTCCGATCATATGCCGCGTCGCCGGCAACAGCGGCAGGTGCAGCGACAGCACGTCCGAGCGTGCGAGCAGGCTGTGCAGCGTGGGCAGGCGCTCGATGTCCGGAACGTTCGGGCCGGCCGGGTCATAGGCGGCGACGGCCATTCCGAACGGCAGGGCCAGGCGGGCGACGGCCTGGCCGATCGCGCCGCAGCCGACCAATCCCAGCCGCAGCCCGGCGACGTCCCGGACCTTGGTCTCCGCACCTCGCCATGCGCCGCCGGCGACCTGGGCCGACAGCAGCGGCAGGGTCTTCACCAATGCGAGCAGCAGCGCCAGGCTGTGCTCGGCCACGGCCTGGGTGTTGGACCCGGGCGCGCGGGTGACGACGATGCCCCGCCGCTGCGCCTCCGCCAGGTCCACGTCGTCGACGCCGACGCCATGGCGGGCGACGATGCGCAGGCTCGGGGCGGCCGCCATCACCGCCGCCGTCACCGGTCCCTGGCGGGACAATATCGCGACCGGCTGCACGGCGGCCGCGAGCTCCGCGACCGCATCCGCAGACGGGAACGGGGCCATGTAGTGCAGCTTGGCGCCGGCCGCCTCGATCAGGGCGACCGCTTGCGGCGCCAGGCGGGGCGCGGTCATGATGACATCCATGCGGGTCTCCGTGGGGCGTGGCTTCAGGCAGGCTTCGCCGGTTTCGCTGCCTAATCCGGCAGGTCGCGGCTTTGGCGTTCATAGTGCCGGAAGTACTTGTCCGTGATCATGTCGGTCTTCACTACGATGGCCACATCGGTCGTGTTGAACTGCTGGTCGATCACGGCCCCGTCGCCGATGCATGCGCCGATGCGCAAATAGCCCTTGATCAGCGGCGGCAGCATCTGGTTGGCGCGGCGTGGGTCGATGGCGGCCGGGTCGACCCGGCGCATATCCACGTAGCGCTCCGGCCTGGCGCGCAGCCGCAGGGCCGGCGGGGCGAGATGGTGTCCATACAAGTAGGTCAGCTCGGTCGCCAAGGCGTCCGGATCCGTGCCGACCAGGCTGGCGCAGCCGAACAGCAGGTCGATTTGAAAGTGGAACACATAGGCGGCGATGCCGCGCCACAGCAACTGCATGACCGCCCGGCCGCGATAACGCGCGTCGACGCAGGAACGGCCGAGCTCGAGGATTTGGCCGGGAAAGGCGGTGATACGTCCGATATCGTATTCGGCGGCCGAGTAGAACCCACCGACGACGTCGGCGCCCGATTGCTGGATCATGCGGTAGGTGCCGACGACGCCCTCGGGTCCCGGCCCGATCTCGTGGTCCACGACCAGCAGGTGGTCGGCCACCGCGTCGAAATCGTCCCGGTCGCGCCCGCTCATGCGGGCAGCAGCATCGGGGATTGCGCCCAATTCGTCGAAGAAAATGCGGTAGCGCAACGCCTGCGCAGCGTCGACTTCGGCCGGGTTGGCAGCGAGACGGACGCCGAGGTTGCCGGCGCGCAGCTCGTGAATCCCTTCTGCGCCGGCTGGAAGCTGCAGCATGCGATAGTCGGTCATGCGTCTATCGCCATCAGCCGGTTACGTTTGAGAGGTGGGACTTTCATTAATCCGCCGGTCTCCGCATCGGCCATGATCGATGCTGGCGGAGGCCGGTCGGCTGGACGCGACCGGCAACTTGGAGCACCTGGGCATGCGGCCGGGCGTAGCCGATCTGGATGGGTCCTGTCGAATCGATGCTCATGCAACGCGGCTTACCCTCCGGCGATGACCGGGAGGGCACCGGATTGCACCGGTTAGCGCGCGCGGGGCTTGGTGCCGAGGCCGATCTTCTTGGCCAGCGAGGAGCGGTGGCGGGCATAGTTTGGGGCCACCATCGGATAGTCCGGCGGAAGCTGCCATTTCTCGCGATATTGTTCCGGGGACATATTGTATGACGTCTTGAGGTGGCGCTTCAGCATCTTCAGCTTCTTGCCGTCCTCCAGGCAGATGATGTGATCGGGGAACACTGACTTCTTGACGGGAACCGCCGGTTGCTGCTTGTCCGG
>CAZZWN010000293.1:0-3443 GCA_964657765.1 uncultured Acetobacteraceae bacterium
GCTGTATCGCATGTTCATGCGCCGTCAGCCGGGTATGGCCGCAGCGGGAGCGGGACCGGGCGGCCCCAGCTTCATGCGGATGCAGCAGCCTGGCCCGGCGGCGGGCGTCATGCCCGCCTCGGCACGCCCCGCCACGGGCGTGCAGATCGGCAAATCCGACTACGAAGCCTTCGACCGCACCTTGCATGAGGTCCAGGCCGCATGGTCGGCGCAGGACATGAACGCGCTGCGCGGGCTGACAACCCCGGAGATGGTCAGTTATTTCGGCGAGCAACTCGCCGAGCAGGCAAGCCGCGGTGTGCGCAATACCGTGACGCATGTGAAGCTCGACAAGGGCGACCTTTCCGAGGCCTGGTCGGAGGGCAGCCGCGAGTATGCGACCGTCGCGATGCGCTTCTCCTCGCTGGACGTGACCCGCGACTCGGCCGGCCGCGTCGTGGAGGGCGACACGGCGTTGCGCAGCACGGCGACGGAGCTATGGACCTTCGTTCGCGCACCTGGCGGGCGTTGGCTGCTCTCGGCGATCCAGCAAGCGCGCTAGGCCAAGAAACCTTATGCAATCAGGGGCCGCCGGGTCATTCCGGCGGCCTTTTGCATGTCTCGCACCAAAAATTAGGTCAGTGATTTTGCATCATCAAAACTTCACGTGCAAGTTTGACGCCGCGTAGCCATAGGGCGTCGTGAGGCAGAGTTATGCCGAGCACGACGCGAGGTTAAATCGGTCGCATGAACGCAATCCTCCCGACGCCCAATACTCACCGCTACCGTACAATCTTTATCTCGGATACCCACCTTGGAACGCGTGGCTGCCGCGGCGATTTTCTCGCCGACTTCTTAGGCCGGGTCTCATGCCAGCATCTATTTCTTGTCGGCGACATCGTGGACGGCTGGCGTCTGCGCAAGTCATGGTACTGGGACGCAAACCATGACAAGGTCATCCGGTTGATCCTGAAGCACGCCCGGAACGGCGCCGCCGTCACCTACATTCCCGGCAACCACGACGAGATGTTCCGCGCCTGGCTGCCGACCGCGCTCGACCCGCATACGCTGGAGGTCGCCGGCATCGCGCTGCGCAACGAGGCCACCCATGTGACCGCGGATGGCAAGAAGCTGCTGGTCATCCACGGCGACGAGTTCGACAGCGTGGTCCGCTACGCACGCTTCCTGGCGATCCTCGGCGACGGCGCATACGTCACGTCGCTGGTGGTCAACCGCTGGTTCAACTCGCTGCGCCGCCGCCTGGGCTACCCCTACTGGTCGCTGTCGCAGTGGCTGAAGCGGCAGGTGAAGGGCGCGGTAAAAGCGATCGATCTGTTCGAGACGGCGCTCGCGAACGAAGCCCGACGCCGCGGCTTCGACGGCGTGATCTGCGGCCACATCCACCACGCCGAGATGCGCATGGTGGACGGCATCATGTATCTGAACGACGGGGACTGGGTCGAGAGCTGCACCGCCCTCGTCGAGCATCACGATGGCCGGCTGGAGCTGATCGACTGGGCCGCCCTCAACGGCCTGTCGTTCTTCAAGCCGGGTGACGAGCCCGCGTTGGCGGAGGCTGCCTGACCGCGCTCGCGATGCCATGCGCATCCTGATCGTCTCGGACGCCTGGCACCCCCAGGTGAACGGAGTGGTCCGCACCCTTTCGATGGTGGCGGCCCAGCTGACGGAGTTGGGCCACGTCGTGGACGTGATCGGACCGGACCGCTTCCGCACCGTGGCGCTGCCGACCTATGCCAGCATCCGCGTGGCGCTGGCGCCCGGACGGCGATTGAGCGCCATGATCAGCGCGTTCCGCCCTGACGCGCTGCACGTCGCGACCGAGGGGCCGCTCGGCTACGGCGCCCGGCGCTGGGCACTTCGGCGCGGCATGGCGTTCACGACGTCGTTCCACACCCGCTTTCCGGAGTATCTGCACGCCCGGACGCGCCTGCCGGTCGCGCTGACCTACGCCTGGCTGCGCTGGTTCCACAACGCGGGCGCGGCAATGATGGTCGCAACCGCCAGCCTGCGGCGCGAGCTGGCCGAGCGTGGTTTCCGCAACGTGCGCGCCTGGACCCGCGGCGTCGACCTTGCGCGCTTCCGGCCGGGCCTGGCCCCCGAGATGCCCTATCCGCGGCCCGTATTCCTGTATGTCGGCCGGGTCGCAGTGGAAAAGAACCTCGGCGCGTTCCTCTCCCTCGATCTGCCGGGCACGAAGCTCGTGGTCGGCGACGGGCCGCAGCGGGACACGCTGGCCCGCGATCACCCGGCGGCGCATTTCGTCGGCGAACGGCACGGGGCGGCTTTGGCGGAGGTCTATGCCGGGGCAGACGTGTTCGTGTTCCCGTCGCTCACCGACACCTTCGGGCTGGTGCTGCTTGAGAGCCTCGCCTCCGGCACCCCGATCGCGGCGCATCCCGTGACCGGCCCGGCCGATATCCTGGAGGGCGCTGCCCCCGGTGTCGGCGCGTTGGACCGGGACCTCCGCGCGGCGGCGATGCGCGCCTTGGCCGGGGATCGCGCAGCCTGCCGCACCCACGCCGAGCGGTTCTCCTGGCGGGCCTGCGCCGACGCGTTCCTGGCCAACCTCGTATTGGTCGGCCCCGGCTCGTAGCCGCGCGCTGCTATGCTTGCGGCGCCCAAGGTTTGCGGCGCCCTATGTTTACGACGCGGGGGGCCGCATGCTACCGCCGCGCCATGCCGGCCCCCTGTGTCCCGTGATCAAGCGACTGCTTCGCCATCCCCGCGTTTTGGCGCTGGGCACGCAGGCGCTCGGCGCTTATCTCCGCTTCGCGCTCCGTACCACCCGCTGGTCGCTGCATGGAGCGGAGCTCGGCCGCTATCTGCATGGCGCGCCCGCCGTGTTTGCGTTCTGGCACGAATGCCTGCCGCTGATGCCGGCGCTATGGACCCATGCGGTCCGCCAGCGCGCCTTGGCGCAGGAGCCGCGCGGACGCATGCACGTGCTGGTCAGCCGCCATCAGGACGGCCGGCTGATCGGCGACATAATGCGCGGGTTCGCCCTCGACCTCGTCCATGGCTCCACGTCGAAGGGCGCGGCGCAGAAGGGCGGCGCGTCCAGCCTGCGCGCGCTGCTGGCGGTGCTCGCGGCGGGGGACCAGATCGTCATCACGCCGGATGGACCCCGCGGACCCGCCCGGCAGCTCGCCCGCGGCGTCGCTCAGCTGGCCGCGCTGGCCGGCGTCCCGGTGCTGCCCTGCTCGGCGCAGTCGACTCGCCGCCGGGTGTTGCCGACCTGGGACCGCATGATCCTGCCGGTGCCGTTCGGCCGCGGCGTGCTGGTCTGCGGCGAGCCGATCCACGTGCCGCGGGAGCATTGGGCCGACAGCCTGCCGGTAATCGCCGCCGCCCTCACGCAAGCAGCGGACGAGGCCTCGACGCTTTGCGGAGCTTGATCGGCGCCATGTGGCAGGCCGGCGCGACCCTGGCGGCGCCCGGCCTGC
>CAZZWN010000294.1:0-3432 GCA_964657765.1 uncultured Acetobacteraceae bacterium
ACGACGCCCTCGACCGGCTGACCGACCCGGCGCAGGACGCGCTCTTCGCCGTAGCGCCCCGATCCGGCGTCGTCAGCGCCTGGTACGGCCATGTCCCTTTCGCATTCTGGCTCGTCCAAGCGCTGCAGCCGCGCACGCTGGTCGAACTGGGCACGCATCATGGCGTCTCCTATGCCGCGTTCTGCGAAGCCGTGCGGGCGGCCGGACTGTCGACGCAATGCACCGCGGTCGATACCTGGACCGGCGATGCGCAGGCCGGGTTCTATCCCGAGCAGGTCTTCACCGACCTCGCCGCCTTCCACGATCCCCGCTACGGCAGCTTCTCACGCCTGCTGCGGACCCAGTTCGACACCGCCGCGGCGCAGTTCGCCGACGGTAGCCTCGACCTGCTGCATATCGACGGGTGCCATACCTACGAGGTGGTGCGGCATGATTTCGAGACCTGGCGGCCGAAGCTGTCGCCCCGGGGGGTCGTGCTGTTCCATGACACCAACGAGCGCACGCCGGGCTTCGGCGTATGGCGGCTATGGGCCGAGCTCAGCCGCCAATACCCGGCCTTCGAGTTCCTGCACGAGCACGGCCTGGGCGTCCTCGCGGTCGGCACCGAGCTCGAGGGCCCCGTCCGCGACCTCTGCCGGCTCCGCGATCCCGCCATCATCGCCGGGATCCGCGAGCGTTTCGCGCAAAGTGGCCTGCGGTGCATGACCGCGTCCGCCGCAACCTCCGCTCGCAAAGCGCAACAACGGATCGAGGCGCTGACGGCCGAGGCCCGAGCCGCCACGCACCGGGCTGATCGGCTCCACCTCATCGCGGTCGCCGGCGAAGCCCGCGCGGCGGCGCGTCGGCAGCAGCTGGAGGACACGCAACACGAGCTGGCCGACACACAAGCCCGGCTGGCGGAGGCGCAAGCCCGGCTGACGCAGAATGCCCACGACCTGGCCACCCGCGATCATGTGATCGCCCAGTTGCGCCAGATCGAGCACGCCTACCACACGATCCTCCAGTCCACGGCCTGGCGGACGCTGACCCATGCGCAGAAACTACTCGCCCGCGTGCCTCGGCCCATCACCGGGGCGGTGCGGCGATCGATCCGTGCCGGCGCCCGGCTGGCGATGTCGTCGCGGCGGCCGCCGCCAGCCTTGATCGTCGCCGAACCGCCGCCGGTCGCCCTCGAATCCCCGCCCGAAAGCCTACCGCGCGACGAGGCCAAGCGCTTCACGCTCGCCGACATCGCGGTGCCGCGGACCGGGTTCCTGCCGTTGATCGAGTGGTTCGACCCGATCGCGCCCGACGTGTCGATCGTCGTCTACAACCGCAACGCGGGCGACGCCGCGCTGATCTGCCTGCAGCATGTTTGGCAGAACACCTCCGGATACCGGTACGAAATCATCCTCGTCGACAATGGCAGCGCCGCCGGCGAGGTCGAGCGATTGCAGGCCGAAGCGTCGTTTGCGCAGGTGATCCCGCTCGGCGGCAACCGCTATTTCGGCGAAGCCAACAACATCGGCGTCGAGGCGGCGCGGGGGCGCTATGTCTGCCTGCTGGATAGCGCGTCGTTCGTGCCGCCGGGCTGGCTCGCGCCGCTCGTGCAGGCGCTGGACGCGGACGACGCGGTCGGCGCCGCCGGCCCCAGGCTGGTGCAGCCCGACGGCGCGCTGCTGGATGCCGGCTGGTTGATCGACCCGGATGGGGGTGTGACGGTCCTGGCGCCGGCCGCAGCCCCACGCACCCCTCAAATCGTCGACGCCCTGTCGGCCGCCTGCCTGCTGCTGCGGCGCGACGATTTCCTGCGTGTCCTGGGCTTTGACCTGGCATGGGATCCCGGATCCTACGAAACCGCCGACCTTTGCCTGAAGCTGCGGCTGCTCGGGCGGCACTCGGTGTGCTGTCCGGATTCGGCGGTGACGCGCACCGGGCCGGACGCGGAGCGCGAGGGCGTGTCCGCCGACGTCGTCGCGCTCAATCGGACCAAGTTCGTGGGTCGCTGGGGTCGAGCCCTGGACACGATGTGGCAGCAGACGCCGAGCCTGCTGGCCGATGAGAAGATCAACGAACGCGTGCCGGGGACGCGCCCGCGCGTGCTGATCTTCACGCCCTATCCGATCACGGCCGGTGGCGGCGAACGCTACATCCTGACGATCGCCCAGGCGCTCGCGCCCGTCGCCGATGTGACCCTAGTGACGTCCTACCGGATCAGCCGGACCCGGCTGCGGACCATGGCGCGCGAATTCGAGCTCGATCTCGCCATGGTCGACCTGGCCGAGGCCGCCTCGCTGGGAGACCGCCACTCGGCCGACCTCGCTTTCGTTCTCGGCAACGAACTCCTGCCCACGGCCGCCGCCATGGCCCGGCACAACATCTACATCTGCCAGTTCCCGTTCCCGTTCGAAAGCGAGGCCAAGCGCGAGGCGCGGCTGCCGTTCTGGCGCGATTTCGAGCTGATCCTGACCTACTCGGAGTATGTGCGCTCGCATGTCGTGCGGCAGATCGCCGAGGCGGGCCTGCCCTTCCGCCCGGTCGATGTGCTGACCCCGCCGGTGCCGATGGTGACGCAGCGCGCGGCCAAGCGGCGCGGGCAGATCCTGCATGTCGGCCGCTTCTTCGTCGGCGGCCATCGCAAGCAGCAGGACGCGATGATCGACGCGTTCCGCACGCTGATCCAGGCGGGGGTGGCGGCCGAGCTGCACTTCGCCGGATCGACGATGCCGGAGGCGGTGCACCAGGCCTATTATGCCGGGCTGATCGAGCGCGCCCAGGGCCTGCCGGTCACGTTCCACCCGAATTGCTCGGCCGAGGAATTGCATCGGCTCTACGCCGAGAGCGACCTGTACTGGCACGCCACCGGCGTCGGCCGCGACATCGAGCGCATGCCGCAGGTGGTCGAGCATTTCGGCATTTCGGTCGTCGAGGCGATGTCGGCCCGCTGCATCCCGGTCGTGTTCGCGGCCGGTGGGCCGGCGGTGATCGTGCAGGACGGCATCACCGGCTTCCACTTCCACACCCTCGACGAACTGGCCGCAGTGACGCGCCGGCTGCTCGAAACGATGCCAGCCTCCGAACACGACGCGCTCCGCGACGCGGCCGAAGCCGCGGCGCAGTCCTACACTGAGGAAACCTTCACCCAGCGCGTCCTCGCAATCGCAGCCCGCGTCGGGGGCTTGGCCCCTCGCCCCATGGCATTGCAGGATAGTTTGTAGTTATACTCAAACCCGATATTTGAGTATAACTACCTTGCAGACGAAATCCGGTACGCCAGCAAGTGCTCGGCCTGATACCGTCCGCCCCGGCTCTCCCGAATGACTGAACCCATCTCCCAACCGCCGGCTGCGGCGCCGTTCAGCGATCTCGATTGGCATGAGACGCATCTTCAATATGTGCGGATCGCCGAACTGAACGCCAACGACAGGCGACGTCAGACCATCGCAACCGCGA
>CAZZWN010000295.1:0-3388 GCA_964657765.1 uncultured Acetobacteraceae bacterium
TCGCATCCCCTACCCACCCGACAAGGGCGAGAAGATACGCGGCCTCAACCTGCTGCAGCATTTGTCGCGGTCCTACTGCATCCACCTCGGCTGCCTGGTCGATGACCCCGCCGACATGCAGCACCTTCCGATTTTGCGAGAGTGGTGCGTCGACGTTGCCGGCTTCCGTATCGACAAGCGGCTGCAGAAGTTGAAGGCGTTGGCCCATATCCGTCCGGGCCGGCCGCTGATGCTCGACTACTACCGCCACCCGGGCCTGCAGCGCTGGGTGCAGGACAGTCTCGGCCGTCAACGCATGGATGTCGTCTACATCTTCAGCGTCGCCATGGCCGCCTATGTCGAGAACCTGCGCCGCCCCGGCCTGATCCTGGACGCGCAGGACATCGATTCGGAGAAATGGGCGTCCTACGCCAGCCACGCCCGGTGGCCCATGAGCGCCGTTTGGTCACGGGAGGGCCGGACCCTGCTGGACTATGAGCGCAAGGCGGCGATGCGATGCGACCACACGCTGTTTGTATCGCAACAGGAGTGCGACCGCTTTATCGAGTTGGCGCCCGAGGCCGCAGCCCGGGTGCATGCCGTCGAGATGGGCGTGGACCTCAAGCGTTTTTCACCCGATCCGTCGTTGCAATCCCCATTTGAACCCGGCGGGCCAAATCTGGTTTTTACCGGGAACATGGACTATTGGCCCAATGCCGACGCCGTGCAGTGGTTCGTGGCCGACGTGTTTCCGTTGCTGAAACGCCGCTATCCGAGCGCCAACTTTCATGTCGTAGGGGCCAATCCAGGCCGGGACGTTGCGCGGCTCGCCACCATTCCCGGCGTTCGCGTCACCGGCCGCGTGGCGGATACGCGCCCGTTCATCGCGCATGCCGATGCCTGCGTCGTGCCGCTCCGCATTGCCCGCGGCATTCAGAACAAGGTGCTCGAAGCGATGGCGATGGGCCGACCTGTCGTCGCCTCACCACAAGCGTTCGAGGGCGTGCGCGCCACCGCTGGGCAGGATCTGCTGGTCGCCGACGGCGCGGGCGCGACGGCCGATAGAATTGCCGAGGTGCTGGACGGCGCGCATCCGGGGCTGGGCGCCGCCGCGCGTGCGGCAATGGTGCGAAGCTACGCCTGGTCCACGACGCTTGCCCCGCTCGATGCGATACTCGCCGCCGACACTGTGGCGCATATGGCGAATTCGGCCGCATGACCACCGCATCCCTGACCGGCTTCCGTCCGGCTTTCGCTCCCGTGGCGACTGCATTAGGCCTCGGGGGGCTGGCTTGGGTGCTCCTGTTTTTGCCGGAATGCCGGGCGGCGGTCGGGGTTTGGCGCGCCTCCGACACGTACGGCCATTGTTTCCTGATCCTGCCCATGTCGCTTTATCTCGCCTGGGATCGCCGCGGAGCGTTGGCCGGCTTGGCACCCCGGCCGGTCGCAGCCGTGGCGCTGCTGGCCGTGCCGGTCACTGCTGTCTGGTTCGCAGCGGAGCGGCTCGGCTTTATGGAGGGCCGCCAACTGGCTGCGCTCGCGGCGCTCGAGCTGCTGTTCCTGGCGACGCTCGGCTGGCGGCTGTATCGCGTCTTGATGGCGCCACTGCTGTTCCTCGTGTTCCTGGTGCCGTTCGGCGCCTTCACGACGCCGGTCCTGCAGCGGTTTACCGCCGGGTTCGTCGTCGCCGGGCTGAATACGATCGGCATCTCCAACTATGCCACCGACCTCACGATCGAGATCTCCGCCGGCGTGTTCTACGTGGCCGAAGCCTGCGCCGGGCTGCGGTTCCTCATTGCCGCCGTCGCATTCGGCGTGTTTTACGCCCTACTGAATTACCGCAGCCCCGGCCGGCGCGCGCTGTTCATCGCTGCGTCGGTCGCGATCCCGATCGTTGCCAACGGCGTGCGCGCGCTGGGCATCGTCGTGCTCGGCGCCGTGCTGGGCAGCGCGGAGGCAGCCGCCGCCGATCACATCATCTACGGCTGGGTGTTCTTCTCCATCGTCATGCTGCTGCTGGTCGTAAGCGGCATGCCGTTCCGCGAAATGCCGCCCGGACCGGCCCTCACAGCGCCGATGGATCGCATGCAGCCCGGAGTTGACCCAGCCTGGCCCGCCTGGATCACCATTGCGATCATCGTCCTGGTCGCGGGCGGTCCGGCGGCAGCGCTGGTGCTTGCCCGGCAGATCACGCCGCCCTTGCTGACCGGCGGCGTCGCTTTTGCAACCCCCCCCGGCTGCTCACCGGACGCTGCCCCGGCGCCCTTGATGCCAGGGCAAGCTATTTCGACGGGCCTCTCCTGCGGGGGGCAACCGCTCCTGGTCACGGTGCAACGATTCCCGCCGCGCTCGACGCCGGATAGCTTGACGCACGCGCGCCGGCGCGTCACGGGCGAGTTGACGGCCGAGGAAACCATCGCCGTCCCGCTGCCGACGCAGCGGGCGGAGAACGGCGCGTGGCTGCTGGTTCGGACGATCAGCCCGTTCCGCGCCGTCGCGGTCGCAAGCTGGATCGATGGCGCACCGGCGCCGGGCGGCATCGCGGGCCGCATAAGGCAAGCGTGGAACAGTCTCGCCGGCTCTGCCTACGCGCCAGTCCTGATCACCATCGCGGTCGACTACACAACCCCGCCGACACCGGCCGAGCAACAGCGGACGGGCGCAATGCTCAGCGCCTTCGTGAACGCCCAGGCCAACCTCACGGCACAGGTCGCGGCGGCTTCGCGTTCGGCGGGACCCTAGCCGCTCGTTAAACCGACCAGGATTCCGCACCCTCGGAGGTGAAATGCACGCCGGTTGCCGTGCCGCCCTCGCCGTTCAGCGCCTGGATCAACTGCATCCGGCGCGGCGGAGGCACCAAGAACATCATGAATCCGCCACCACCGGCGCCGGATACCTTGCCCCCCAAGGCGCCGGCGGACAGGCCGCGTGCATACATCGTCTCGATCAGCGCCGTGCTGATCCCCGCAGCAGTGCGCTGCTTCGCCTCCCATGAGCGGCTCAGCAACTCCGCCATGCGGCCGATCTCGCCACGGAGCAGAGCCTCCTTCATCAGCAGGGCGTCAGCCTTCAATTGATGCAGGTCGTCGAGCTGCTTGTCGGGTCCGGACATCCGCCGCTGCTGGTCCTCGATGATCTGCTCGGATCGGCGGGATACCCCGGTGAAACAGATGACGGTCGCCGTCTCCAGCTCGTTCAGCACCGCGGATGGCACCCGAAGCGGGTTCACGATGACCCGCTGATCCCGCAGGAACTCGATGAAGTTGGCGCCGCCGAAGCACGCCGCATACTGGTCCTGCTTGCCGCCGGCCAGGTTCAGCTCCAGGCGCTCGATCTCGTATGCCATGTGCGCGACGTCGTAGCGCCCGAGCGGCAGCCCCAGATGGAACCGGAACGCCTCCACCAATGC
>CAZZWN010000296.1:0-3385 GCA_964657765.1 uncultured Acetobacteraceae bacterium
CTCAGGATCACATTGCGTGTCTCGAGCCGAAGCTGGCCACCGCTCGGCATCGCATCCCTCGCATTGCCGGCAAGGTTCAGCAGCGCCGCCTGGATTTGGCTCGCATCGAGCAAGACCGGGCCGAGAGCCGGATCCAGGTCGAGCTCGACGGTGATGGCGCCGCCGACGGCCTGCTGCAGCAGCGGCTTGAACTCGCCGGCCAGCCGGTTCAGATCGATGATTTCCGGCTTCACGGCCTGTCGGCGCGAGAAGGCGAGCAGCTTGTCGGTCAAGTCGCTGCCGCGTCGTGCGGCGGCATACATGCTGTTGGCGAGACGCTCGACGCGGGCGGCTTCGCCGGGCCGACGCAACAGCAACTCGATGTTGCCGAGGATCACCGTCAGCAGGTTGTTGAAATCATGCGCCAGTCCACCCGTCAGTTGGCCGACGGCCTCCAGACGATCGGCTTGCTGATTGCGCTCCTCGGCGACGTGCCGCTCCGTCACGTCCAGCAGACAGCCGGCCAAGCACACCGGCTGCTGCCGCTCGTCCAACGAGGTGCGGCCATGCATGGCGATCCATCTGACGCCGTTGTCTCCGGCGCGGCGGATCCTGCATTCGAGCTCCAGCTTGCCGCCACGGAGCGCGTGGTTGAACGCTTGGTTCGCCCGTTCACGGTCCTCCGGCACCACATGCTCGAGAAAGCGGCTCCAATCCCACTCGCCCTGCGGCTCGGCGTAGCCGAAGATACGATCGTGGCGAGCCGACCGCACCGAGGAACCCTTGGCGACGTCCAGCTTCCACTCGGCCATGCCGGATGCCTCGAGCGCGATGTCGAGTTCGGCGCGCGCGGCTTCGGCTTCTGCCCGAGCGTCGTCGCGTGCGACGGCCGCTAGCTCGGCCCCCCGGTAAAGCGAGTCCAGCTCCCGCAGATACACGTAGAGCACGACGATCCCGGCGAGCAGCGCTTCCACTCGGCCGATGAACCATCCCATCGTCGCCCGGCTGGCGGCGACATCGGTGACGAGATTGTCCAGCAGCAGCAGCAGCAGCGACACGGCCATCCAGAGTTGCAGCAGCGTGCGCAGCCGCGTCGTCCAAGACAGGATCGTCAGCGCGAGTACGGTAAGGACGATGATGATCGGGCCGATGCCGGAGGTCGTGAGGGCCCAATAGCCGCCATCCGGGTCGCTCGTGACCGGCAGGGCGTGGACGACGTTCGTCGTGACCCAAACCGTCAGCCCGGCCGCCGCCAGGACTGCGGCAAGCGTCGCCCGGGCCGATAGGGCCGTCCATCGCGGTGCGGTCTGACGGGGGCGTCCGTCGCCCTCCATGATGGCGTAGGGGATGGCGAAGAGCGGGGGCGCGAGATGCCAGAAATTCCACAGCCAGGTGAGTGTTGCCGGGCCTTGGCCGAGGATGAGGCCGGGTCGAAGGATGTTCGGCATGCAGACGAGCTGCGCCAGCACGATGAGCGTCGTGTAGAAGCTGCCGGCGCCGAGTACCAGCAGCGCAGGAGCTCGCGTGCGCCCATACTGCTTGAAGAAGACCCACGAGGTGAGCGCGTAGACGAGCACCAGGGCGCATTGATGGATGGCGAGGAGCCCGGGACCGCGGGCATCGGCGCGGTCGCCACGGTCAGGGTCGCGATCGATCCGATCGCCGCGACCGCGCATACGATTGCGGCGAGAAGCCACTGTCCCCGCGATGCCGGTGTTGTGGCGAACGTCTCCAATACGCTTCGACGTGCTGGCCGACGCGCCCCGTCGCCGGCGCTCGCCGCGGTCACTGCTTCACTGATAACGGCCGGTCCTGACACTCTGTCGTCTCCTGATGAGGATGAGGCCGCCGTGAACCCGTAACAGACAATAGTGGCGGCATACGCCCGGCTGACGATGTCCGGGAGTATACACTTCCCGGTTTTTGGAGGTCATTTGCAAAGTTTGGCGACTATGCGGCGCCCTGGCTTAGCGAATGGTTAACGGCGCGCGAGCTAAACGATCGACCGCCGCAGCAGATAGTCCAAGCCGCCGACCCGGAACCACCGGTACCCGTACGGCTCCAGCAGCACGCGATGCATTCCGGCCTCGTCGGGCTGGCTGTGGTCTTCCGAGAGCAAGTTCACCAGCAGCCCGTCATGCAGCCCTGACGTCGCCGGGTCGAAGCTGACCTCGAGCGGGGCGCCGCTTAGATTGTGCACGAACACCACCGCGTTGTTGCGCCAGTCGTAGCGCATCGCCAACACCGACGGCGTCCCGGCGTCCAGCACGGCGAACGTGCCCCATCCCACCTCCGGCACCTCCTTGCGCATGCGGACGATCCGCTCGACCCAGTTGAGCTGGCTCTCCGGCGCGCGCCGCTGCGCCGCGACGTTGATGTGCTGATACCCGTAGGGCCCGTCCGAGATCACCGGCGCGACCGGCGCCTCGCCGGCGGTGAAGCCGCCGTGCTTCTCGTCGGACCATTGCATCGGCGTGCGGGCGCACTCGCGCTCGGGCAGCGCCAGATCGTCGCCCATGCCGATCTCGTCGCCATACAGGATCACCGGCGTGCCCGGCAGCGTGAACATCAGGCTGTAGGCCAGTTCGAGGCGGCGCCGGTCGCCCCCGAGCATCGGCATCAGCCGGCGCCGGATCCCGCGATCGTAGAGCTGCATCGACTTGTCCGGCCCGAACGCCGCGAACACCGTCCCGCGCTGCTCCGGCGTCAGCCGCCCGAGATCGAGCTCGTCATGGTTGCGCAGGAACATCGCCCATTGCGCGGTCGCCGGCCGAGGCTCGGTGGCCGCCAGCGCCGTCGTCAGCGGCCCGGTGTCTGCCGCCGCCAGGGCATAGAACAGCGCCTGGTTGACCTGGAAGTTGAACATCAGCGGCAGCCGTTCGCCGCTGGCGCCGAAATACTGCATGTCCGTCTCCGGCAGCACGTTGGCCTCGGCCAGCACCACCGCATCGCCCTGCCGCCACTGCAGGAACTCGCGGAACGTGCGCAGCATGTCGTATTGCTCGACCGGCTTCGTCACGTCGGCGCCCTTGGTCGCGATCACGAACGGCACCGCGTCCATGCGGAACCCGGACACGCCGAGTTGCAGCCAGAAGCCCATGATCTTCAGGATCTCCGCCTGCACCTCCGGATGGGCGGTGTCGAGATCCGGCTGGAAGTCGTAGAAGCGGTGGAAATAGAACTCCTTGGCGACCGGGTCGCGCGTCCAGGTCGAGGTCTGCACCCCGGGAAACACGATGCCGTCCGCGGCGTTGGCCGGCTTCTTCTTCGACCAGACATACCAGTCGCGGTATTTCGACCGCTTGTCCCGCCGCGCCTCCTGGAACCAGGGATGCTGGTCCGAGGTGTGGTTGACCACGAGGTCGATCAGCAGCCGGATGCCGCGCTGCTTGCAGCCATGCGCGAA
>CAZZWN010000297.1:0-3334 GCA_964657765.1 uncultured Acetobacteraceae bacterium
CGCTGGGCACGTCGACCGCCAGGACGCGACGTGCAGCGCCGAGCGTCTCGGCCACGAGGTCCGGCATGTCGGCGGACAGGCCGGCGCCGAATACCGCGTCGATCACCAGCTCGGCGCGGGCGGCGTCCGCGGGATTGAAGGGCCGGACGGGACCGCGCCATTGCGCCGCAGCCGCCTCGGCGTCCGACCCGGCGCGCGGCCTTTGCAGCGCGGCCACCTGCACCGGCCAACCCTGCTGGGCCAGCAGGCGGGCGGCGACATAGCCGTCCCCACCGTTGTTGCCGGGCCCGCACAGCACAAATGTCCGGCACGGTCCAAAGCGCCGCGCCGCCCGGGCAACGGCACGGCCGGCCGCCTGCATCAGCGTTGAGCCAGGCACGCCGGCCCGCACGGCGGCGGCATCGGCCATAGACATCTCGGCGGGGGTCAGGAGTTCGTGGACCATGGCCGCCACTGTGCCAGGTCCCGCTCTGGTGGGGCAAACCGAATGGGATGGAAGCGTGAGGTCAGGTCCTGGAGACTGCGCAGATCGTCTGCACGCCCGCCCATTCTGCAGCGGTGAGGGCCGGAAGGCCAACAGGCGCAATCCGCAGCGCATCGGCGCGAGAGGCCATGCTTGGATGGTCGGAGAGGAATGCCGGAAGGCCGTTGACGCCGCTTTCGTGCTGCAGGCCCAGAAAGAACCGGCCCAGCCCGTCCCCTCGCAGCCCGGCGCGCCGCAGCGTCTCGAGCGCGCTCGCGTCCGCCGCCGCCTCGGCCCGGCGTCCGTAGGATAGCGCCGCAACTTGGCTGGCGACGCCGCCGCCCCAGCCCAGGCTGCGGGCGAGCATGTTCAGCTCCAGGCGGCGCAGCATCTCGCGGGTCGGGTCGCGGTGCAGCACATGGCCTAGCTCGTGCGCCAGCACGCCGGCAAATGCGTCGGGATCGCCGGCCCGGGCAATCAGGCCGCGCATGATCACGATGCGGCCGTCCGGCAAGGTGAAGGCGTTCACCGTATCGTTGTCCAGGACGACGAAGGAAGGCGCTGCGGCGAGGCCGGCGGCCCTCGAAAGCGTGCCGACCAGCAGGGCGAGCGCGGCCTGACCGGCTGGGGCATTGCAATGCCGGTCGCGGCCGGCCAGCGCCGCCTCGATAGCGGTGGACCAGGCACGCTCCACTTGTCGCGGCACGAAAGGCGTGGCCAGCAATGGGAGCTGGTCGACCAGCAAGACCGCCAGCGCCCCGCTTGCCAGCAGCGCCGCCGCCAGACCGATCCAGGCGCCGCGGCCCCAGCTTTGGCGAACCCCTCCGAGTTTCGCACCCTCCGTCCGCAGCCGGCCGATCAACGCGCCATCCGACACGACCAGCCGCTCCGGCCCGCCGCGCAGCCGGAGTGTTGCACCCTCGCCTGGCGCGTCGATGTCGACGCGAGCGAGCCGCCCGATTGGCCATGACGCCAGCACGGGGCCGTCCGGCAGCCTGATTTCAAGCAAGCGGCCGCAGACGACCGCCGCGACGTCGCGGCCGGTCGCACTCCTGCCGTCGAACAGCCGCGCATCAGGCACGTACAGGCACCAGCGTCATTCGGACCGTTGCGATCAGGTGAAGCCCGCGCCGCCGTCCAGCGCCTGGAACATGCCCTCGCCGAAGCGCGAGACACGCTGCTCGTTCTGCATGAGCGCCGAGGTGTCGAGCGTGCCCGTGGTGAGCAGGTTGGTGGTGAAGAAGCGTGCGTTGCGATGGATGACCACGGGCAGGCCAAAGCCGAATGTCACAATTAGGATCAGCACGTTGCCGAGCTTAAGCCTCAGCACGTCCTTGCCGGAGATACGGCTTGCGAAGCTCAGTGCACCGAGCGTGGTATGGCTGGTGAGATGGCGGTAGAACGCGGCTTGATAGCTGGCCGAGACAAGGCTGACGCCAAGGCCGAACGTGAGATAGGCGGCGAGAAGCACGAGGCCCAGGCGTTGGACGATGACTTGTGTTTCTGCCGGGCTTGGCTTGTGGGCCAGCAGGGCGAACACCGGGCGTTCGATTGCGAAGACCGCGCCGAAGACCACGACGCCGAGCAGCAGCACCCCTACGCAGGTGACGAGGAACCGCAAATAGAGCCGCCCGGGCCGGCCATGCGATGCAAAGCGGGCGGTGCCGAATGAGCTGGCGTTGATCCGGCGTTCCCACAGCCGCAGCGAAGCCCAAGGCAACAGTTGGGCCAAGGTCAGCCCGACTGCCATGGTATACAACAGCGAACGCAGGCCGTAGGCGATCATCGACCCCTGCATGCCGCCGCGTATGCCGCGCCAGACGGTGTGGCCGAGCCGATAGCGCTGGGCGGAGAACGGAGCGCCGAGCGCCAGCACGACGATAGCGAACCATACCAAGATGGTCGGCGTCGCCGCGAGGACGGTGCTGAATGGCCGCAGCGCCATGCTCAGCAGCGCAGCGCCGACGAAAAGCCCGAGAACCAAGATGAGCGCCAGCAGGAAACCGACGAGGAGCTGGGCGCCGGTGCCGTCATACTCAAGGCGCATGCCACAGGTCCTGGTGCGCGACCAGACATAGCGGCGGATGCGCGTGGTCGCCCAGAACCGCCAGACCCCGAGCGTCACGATCGTCAGCAGCAGGTTTACGAGGAAGATACGGTAGAGCTCACCAATCTGGCCGTCATAGGACAGTAACGCCGTGGGCGTGTCCGCATTCGTCTCTGTCACTGCCTGCCCCTGCTTTATTCCCGGAGCTATCTCAAGTGTGGCAGCCCCATACAAGATCGTAACGGTAAGAAAGTGTCTAATAACGTGAGGCGTTTGTATAACGACGGGCACGCTGGTTTCTATACGGACCTCGAACTGGCCAAAAGATGACGGCGCCCTTGGACGAAAGCGACTGTTCAGCTGAAAATTCCATGCCGAAGCGTACTCGCCTGGTGCGGACCGTAGTCGTGTCATGCGAACCGGAGCAATCCCCAATGGGAACGTCCGATCGGCCGGTCGGGGGAGTGCGGCGCCTGAAACTATGCAATGCTCTGGCCTGGCGATGAGGAATTCGGCATGGCGGTCGTGATCACGGTGGCGCAGCAGAAGGGCGGCGCGGGCAAGTCCACGCTGGTGGCCAACCTCGCAGCCGCGCTGGCGGCGATCCGGCGCGTGGCGATCCTGGATATCGACCCGCAGCACAGCCTGGCCCGCTGGCACGCGATCCGTATGGCGCGCCCGGTCGCAGCGACGGCGCTGACGTTCTCCGACCTGTCCGGCTGGCGGCTTGCGGGCGAGCTGGACCGCCTGCGCCGGGAGTACGACGTGGTGCTGATCGACAGCCCGCCGGTGATCGACGCCGACGCGCGCCGGGCGATCCGGGG
>CAZZWN010000298.1:0-3306 GCA_964657765.1 uncultured Acetobacteraceae bacterium
CGTGCTCGACGCCGGGGCCGACCCGGCCGACCCGGCGGCTGCGGAACTGCAGGCGCTCGCGCTGGATGCTGCCGATCTGGATCGGGGTGATCTGCGCGGGCCGGCTGCCGATGCGGCGGCGAGCGCGGTGGCGCGGCATCCGGAGGTGCGGGCGGCGCTGCTGGCGTTCCAGCGGCGGTTTCCGGGGGGGCGGGGCGCGGTGCTGGACGGGCGGGACATCGGGACGGTCGTGTTTCCGGATGCCGACGTGAAGCTGTTCGTGACGGCGGCGCTGGAGGCGCGGGCGCGGCGGCGGTGGGTGGAGTTGGGCGGGGTGGCGCCGCTGGCGGAGATCGAGGCGGAGATGCGGGCGCGGGACGAGCGCGATAGCACGCGGAGCGCGGCGCCGCTGGTCCAGGCGGCGGATGCGGTGGTGCTGGACACGACGTCGCTGGACCCGGAGGCGGCGTTTGGCGCGGCGATGGCGGCGGTCAGGCGCGGCCGGGTGGGTTGATTGGGGAAAGTAGATTAGTGCTTCGCTGACTCAGCCGACGCGTCGGGTGACGGTGTGGCGTCAGAGTTCGAGCAGCAGCTCTCCGCGGCTGAGCCAGCTTGCGTTTCCTCCGGTCTTGCAGAAGATCGACCACGATGTTTGAGCCGGGTCCCGGTCTGGTCGAATGGTCAGCGTTTCGCCGACCTCGACACTGAAGATGCTGCCGCTTTCTGTCGCTTGCACGTCGATCAGGCGCGATATAGTTCGCGTGGACGAGTGGGAGACAAGTTGTCTCGACTGCAAAAGTGTCTTGACTGCCGAACAGAGCCACTTTCATTTAGCTCGGCGTATATCTATCGGCACTCGCTCCGCCCAACTCAACGACGACAGCGTCGGCGACACCTCTCGCGACCGCCTCGCCGTTCGCTGCGGCGGTGGGGGCTAGGAATGGACGCGGCGGAATGCGGGATGTGCCCATCTCTTGCGGGGCCGCCGCGGGATCGTTGCTGCCGACGGCGGCTTCCAGCCCCTCGGCGGTTGCGGCGATGCTGTCGCGGAGCGCCCCAGTGCGGACCCAGGGCGTGTCATGCGACCCGGCGCCTTGCGGTTCGGAGAGGTTTTCCTGCACCGCTTCGGCCAAACGTTGCGCCTGTTCGGCGAGGGCGCGGGCCATGATCTCTTCAGGGCGAATTTGCGCGAGGCGTTGCCGCAGTTCGGATAGACCCTTGATCTCGATGCGCATGCGACCTCCGGCATGGTTTCTCGATTTGTTCGATTGCGTTTGCAAGCACATCCGCGCTTGACGGGTCCGGTCGCGGGCCGTAGAGGGTGCGCCCTGCCGCTTGCGGGTGTAGCTCAGTTGGTTAGAGCGCCGGCCTGTCACGCCGGAGGTCGCGGGTTCGAGCCCCGTCACTCGCGCCAGCGGCAGCAACCTTCAATTGTAGAAGCGTTACCGTGGCAGCTATGGTCTGATGCCGCGCTTGCGTCTATATGCCGCAATGCAGCGAAGGCCGGCCGGTGGCCTTGCGGGGGAATACACGATGCCGTTCCTTGCCGACTATTTCCCGATCCTGGTGTTCCTCGCCATCGGCGGGTTGATCGCGGTCGCCATGGTGGCGGGTTCGCTGCTCGCGGCGCATCAGAAGCCGTATCCCGAGAAATTGTCCGCCTATGAATGCGGGTTCGAGCCGTTCGATGATGCGCGGCGCAAATTCGACGTGCGGTTCTATCTCGTGGCGATCCTGTTCATCATTTTCGACCTCGAAGTCGCCTTTTTGTTCCCGTGGGCGATCTCGCTGGCCGATATCGGCCTGTTCGGGTTCCTCTCGATGGTCGGCTTCCTTGCGGTGCTGACCGTCGGCTTCATCTATGAATGGTGCAAGGGCGCGTTGGAGTGGGAGTAGGCGCATGAGTGCCACGACAGAACTGGCCTGGAACCGCGACGAGCTGGCGCCGGGGGCGGAGCAGGATGCGGTGATCAAGGGGATCACCGGCGAGGTGGCCGATAAGGGGTTCGTGGTCGCCAACCTGGACAAGGTGGTGAACTGGGCGCGGACGGGCAGCCTGTGGCCGATGACGTTCGGGCTGGCGTGCTGCGCGGTGGAGATGATCCACGCCTACATGCCGCGTTACGACCTCGACCGGTTCGGGGTGATCCCGCGGGCGTCGCCGCGGCAGTCGGACGTGATGATCGTGGCGGGCACGCTGACCAACAAGATGGCCCCGGCGCTGCGCAAGGTCTACGACCAGATGCCGGAGCCGCGCTGGGTGATCTCGATGGGCAGCTGCGCCAATGGCGGCGGCTACTACCATTACAGCTACTCGGTGGTGCGCGGCTGCGACCGCATTGTGCCGGTCGATGTCTACGTGCCGGGCTGCCCGCCGACTGCGGAAGCCTTGGTGTACGGGATCATGCAGCTGCAGAAGAAGATCCGCCGGACCGGGACCATCCTCCGTGGCTGATCTGGCAGCCTTGGCCGGGTCGCTGCCCGGCGTGGTTCGGGCTGCGGTGGAGGGCGGCGAGCTGGTGCTGCATGCGCGGCGGGACGCGGTGCTGGATGTGCTGCGCGGGCTGCGCGACAGCCCGGAATTCGCTTGCGAGCAGCTGATGGACCTGTGCGGCGTCGACTGGCCGGAGCGGCCGGAGCGCTTCGAGGTGGTTTATAATCTGCTGAGCGTTTCCAAGAACCACCGGGTGCGGGTGATCGTGCCGGCGACGGCAGAAACGCAGGTGCCGAGCGTTTGGCAGCTCTGGCCGGTGGCGACCTGGTTCGAGCGCGAGGCGTGGGACCTGTTCGGGATCCCGTTCTCGAACCAGCCCGATCTGCGCCGCATCCTGACCGATTACGGCTTCAGCGGCCATCCGCTGCGCAAGGACTTCCCGCTGACCGGCTATGTCGAGGTCCGCTACGACGAGGAGCGCAAGCAGGTCGTCAACGAGCCGGTCACGCTGCAGCAGGATTTCCGCAACTTCGATTTCGTCTCGCCGTGGGAGGGCATGGTGACCTTGCCCGGCGACGAAAAGGCGCATGAGGCGCGCAAGCAAGCCGCGGGGAGCGCGCCATGAGCGACGTCGACGAGCGCGTGCACGGCGGCACCGAGGGCACCACGCCCGGCGAAGTCAAGCCGCACACCGCCAAGGTGATCGAGGTCGACAACCACACCATCAATTTCGGCCCGCAGCATCCGGCGGCGCATGGCGTGCTGCGCCTGATCCTGGAGATGGACGGCGAGGTGGTCGAGCGCGCCGACCCGCATATCGGCCTGCTGCATCGCGGCACCGAGAAGCTGATCGAGTATAAGACCTACCTGCAGGCGCTGCCGTATTTCGACCG
>CAZZWN010000299.1:0-3272 GCA_964657765.1 uncultured Acetobacteraceae bacterium
CTTGGGGATCGCGAAAGCCGGACTGCGCAACCCGCGCCCGAGCCGCCGAAGCTGGTCAGCGGTTCACCCGGCCGGCCCTCGGCGGTGCGGCCACGTCCGCGGTTCGTGCGGGACGGTGAGGTTCCGGTCACCCTGGTAAGCCGGCACCGTCCTCAGCAGGCCGATGCGCCAGCCGGCTCGTCCACCAGCCCTCAGGGCCTGGAGACAGCGCTGGAACAGGAGCGTGCGGCCCGGGCAGGGACTGAACGGTCGCTGCAGGAGGCGCTTGCGACGCTGCGCGATCTGCAGACGAAGCTGGGGCATGCGGAGCTGGCGCAGCGGGAGGCGGCGGAGACTGCCCGTGCGGCACAGGCGGCCGCCGAGACACAACGGACGGAATGGCGCGTGCGCGAGACCCGGATGAACGCGGAACTTACGGCCGAACGCACCGGGCGCGTCGTGGCCGAGGCTGCCTTGTCCAAGGCGACCATGGATCGCGAGGCAGCGGAGCGGAGCCGACTGGCAGACATACCGGCGAGAAGCCGCACGGACGCTGCGACGGCATCGCCCGTCAAAAAGACGCGCAAGCCCGGCTCAACCCGAAAGCAGCGCGAGCCCCAGCCGGTGAAGTGGTGGCTCAAGACGGCCGCGAAGCGATGACCTCAGGTAGAAGCTGACGCGCCGCGTCGCCAGGTGCCCGACACCTGCACGCGCTGTCCAATCCCGGCATGACCGGGCCAGTTCAAGGTTTAACGGACGCGACCGGTGATGAGCGGACGGCACGGCGCCATCTTTCGGCGTAGCGCAAGGGGATCGCTGAGGAGAGCGACGGTCTCGGACACAAAACACAACGATAACAATACACTATGTCGGTTTCTGCTTGATTGTCGCGGTCGAATCGGTGTATAGCTGTGGTGAAGCTGAGGGAGTGCGTGATGAAGTTGGATCTTCTTCCCGGGACGGACGGCGTGGTGCGCTTCCCGGTCGAGCGGCGGGCCAAGCCGACGCTGGCGTTGGCCGAGGAGCTGGCGCCGCGTTCGGACCTGGCGGACGCGATGGCGGACGAACGGGCCGATGATGAGGGCCGCCCCGATACCCTGCTGCAGGCGGTCGAGGCGTTCACCGCGCTGGCCAAGGCGCTGGAGTTCGGCATGGGCGCGGATGCGGCGCTCGCCCACCTGCGCCTGATGAACGAGGTGCAGGTGCAGCAGGCGTGCGTGCTGGGCTGGAAGCACCACGACGCCGAGGTCGCGGCCGAGGACGCATTGGCCCGGCTCAAGACGGCAAGGGCGGCGGGGGTTGCAGGTGCTGCGCTCGACAGCCTGCACGAGCAGGTGCGGCGCAGCCGCGCGATACGGACAGCGTGCGCGCTGGCTGCCCGGGCGGCGACGGATGCGGCGCGGGGCGCCTCGGAGGCGCTCGCCTGCCATGAGAGCGGCGAGCCATGGCGGCGCAGGACTGGCGTTGAGAACGGGTTGTTCCTGCTCGACATGAAGGCCCAGCTCGTCGCGTGCCAGCGCGAGCAGCGCTGACACGACACGGGCGGGGAGCCCGAGGGTTCCCCGCCCGTGCCGACGCACCATGTCTTGCTGCGTCAGCGTAGCTCGATCCGCCGAGGACGGGTTGCTGCAACAGGACACGCCAGCACACGGGAGCACGGCACGATGCCATGGCGGCGCTTGAACCCGGCGGCAGTAGTCGAACAGCTCCGCGCCAGGTGCGAACCGGGCGACGAAGCCGTCGCCGAGCAGGCGCTCGCTCACTTGCGTGAAGCATTGCTGAGCGGCACGTATATTGCTGTTGAGAACGAAAGCGGCCGAACCTTTCTGGGCACCCAGGCAGAGGCAGCGGAATACATGCTCATGCAAGCCCAGGACTGACCGGACACGATGCTGCGGTCCGGCGCACACGCACAGCGAACGATGAACATTCCGGCGGCTGGCATGGCGGCAACCGGCGCGAACGGCATGCGGTCATTGTCGGCGGCAGAACAGGTCGCCCTGCACGCCGAGCCGGCCGCGGCGCAGCACCTCCGTCATCCGTGCATAGGCGTCGCACCGCAGGGCAAGCCGATGGCGCTTGCACCCGGCCTCGGTGTCGTTGCCATCCCATACGTGACGCCAAGCCATGCGTCCGAACCGGTCCCGCTCGGCGATCGCCACGAAGCGGCTGCGCCCCCTGATCGGCATGTCGACCTGAACGTGGCCGCAATCCCAAGGCGGATCTCCCAAGCGAGTGACATGCACCTGCAATGATGCTGCGCGCAGCGCGTGCAGCATGTTGTGGATGGACCAGGGATCGGCGCGCACGTGGACGGGCAAGGCGGTGCGCCGAAGCCGGGCGCGCGGGTCGGGGTCAAAGTCCTGCGGCCGCGGGCGCACGAGGCAGGACGGCGACGCCACGGGGTCGATCCAAAGGTCGGCCATCGCGGGCGGTCGGTTGGAGCGCCGGGCCCACGCTGCGGCGTTGAGCAGCCATACGCGCTTGCCCACCGCGAGGGCGATGCGGTCGCCCGCCTCGCTGAACTGGCGGTGGAGCTGTCGTTGCCGCTGCCCGTCGCCATCCGCGGCGGCGACGGCGCTGGCGAGCGCCTGCAGGCGCGCCTCGTGTTCATCGCGCGTACGCGGCTCGCGGCCGGGCACGCGCTCGCCGTGCAGGGGCGCGTAGGCGTCTTCAAGCACCTGCGCTCGGGTCCGCACGACCTCGACCGCGAGCACGTCGCCCGGCTGGTAGGGTCCGCTCACCTCGCCGATCAGCGGCAGGGTGGGGCCGGTGCGGTGCAGGAAGTGCAGGCCGACGCGGCTGGTGTAGCTGCCGGTGAGCACCCCGCCGTCGGCAAGGGTCACACGCACGACGGCCCGCTCCTCGCACGCCGCCCAGAGGTCCGGGCCATCGACGGAGGCTGAGACGTTTGGGAGACTGTCCGTTTCCATCGCCCACGTCACGCGACCGGAGGAGAATGGCGGGCGCCGCCGGCACGGTCCTGGCGGGTCATGGGCCCACCCCGTCGTCCAGCACGAAGGGCGTGAGGACGGTGGCGCCGGTCAGGCGGCACAGGTGCAGGATCATCGGCACCCCGCCGACCTCGCTGAGATAGCCGTGATGGCGCTTGGCCTCGACCATCGTGCGGGTGAGCACCGGCAGGGCGGTGCGCTGTGTCAGGTCGTCGAGCGCCGCCTGACGGCCGGCATAGGGTCCGCGCCACTGGCGCGCGTTGTCCGGGCGCACGTCGGGGCAGCGGAAGTACCACCGCCCGCAGCGGAACGGCATGACTTCGGCAGCAATGCCATTCA
>CAZZWN010000300.1:0-3236 GCA_964657765.1 uncultured Acetobacteraceae bacterium
TTCGTCGAGATCCACGAGAACGTCCGCGGCGAGGACGTCTTCGTCATCCAGAGCACGTCGTATCCGGCGAACGATCATCTGATGGAGCTGCTGATCACCTGCGACGCGCTGCGCCGCGCATCCGCCCGGCGCATCACGGCCGTCATTCCGTACTTCGGCTATGCAAGGCAGGACCGCAAGGCCGGGCCGCGCACGCCGATCAGCGCCAAGCTGGTGGCGAACCTCATTACCGAAGCCGGCGCGAGCCGTGTGCTGACGCTCGATCTTCACGCCGGGCAGATCCAGGGCTTCTTCGACATCCCGGTCGACAACCTCTATGCCGCCCCTATGTTCGCCCGCGACATCCGGGCCCGGTTCGCCGGGCGCGACCTCATGATCGTGTCGCCGGACGTGGGCGGAGTCGTGCGCGCGCGGGCCATCGCCACCCGGGTCAACTGCGACCTGGCCATCATCGACAAGCGCCGCGACCACGCCGGCGTATCCGAGGTTATGAACGTCATCGGCGACGTGCGCGGCAAGGACTGCATCATCGTCGACGATATCTGCGATAGCGGCGGCACGCTGTGCAACGCCGCCGTCGCGCTCGCCAAAAACGGCGCCACGTCGGTCAGCGTCTACGTCACCCATGGCGTGCTGTCCGGCAACGCGGCCCATCGTATCGCGTCGTCGTCGATCGAGAGCATGACCGTGACGGACAGCATCCTGCCCACCGAGGCCGTATGCCAGGCCGCAAACCTGCGGCTGTTTTCTATCGCCCCGATCCTTGCCGAGGCGATGCAGCGCATCTCGGACGAGAGTTCAGTCAGCTCGCTATTCGATTAAAAAAACTGGAGAATGCCATGAAGCTTTTCTACGCGCCCGGCGCCTGCTCGATGGGCATCCATATCCTGCTCGAGGAGATCGGCAAGCCGTATGAGCTGAGCAAGCTCGACATACGCGGCGGCGAGAACATGCGTCCGCCGTTCAGCGAGCTGAACCCAAAAGGCAAGGTGCCGACGCTGCAGCGCGATGACGGGTCGATCGTGACGGAGTTCCCGGTCATCGCGCACTACCTCGCCACGACCAACCCGGAGGCCGGGCTGCTGCCGAAGTCGGACGAGGACGGGCTGCGCGGCGCGGAGGCGATGGACTTCTGCGTCGCCACGATCCACATGCAAGCGTTTTCCCGGCAGTTGCGGCCCGCCAATTTCAGCCCGAACGAGGCGGAGCACGACGCGGTGAAGGCAAAGGGCGTCGAGTTGGCCCAAAAGGGCTTCGCGGTGATGGACAAGGCGCTGGCGGGCAAGGAGTGGCTGGCCGGCGAATACAGCATTGCCGATAGCGCACTGTTCTATGTCTCGTATTGGGGCGCCAAGCGGACCGGCATGACCCTGCCGCCCAACGTCGCCGCGCATTTCGACCGCATGCTGGCCCGCCCGGCCGTCCAGCGCATGCTGCAGCAGGAAGGACTGGCCGCCTGATGCTGACCCAGCGCGCGTTCTGGTATCTGCGCCACGGCGAGACCGACTGGAACGCGCGCAACGTGTCCCAAGGTGCCGTCGACACCCCGCTGAACGAGACCGGCCTCGCGCAGGCCCGCACCGCCGCGGGCATTCTGCGGAACCGCGGCATCCGTTCGGTGGTCTCCAGCCCCCTGTCGCGCGCGCGCACGACCGCCGACATCGTGGCCGCGGCGCTCGGTCTGCCGGTCGAGGTCGAGGACGGGCTGCGCGAGGTGGCGTTCGGCGGCCAGGAAGGCCAGCCGATGGGCGGATGGTTCGAGGACTGGGTCGCCGGCACATTCACCCCCGAGGGCGCAGAGACGTTCGGGTCGCTCCAGGCCCGGGCAGTGCTGGCGATCAACCGGGCGCTGACGCGGGAGACGCCGGTGCTGGTGGTGGCGCACGGCGCGCTGTTTCGGGCGCTGCGGGTCGAGATGGGCCTGTCGCCGGACGTCCGCACGCCGAATGCCGTGCCGTATTTCTGCGAGCCCGGCGCGCCTTGGAGCCTGACGCCGGCTTCATAAAACATGCACTACAAGAAATGACATCGTATAGGGCCTTGTTTGACGGCCCCGAATCCTGTTTGTTTCGATGTCATGAGAATATCCGTCCTGGGCATCGGCTATGTCGGCGCGGTCTCCTGCGGCTGCCTCGCCGCATCCGGCCATGAGGTCGTGGGCGTCGACATCGCGGCCGACAAGGTCGCGATGCTGGCGCGCGGGCAGTCGCCGATCGTGGAAGAGGCGATCGATGGGCTGATCGCCGATGGCGTCCGCAGCGGCCGGCTACGTGCCACCACCGACATCGCCGACGCGGTGGCGAACACCGAGGTGTCGTTCATCTCGGTCGGCACGCCGAGCGGCCCCGACGGCAGCGTCAGCATGCGCGCGGTGGACGAGGTCGTCGCCGCCATCGGCCATGAATTGCGCGACAAACCTGGCGTCCATACCGTGGTCATGCGCTCCACGGTACCGCCGGGCACCGCGGAGGACCGGGTCATCCCTACGCTGGAGCGGGCCAGCGGCAAACGGCACGGTGAGGGCTTTCGTTACTTGTCGAACCCGGAGTTCCTGCGCGAGGGCTCGTCGGTGCGCGACTTCCATGCGCCGCCCTTTACGCTGATCGGCGCGGCGCCGGGCGAGGACGGGGCTGTGTTGCGGGAAATCTACTCCGGCATCGACGCCGCCGTGCACGTGGCGCCCTACCGCGTAGCGGAGTCGGTGAAATACCTCGCCAACGCCTACCATGCGGTGAAGCTCGCCTTCGCCAATGAGAGCGGCGCGATCCTCGCGTCGCTCGGCGTCGATGCGCGGGCCGCGTTCCGGCTGTTCTGCGAAGACCGGGTGCTGAACATCTCGCCGGCCTACCTCACGCCCGGCTTTGCGTTCGGCGGCTCGTGCCTGCCGAAGGACATACGCAGCCTGCTGGCGCTGGCGGACCGCGCCAACGTGGCGGCGCCGTTCCTGCAGCAAGTGCTGCCGAGCAACCAGGCCATCATCGAGCGGACCTTCGAGGCCATCGCCAAGCACGGCCGGCAGACCGTCGCGCTGTTCGGGCTGGCGTTCAAGCAGGGCACCGACGACCTGCGCGAAAGCCCGTTCGTCATCTTGGCCGAACGGCTGCTGGGCCGCGGCTACGGCCTGCGGATCTTCGACCGCTCGATCGAGGTCGCGCGGCTGACGGGGAGCAACCGCGCCTACATCGACCGCGAAATCCCGCATCTGGAGCGGCTGCTGGCACCCGACCCGGCGGGGG
>CAZZWN010000301.1:0-3220 GCA_964657765.1 uncultured Acetobacteraceae bacterium
TAAAAAATGGCCGTGAAGACCTGGGACGGAACGACCAATAGCTTCGACAGCGCGGCCGACTGGTCGCCAGCCGGCGTCCCCCAGCCCGGCGACATCGCCATTATCAACGCAGGCACCGTCACGGCCAGGAGCGGCTTGCTGCAGGGCCTCAACATCGAGGTGAATGGCATCAACGGCGCGAGCGGATCGATCGACCTCACGGACACGACCGTCGCGCCCGACACGCAGATCACCGTCATGGGCATTGGCGGCGTCGTGGCCGGGCAGGTCAACAATCAGGGCATTATTTCCGCCATCGGTGCGGTCAACCTGTTCTCCTCGACCGGACCCACCGGCGTTGCCGGGATGTTGGACAATACCGGGACGATCAATGTCGTCGATGGGCCAGCGCTTCTCGTTGGGATCGGCCGGACCCCGTTCGGATCGGTGCAGAACAACGGCGTCATCTCCGTCTGGAACCCGTCAGGCGCGGCGCAGACCGCCAACCTGGCATCGCTCGCGGGAGGCGCCGGCTTGGTCCAGCTTTTTGCCGGCGCCCACGTCACTGCACCGCTTAACAGCGGGGGCCAGACTTTCCGCTTCATCGGTGGTGCAGGCGGTGCATCCTCCTTGTCGTTCAACGAGTTCGGCAACGCTCAGGACCGCATTGCCGGTTTCGCCGCGCCGGACACCATCAGCCTGATCACCCAGCCCTTCACCAGCTACGCATATGCCAGCAGCGGTGCCGCCAGCGGCGTGCTCACGCTGTCGAACGGCGGGGCGGCGCTGGCCAGCATCGCTTTCGACGGGGCCTACCAGCAATCCGACTTCACATTGACGACGACAACGATTGGCAACGTCACCAACACAACCATCACCACCACGGTTGCCCCGCCGGCGCAGGATATCGAGTTGCTTGACTCGGTCCTCGACCTGAGCGCGTTCGACGCGTCCAGCGCCTATTCCGGACCGGTCATCGGCCTACAGCACCAATACATCTGGGCCGGCAACGATTCGGTCGGCATCGCTGCGCTATCGAACAACGTTTTCCTGAAAGGCAGCGCGGGCAACGACGCGCTGCAGGCCGCCGGCGGCAGCAACGTGCTGGATGGCGGCGGCGGATCGAACTTCCTCACCGGCGCCGCCGGGGCGGACGGCGGCAAGGACACGTTCTTCGTCGATGGCCGCACGGGCACGACCTGGGACAGCATCGTCGATTTCCATCCCGGCGACGCGATGACGCTGTTCGGCTTCCAGGCCGGGCAGAGCGCCTTTTCCTGGACCGCCTCTGACGGGGCCGCCGGCTTCCAGGGCGCCACGATCCACGCCGAGCTGAATGGCGCCGGCACGGGCGCGAACGCCTCGGTCACCTTCGCGAGGATCGGCATCGCCGATGCGCAGAGCAAGTTCACCATCTCGACCGGCGTCACCGGCGGGGTCGGCTACTTGTATGTCGCCTACGCCGCCTGATCCACCGCCAGGCCCATCGCGGCCGCCAGCCGCTCCAGCCGCCGCTGGATCGGGTCGCCGTCGAACACCCCGCTGCCCTCCGCCAGCCGCAGCGCGAGCCGCCCCGGCATGACGCGCAGGTTCGCGCCGGCAAGCAGCTCCGGCGTCCCGGCAGAAAGCGTGTAGGCCAGGCGCAGCGCCGTCCCCAGCACCCCGGCCCGGGCGATCGCGGCCGGGTCCAGCAGGGCGCGGGCGGTGCCGAGGTACGGCGCATCGAGCTCCGCCTCGTAACGCATCGCCAAAGTCAGGGCCAGGAAAGCGCGGCTCGGATGGTCCATCGCGACGCCGGGCTGCCGCAGGACGCGGAGGAAGGCCTGCTCCGCCCGGTAGTCCGGATGGTCCTGGCTGCCCACATCGGACATCCAGCACGCGGCGGCGCGCAGCCTGGCCTGCGCCGCGGGCTCGTCCGGGAACAGGGGCGCGGTCCAGTCCAGCAGCGCCGGCGGCAACCGGATATCGCGGCCATAGCGGGCGGCGACCTCCTGGCCCAGCGCCACGATCGGGTCGGCGGCGCGTATCTCCGGCGCAACCTGCTGCATGAACCAGCCCTCGCGGATGCCGTTCGCACTGAACACGACGCGGCGCGCCCCGGTCTGCCGCAGCAGTCGGCGCAGCACGGTCGCGGCGAACGGCAGGTCCTCGATCCGCCGCCGCGGTGCGCCCGGCAGCCGCTCCAGCACCCGCCTCGGGCTGGATAGCATCAGCGCCGCCAAGTCACGCCCGGCGTCTCGCCCGATGGTATAGTGGTGCACGATATGCAGCGGGTAGCTTGCCAGATACATCTGCACCCGCGCCAGCGCCCGCCACGCGCCGCCAACCAGATATAAATCGCGCTCCTCGCCCTCCGCGAGCCAAGGCACCGCGCCCAGGTCGGCGTCGGCGATCGTGCGGGCACGGGCCAGGTCGCCCTCCGCCCGGTCGGACAGCCGGATCACCCCCAGGCCCAGGCTCTGCGCACGCGGCACGATGCCGGCGCCCACCCGCACGACCTCGAGCGAGCCGCCGCCGATGTCGGCCAGGATGCCGTCCGCTTCCGGGATGCCGCACAGCACGCCGGCGCAGGACATCGCCGCCTCCTGCTCGCCCGACAGCACGCGGATCGGCACGCCGGGCATGCGGGCCTCCAATGCGGCGACGAACTCGGGGCCGTTGGACGCATCGCGCACGGCCGCCGTAGCCAGCACCTCGAACGGGTCGGCGCCCATGGCGCGGGCGATGGCGTTGTAACGGGTCATGACCCGCAGCCCCTGCGCGACCCCGGCCTCGTTCAGCCGCCCGGTCGTCGCGAGCCCGCGGCCCAGGCGCAATACCGCCTTTTCGTTGAAGATCGCGGTGGGATTGCGCCCACGGCCCTCGAACACCACCAGGCGCACCGAGTTGGAGCCGAGATCGACGATCGCGCAGCGAGGAGGATAGGACAGCGGCTTAGTCCTGGCTCACGCGGTCGGGGCGGCGGATCGCGTGCGCCTGGGCCGAGATCGTGCTGCCGTGCAGGGCAGAGCCGCGGCCCGACAGCGACGGGTTGGTCATGAAGTAGTCATGCGCCGACACCGGCCGTGGCCCGGCCGCGACCCGGCGCCAAGTGCCATCCGCCCCCAGCTCCCAGGACTGCAGCGTGTCCCGCAAATTCACCACCATGATCTGGTCCAGCACCTGCGCATGGACGGTGCGGTTATGGATCGGCACCAGCGTCTCGACCCGCCACTCCATGTTGCGCGCCATCCAGTCGGCG
>CAZZWN010000302.1:0-3194 GCA_964657765.1 uncultured Acetobacteraceae bacterium
CGCCTCGCGGTCCTGGCTCGAGGTGAGCTTCATCGACAGCAGGATGTCGGCCTGGCTCAGCACGTCCTTGTGCAGCACCGCGGGGCGCTGGGTGATCAGCCACGGCACGAAGCCGCGCACCCGCCCGCGGCGGACGATCTCCTCGACGCGCTGCAGCAGGTCGTCGCCGTCCGGCTGCGCCCGCTGCGGCGCCCACAGGTCGGCCTCGTCCAGCACCAGGTGCAGCGGCTCCGTGTTGGCCGCAAACAGCGCCTCGGTGAACGCCGTCATGAACCCGCGCCGGACCGAGGCGCTGCCCAGGTCGGAGACGTCCAGCACGCAGGCGATCTGGTGCGTGCCGATCAGCTGGCCGAGGGCGGCGCCCATGCCCGCGTCCAGCGCCACGTCGGCGTGCAAGCCGCCGAACACCACGACGGGGCAGGGGAGGGGGGACGCGCCGCCGTCGGGTCCGACGCGCAAGCCCCACCACACCCCGAGCGGGTCCACGACGCAGACCCGGGCGCCCTGACAGATCAGCCGCTCGACCAGGCCCTTGGCGGCGTAGGTCTTGCCCGACCCTGAGGTGCCCACGATGGCGAGGCGTTCGTCCAAGGCCGAGAGGGGCAGCACGCCGGCTATCCGCTCACCCTGGCTGGTCGCTTCGAGAATAGCCTTGCTGCCCGCGGCCGCGTCGCCCACGGCCCGATAGGCTGCCACCACCCGGCTCACCGTCGCCTCGCTGACCCTATATCGCCGCGCCATCGTGACACCCGTCTCGCGCTTCGAGAGCACCGCTTGCACGATCACAGCCCGCTGCTGCTCGCTCAGCTTCGGCCGACGCCCGGCCTTGCGGCCGCCGGTCGGCTGGACAGCAGGCCGGACTCTGCCCTGGTCGCGCATGGTGCCCGGAGCCAGACCGATCAGGCTGCCGATCATGCCCAGAGCCACCCGGCCTTCCGGCGCTGCGGTGTCGATGCCCTCTTTGAGGCTGCGTAGGCCCGCACCGGCGGTCGCAATCTGCTCGACGCGGCGCGCCATCCGCGGGCAGGGCCTGCGCGAGGTCCGCGACCGGGCGCTGTTCGCGTTCGGGATGGCATCCTGCCTGCGCCGGTCCGAGCTGGTTGCGCTGCGCCTCGCCGACATTCGTCGCGTGCCCGAGGGGATGCGCGTCACCATCGTCTGCTCCAAGGGCGACCAGGAAGGCAAGGGGGTCGAGATTGCCGTGCCCGAAGGCCGTCGCGTCAAGCCGGTGCTGCACCTCGAGGACTGGTTGGCACGCGCGGGAGTCGAGGACGGCTGGCTGTTCCGGCGGATCAGCAACGACGGCAAGACGGTCACCGGCGACCCGATGAACGACCGCGCCGTCGCCCGCGTCGTGCAGCGGCGCGTCGCCGCGGCGGGCCTGGATCCCACGCTGTTCGGCGGCCACAGCCTGCGCGCCGGCTTCCTGACCGCGGCCGCACGCTCCGGGGCGTCGGTGTTCCAGATGCCGGCGCAGTCCCGCCACAATTCGATCCAAGTGCTGTCCGGCTACGTGCGGAGCGAGAAGCTGTTCGAGGATCACGCGGGCAAGAACTTCCTTTGAGCGTGCAGTGCATTTTTAGAGGGCCATCTCTCATACGGTTTGTCCCTGACGGTCCAGAGATCCTCGATCTGCTGCTCTCAGCGCAGGAACAAGGCACCGTTCTTTGTCATCTGTGGGGCTGGCGCATCCATGACTGCCGGATCGCCATCGATCCGGTGTCTATCGCGGGAACCATCAGCCGTGCTTTACCGTCAGCGTCTTCGAGTCCGGTCCTCGGAGTCAATCGTCTCCGAACTGGAGTCCACGCGATGGTTCGTCGTCTCGTCCTGGTTGCCGCCTTGCTGCTGTGCGGTCGGCCCGCCTACGCCGCCGCGCTGTTCCCCTATGGCCTATACGTCGGCAACCCAAACGGCAACAACCCAGCCGAGATGGCCAAGTTCCAGGCGGACTGGGATGCCTCGGTCAACCAGTTGCGCCGTCAGCCGGCGTTCTTCGACGCGTTCGTGGACTACGGGCAGGATTGGGAGCAATGGCCCAGCAACGCCGGCTGGACCGCGTGGTCCTGGATGCAATCCGGCCGGGCGAAAGGCCTCAAGCCGGTCATCGGCATTAAGCTCTCCACCAATGCATACTGGAACCGGCAGGCCGACGCGTTCCATGAGGTGATCGCGGGCAAGCACGACAAGGTCTACCGGGATGTGGTGGGCAAATGGCGAGACGCCGGCTTCCACGAGCTGCGGTTCCGCATCTCCTACGAGTTCGACGGCAACTTCATGCCGGACAACTTCGGCAACGACGCGGCCACGCTCGAACTCTGGCGGCAGGCGTTCGCCCACGTCGCGGACGTGATGCACGCCGTGCCTGGCGTAAAGACGCTTGTCGTCTGGAACCCGGCCGACATTAACTGGGCGGCGCACAGCATGCCGGATGCGTACCCTGGCGACCATTACGTGGACGTCATCGCCTCCGACCTTTACAGCTCGCTGTATCCGCACGGCCTGCATGACTGGTCGGGCAAGTCCGACGCGCCGGACTTAATGACTTGGGCGCGTAGCGACGCGAACCGAACGCACTTCTGGGACTACCCCGGCGCGACGCAGTGGAGCGCGGTGGGCGGCGGCTGGGGCCTGGTGCAGGCGCTGGATTTCGCCGCTGCGCACAACAAGCCATTCGCGGTCTGCGAGACGGGGGTTGGGGGCGACGACATCAAGACCGGGCCCGCCAACGATCCGGCGTTCCCGGCCTACCTGAGTGAACGGCTAACAGCGTTCGTCGCAAAAGGCGGCACGGTGGATCACGTCATCATCTGGGACTATAACGCCGGCGACGGCGCTTGGCGCTTTTCCGGCGTCCTTGCCAAGTCGGCAACCGCGGCCGCCTGGACAGGCTTCGTAAGTGGGCAGGCGGCCTCAGCGTCGCATCCGCTGCCGCAGTGACGGCGGTGGCCGTCACAGTGGTCGGGTGTGTTGTTAATCCGCGCCGAACCGGGATCCCGCTGCAATTTGGTCTTCCGCATTGAACGCCTGCAGAAAAACGCCGCTAGGTGTAGCGGCTCGCACTCATCCGCGTTCGGGCGCGACTTTGTCGGCCTGAACCGGCTCACGCTCGCTGGGATTATCCGATGCGTTTGGCTCAGGCGTTGGTGCACAACTCGGATCATGGTCGTAGTGTGTGCGCCTGAGGCCGTTTC
>CAZZWN010000303.1:0-3023 GCA_964657765.1 uncultured Acetobacteraceae bacterium
CAGGTGCTCGACAAGGTCAACGCAAGGGCGACACCGCTGACGCTGAAGGTCGGGCAGTCGGCGGATAACGTGTCGCTGTCGATCACGCTGCGGGCCTGCGACGTCCGGCCGCCGGACCAGGCGCAGGATGCCGCAGCCTACCTCGACATCATCGACAGCCGGCGCGGCGCACCGGGCTTCCATGGCTGGATGTTCGCCAACGAACCCGCCGTCTCGATGATGGAACACCCGATCTACGACGTTCGCATCGTCGGTTGCCGCTGATGCTTCCGCCTTTTGGCCGGACCGCGCTGCTGCTCGACCTGGACGGAACGCTGCTGGACTTTGCCCCCACTCCGGATGCGGTCGTCATTCCCCCAGGCCTGCCGGCCACGCTCGAACGGCTGCGCGCAGAGATGCACGGTGCGCTGGCGGTGATCACGGGCCGCCCTGTCGAGCAGATCGACGCCTTGCTGCCCGGCCTGATCCCGGCCGTCGCGGGTGAGCATGGCGGCGCCTTGCGGCCCTCGCCGGGTGCCGCGCTGCTGCGGCCAGACCTGCCATCGGCTCCCTTGGATTGGCTGGCACAGGCCGAGCGGCTGGCAGCCCGCCATCCTGGCGTTTTGGTAGAGCGCAAGGCGCGCGGGTTTGCCGTGCACTACCGGCTCGCGGCCGAGGCCGGACCAGCCGTCAAGTCGCTGCTGGAAAGCTGCGTCACCGAAGAATTCCAGTTGTTGCCCGCACACTTGGCCTGGGAAGTGCGCCCCAAGGGCGCCGACAAGGGCCGCGCTGTTGCCGCCGTGATGGCGTTGCCGGATTTCCAAGGACGGCTTCCAGTGTTCATCGGCGATGACGTGACCGACGAGGACGGCATGGCGGTGGCGCGACAGCTCGGCGGGGCCGGCCTGTTCGTACCCACCGTCTTCGGCACGCCGCAGGGTGTTCGCGACTGGCTCGCCCGGTGCCTTGGCGATTGGGCGCCGTTCAATCTGCCGTAACCGCAGGTAGATTTCTCCGCTGCAAGCCACAGGTCGTGCTCATGCACACATCCAATGAGAGCCGGGTCGCCGTCATCACCGGCGGGTCCTCCGGCATCGGCCGCAGTACGGCGCGGTATTTCGCCAGGCACGGCTGGCGCGTCGCGCTGGTGGCCCGCGGTGCCGAGGCGCTGGAGGCAGCCCGCGCCGACCTGGCCAGCAAGGGCGCGACGGTCGCCGTGTTCCAGGCCGACGTATCGGATGCGCAGGCGCTGCAAGCGGCCGCGGCTGAGGCCACGGCGGAACTCGGCCCGGTCGGCGTCTGGGTCAATAATGCGGCCGTCGGCGCATTCGCTCGGTTCATGGACATGACGGATGCCGAGTTTCGCCGGGTCACCGAAGTCGATTACTTCGGCTGCGTCAACGGGACGCGCGTGGCGCTGGAGCTGATGCGTCCGCGCAACGTGGGCAGCATCATCAACGTGTGTTCTGCGATTGGCTTGCGCGGCACGCCGCTGCAGTCGGCGTATTCGGGGGCGAAATGGGCGATGCGCGGCTTTGCCGAGGCGGTTCGCGCCGAACTCGTCAACGAGGGAAGCAACGTTCACGTTGGCACCGTCTATCCGCCGGCGGTCAACACGCCGTTCTACAGCCATGCGCTGTCCCGCATTGACGGCGTGCCGCGTCCGCCGCCGCCGGTCTACCAGCCCGAGCTAATCGCCGAGGCAATCTACCTCGCCGCCACGCAGCGCCGCCGGGATCAGCTGGTCGGCGGGCAGACCGTGGCGCTCGCCCTGTTGAACGGCCTTGCGCCGTCCTTGACCGACCGGCTGATCGGGGCGTTCGGCCCCAAGCTGCAAAGCTCCTCCAACAAAGGTGTCGCAGCGGCACGCGACGAGAACGTGTTTGCACCATCCACCCGCGAGGGGCCGGAACACGGGGCGTTCGACGCGGAATCGCTATCCACCAGCGCGCAGCTCTGGGCCAGCAAACACCGCGGCGTCACGGCGAGCCTCGCCGCGCTCGGGACACTCGCCGTGGGGTTGATGATCATGGGCCAGCCACGACGGGACTGACCCCGATCAACCTTATGCCTTGTCGACGTTCCAGAACACCGGAACCGGCCCGCGCACCAAGCCGGTGACGTTCGTGCGCCAGGCCGTCGCCTGCACATATTGCCCAAGCGGCACGTAGGGCACGAACTCGAACGCGCGGCGCTGGAAGTCCTGCGCGAGAGTCTTGCGTTCGGCTTCGTCGCTGCTGTCCACCCAGGCCTCGCGAAGCTGCTCCATCTTGGCGTCGGTGGGCCAGCCGAACCAGGCCTCCTTGCCGTTGGTGCGCAGACCGGGGCCGAGCACGGGGTTGGTGAAATCGACCGCCGGGAAGCCGGACGGGAAGACGGACCAACCGCCTTTGTCCAGCGCTTCCTTGCTGGCGCGGCGCTGCGTGACGGTGCCCCAGTCGGTGGTCTGCATGTCGATATTCAGGCCGGCGTTGCGGAACGCGGCCTCGGCGACCAGGCACGGCGCGCTGTAGGCGGGCAGGTCGCTCGGGTTCATCAGGACGATGCGTTCGCCGTCGTAGCCGCCTTCCTTCAGCATCGCCTTGATCGCGGCCGGGGAGGGGCGACTGCGCACCGCCTCCATGCCGGCCTCATTGGCCGATTCGGAGCCTGGGGCAAAGAAGCCGACAGGGGCGGTCCAGCCGGCATGGTCGTCGCCCATCACCGCGGTCATGACTTCCGTCTGGCTCAGGGCTGCGACCATGGCGCGGCGCACGGCGACGTTCGTGGTGGGGCCGGTCAGGAAGTTCGGCCGCAAAACCGGCATGATGCCGTAGCTGTCGAGGCGCTCGACCTTCACGCCGGATGCGGCGCGCAGCACAGGCAGCAGATCGGGGAGCGGGGTTTCCACCCAGTCCACCTCCCCGGCGGTCAGCGCGCTGACCGCGGTGGCGGCGTCAGGGATGACGCGCCATTCCACGCGGTCGAGCTTCACGTGGTAGCCGCCAAAGGCGTAGTCGATTGGCTCGGGGCGCGGCACGTAGGCATCGAATTTGGCGAACATA
>CAZZWN010000304.1:0-2948 GCA_964657765.1 uncultured Acetobacteraceae bacterium
CGTCGCGCAGCCTGTTCGAATGGCGGCGACGGCACCGGTTCTGCTCGGTCTGCGGCCACGGCTCGGACGGCATCGACGGCGGCTGGAAGCGCCTGTGCCCCAACTGCAAGGCGGAGCATTTTCCCCGCGTCGATCCCTGCGTGATCATGCTGCCGGTGCATGGCGACCGCTGCCTGGTCGGCCGCCAGGCGGCCTGGGTGGCCGACACGCTGCGCCGGTTGCGGGCCGAACCCGGCACCGACGTCGCCGGGGCGCTGCACGAGACGCAGCTGGAGGTGCTGGACCGGGCCGGCGCGTCGCTTCCGCCCGAATTCGCTCACCCGTTCTACTGGGCGCCATTCGCCCTGATCGGCCAAGCCGGCGTCAGCCATCCGACGGCGAAGGTCTCCGCTGGGCTGTGATGGAGCCCGCCACCTGCGATCCGCTTTCCGCAGACGCCACGAGGAGCGGGCTTTCCCTCGCGACTAGAGCATCACCTGATCATCTTGCTATCTGATCGGATAAAGATGCTCGCCTCAACAAAAAGCTCTAGCTGCCGACGTTGACGATCTGGACGCGGCGGTTCCGGGGCTCTGCGACGCCGACGGCGGTGGGCACCAGCATCTGGCTGTAGCCCATGCCGGCGGTGGTGATGCGCGCCTGGTCGATGCCGTAACGGCTCTCGATGTAGCTGGCGACGGCCGCGGCCCGCCGCGCCGACAGCGCTTCGTTCGTCTCGGGGGTGCCGACCGCGTCGGTATGGCCCTCGATGCGGAAGCGGTAGCTGGCGAGCGCCGGGTTGGACAACGCCTTGCCCAACTCATCCAGCGTCTTCATCGCACCCGGCGTCAGCTTGTCGGACCCGCTCGGGAATTCGACGTGCAGCGGAACGGACGCCAGATCGGCCGCTGGTTCCGCCGCGGCCTGTGGGCGCGCGGCATGGTCCCGCACGGCCGGGGCAGGCGCCGCGTGGGCCGCCACGGGCGTGGCAGCCGGCTCTGCCGGCAGGGCGCCAAGCGCGCGGATGCCACGGGTCGGCCCACTGGCCTTCGGCTTCAGCATATTCACGAGATCGTCCGAGCTGGGACTCCAGCCGGACTGCGCGCTCGCGGCGAATGGCAATACGATCAACGCTGCGGCGATGACGAAGTATGGCTTCACGTCATTGCTCCTATTTCTTTAAGCGAACGTTTACTGCATCGAGTGTGGCGCGGCAACAACATCAGTCTAAAACCTGTCCTGGGAGTCGGGATTTCAGACGTCGCAGCCTAGAGCGGCCGTCCCCGTACCGGCGTGACCCGCGCCACACACACGCCCAAGCGTCCAGCAACCGCGGCTTTCGCCGTCCGGACGATCCAGATAGACAACGGTTGGATCGGGAGGCGCCTATGCTGAACTGCACTCAATACCGCTTCACGGCGGGCTGCCACGCTTTGCTGCTGGCCGCCGCCGTGTTGATAGCCGCCGCCACCGACCCGCCGGCGGCGCCACAGGCGGGTGTGATCGCACAGCGCGGCCCGGTCAGCCTGACGGCGGCCGACGTGCGGGACGCCGTGTCCCGTGCCGACCCGGCGCTGCGGGCCCAGCTGATGTCCAACCCTGCCGCGCTCGCCAACTTCGTGCGGGACCGGCTGTTGCAGGCCGGGCTGGCCGCCGACGCGCGGGCCAAGGGCTTCGACCAGCGGCCGGACGTCGTGCAACGCATGAACGACGCGCGCGACGCGGTTCTGGTTCAGAGCTTCCTGGCCGCACAGGCGCCGGTGGAACCCGGCTTTCCGACCGAGGGCGACGTCATGGCGACATACGACGCCAACAAGCAACGCTTCCTGCTGCCGAAGCAATACAACCTGGCGCAGCTATTCGTGCCGGTGGCGCAAGGTGCGTCACGCGACGCCGATGAGGAAGCGCACCGGCGCGCGATCGACCTGCGCGCCCAGGCGGTGAAGCCGAAGGCGGATTTCAACGAATTGGCGAAGAAATCCCCGCAGGGCTTGGTCGGCTGGGTGCGGGAAGACCAACTGGTCCCGGGCGTCAAGGAAACCGTGATGGCGCTGCCCGACGGCGCGGTGTCCGACCCGGTTCGCAGCCCCGCAGGCTGGCACGTGATCAAGCTGTCGGGCGTCCGGCCGCCTGCCCCCGCCCCGGTCGCCGATGTGCACGACCAGATCGTCGTCGCACTGCGCCAGGCCCGTCAGCAAGCCGCCATCAAGGCGTATGTCGAGGGTCTGTTGAAGCAGCAGCCGATCCAGTTGAACGAAATCGACCTCGCAAAGGCGGTCGCGGCACAGTAGCCATGCCTGTTCGTCCTGGCAAGCTACACGGCGACGCGGCTTAGGCGAACCCTACTTGAGGCGCTAGGACGCGTAGTGCGGGTAAGGTGAAACCTTGCTCTCCGCCTCCAGCAGGCGGATCATGGCGGGCCACTCCAGCACGCCGAACGGGCGGCGGACGCCGGGTTCGTACAGCTTGGCGGTTGCTTCCAGGATGTCGTCCGGCGGGGTATCAAGCTCGGTGCGGGCCGCCATCGCGTCCACCTGGGCGCGGCATGACAGCTCGAGCTGATACATCGTGTTGAACGCTTGCTGAAGCGTGGCGCCGCAGGTCAGCAAGCCATGGGACTTCATGATCATCGCGTCATGCGGCCCCAGGTCCTGCACCAGGCGCTCCCGCTCCGCCAGGTCGATCGCCGGGCCTTCGTAGCCATGGTAGCCGATGCGGTTGAAGAAGCGGATCGCGGTCTGGTTCAGCGGCAGCAGGCCGCATCGCATCGCCGACACGGCCATGCCGGCCCGGGTGTGGGTATGGATCACGGCGGCCACGTCCGCCCGCGCCGTGTGGATCGCGCCGTGGATCACGTAGCCGGCCTGGTTGATCCCGTAATCGGTGTCCGGCGAGGCGATGATGCTCCCCTCCACATCGATTTTCACCAGGCTGGACGCCGTGATCTCCCGATACAGCAGGCCATACAG
>CAZZWN010000305.1:0-2859 GCA_964657765.1 uncultured Acetobacteraceae bacterium
TGCATGAACGGCGTCTCGCTGACCTTCGAGCCGGCCTGATCCTGCATGCCCCTGGAGATCAAGGTCGGCCCAGCCCAGCTTGCAATCCACCAGGGGCACACAGTCCTCATCTCCGAACCGGACGGCCAAATGTCATGGCCGACCGATAAGGGGCTGTATTTCTACGACACGCGCCTGGTCAGCGCCTACGCGCTCTATGCCAACGGACAGGTCTGGGAGCTGCTGAACAGCGGCGCGCCCGCCTACTACGCCGCACGCATGTTCCTGACCAACCGCGCCTTCCCCAGCGAGGGCGGCGACGTGCCGGCGCGGACACTCAGCCTGGTGCTTAGCCGCATGATCGACGGCGGCATGCACGAGACCTACGCCATCACCAACTTCGGCCGTGCCTCGGTCCGGTTTAACCTTGAGATCGCGATCCGCAGCGATTTCGCCGACATCTTCGAGGTGAAGTCCGGCCGCATCGTCCGCCGCGGGCGTATCAGCAGCGCCTGGGTGGACGAGACGCAGACGCTGACCACCGGCTATCGCAACGGCGAGTTCTTCCGGCAGGTGGTGGTCACGGCGAAGGCGGCCATGCCGGCGGTCTATGCCAATGGCCGGATCAGCTTTGCCGTCGAGCTGCAGCCCGGCCAGACCTGGGACGGGGCGCTGCTCTATGAGCTGACGGACGGCGCCCGTGTCTACCCGGCGCCGGCCGAGTGCCGGCTGAACTCGGCCGGGCAGCAGTCGGATGCGCTGGCGAGCTGGCAGGCCGGCATACTGAAGCTGCAAAGCGGCACCCACGAGTTCGAGCGGCTGTTCGACCAGGCGGTTGAGGACATCGCCGCTTTACGCCTGCCGGTGCCGGGCAACAGCGGCACGGAGTTCATCACGGCGGCGGGCCTGCCGTGGTTCGTGGCGCTGTTCGGCCGCGATACGCTGATCGTCGCATTGCAGACCGCGATCCTCGACCCGGCCTTCGCCCGTGCGGCGCTCGAGATCCTGGGCGAGTGGCAGGCGACCACGCGCGACGACTACAGGGATGCCGAGCCCGGCAAGATCCTGCACGAGTTGCGCCGCGGCGAGCTGGCGGCGCTGCATCTGATCCCGCATACGCCGTATTACGGCACCGCGGACGCGACGCCGCTGTATCTCGTGACCCTGCATGCGGCGTGGCGGGCGACCGGAGACCTTGATCTGGTGCGGCGCCATATTGCGACGGCCGAGGGCTGCCTGTCCTGGATCGACGCCTATGGCGACCGCGACCGCGACGGTTTCCAGGAATACGGCACCCGGTCTGGCCAGGGCTACGAGAACGTCGGCTGGAAGGACTCCGGCGAGGCGGTCGTGAACCCGGATGGCAGCCAGGTGCGCGGGCCGAAAGCGCTGTGCGAGCTGCAGGGTTACGTCTATGCCGCCTGGCTTGGCATGGCGGAGATCTTTGACGCGCTGGGGGACAACAGCCGGGCCGCTGCCCTGAGTGCGAAGGCGGCCGCGTTGTATAAGCGGTTCAACGAGGTGTTCTGGGACGAGGCGGGCGGCTTCTATGCCTTTTGCCTCGATGGCAACAAGCGTCCGGTCTGGACCGTGGCGTCGAACGCCGGGCATCTGCTGTGGTCCGGCATCGTGCCGCCGGAGCGTGCCGGCAGAGTCGTCGCCCGGCTTATGCAGCCGGATATGTGGAGCGGCTGGGGCATTCGGACGCTCACGTCGGACAACCCTTCGTATAACCCGTATTCCTACCAGAACGGCTCGGTCTGGCCGCACGACAACAGCTTGATCGCACTAGGTTTCAAGCGCTATGGCTACCACGCCGAGGCGAACGCGGTGGCGCACGACATCAGTCGCGCGGCCGGATTTTTCATGTTGCGGCAGTTGCCGGAGCTGTACTCGGGGGTGCAGCGCGACGGCACCAGCTTTCCCGTGCAATACCTTGGCGCGAATGTGCCGCAGGCCTGGGCGGCGGGATCGGTGTTTGCGTTGGTCCAGGCGATGCTGGGGCTCGAGCTCGATGCGCCGGCCGGCGTGCTGCGCATCGACCCGGTCCTCCCCGACTGGCTGCCGCAGCTGAAATTGTGCGACTTACGGGTCGGCGCGAAGACGTTTGATATCGAATTTCGCCGGAGCGGCAATGAGACGGAGTATCAGGTCCTAGGCGGCGACTCGGAAGCAGTCGTTCGCCGGAACGCAGCGATGGCCTGATCCTCGTCGTTGCGAGCCGGCTTTGGCGCGGCAATCCAGGGCAAGGTCGGCGGCCCTGGATCGCCACGTCGCAAGCGCTCCTCGCGATGACGGGTATTTGGCTATCGGCGAAAGGCTAATCAGCCGCGAGCGCCAACGCCTTGCGGGCCAGGATCTGGCCGACATGCTCCTCGATCGCCAGCCCGACATGCGCCGCATGGGTCGCGAACACATGGTCGGCGCCCGGATAGACGCGGTAGTCGACCTGAACGTTCTTCTGTGTGTTCAGCTTGTCCACCAGCTTCCGCACCGAGGACTCGGGGACCAACTCGTCGCTATCGCCATGCAGCATGAGCCCGCCGCAGGGGCAGGGGGCCAGGAAGCCGAAATCATAGTGGCTGGCCGGCGTCGCGACGCTGACCCAGCCGGAGATTTCCGGTCGGCGCATCAAAAGCTGCATGCCCACGAAGGCGCCGAACGAGTAGCCGCTGATCCACAGCCCGGCCGAGTTCGGATTGACCATCTGCATCCAGTCGAGCGCCGCGGCGGCATCGCTGATCTCGCCAAACCCGCCGTCGTACTTGCCCTGGCTCCGGCCCACGCCGCGAAAGTTGAACCGCATGACGGAAAAGCCGAGCTTCTGGAACGACTGATACATCGTGTAGGAAATTCGATTGTTCATCGTGCCCCCGTGCA
>CAZZWN010000306.1:0-2761 GCA_964657765.1 uncultured Acetobacteraceae bacterium
CGCCAGGCGGCCCGGCGACTTGACCCAGCCGAAGCCGCCGCCGTCGAGGATGGCCGCGTCGGCGGCCTCACAGAGCGCGTGCAGGTCGTCGTCGGGCATCTCGCTGGCGCGTTCGACCAGCAAATCGGGTGTCATGACGTCGACCATTCGATCAAAGCTCGTTCAAAGCTACGGGGCCCAGCGCAGGAAATTCGCCAGGATACGCAGGCCGACTGCCTGGCTTTTCTCGACGTGGAACTGCGTGCCGGCCCGGTTGCCGCGGGCGACGAAGGCCGGAACTGCGCCGCCGTAATCCGTGGTCGCCAGCAGGTCGCCAGCCGCACCGCCGCGCAGCGCGTAGCTGTGCACGAAGTAGGCGTGGTCGCCGGGCCGCAGCCCGTCCAGCAACGGGTGCGCGCCGGGCACGAAATCGAGGCCGTTCCAGCCCATCTGCGGCAGGCGCAGTCCCGGCGGGTCCATCGCCGCGATATCGCCGTCGATCCAGCCGAAGCCCGGCGTCGTCGCATGCTCCAGGCCGCGCTCCGCCATCAACTGCATGCCGACGCAGATGCCGAGGAACGGACGTCCGGCGCCGGCGCTGCGCTCGATCGCCTCCCGCATGCCCGGCACCGCAGCCAGCCCCGCCGCGCAGTCCGCGAACGCGCCCTGGCCCGGCAGCACCACGCGGTCCGCCGCCGCCACCCGGTCCGGATCGCGCGTGATCTCGACCGCCGCATCAAGCCCCGCCCGCTCCGCCGCGACCGTCAGCGCCCGGCTTGCGGAGGCAAGATTGCCGCTGCCGTAGTCCACGACGGCGACGCGCATCATCCGATCTCGCCGATCATCGTAGCATTCAGGTCGGTGCGGGACTGCAGCAGCCGGGCCAGCGCGCTTTCCTCATCCCGCGCGACCAGCACATGGGAAAGCAGGTAGCTGCGCCGCTCCAGCGACCAACGCACCGCGTCCTGCCCCAGCAGGCCAGACAGCACGCCGAGGCCCAAGCCGATCACCAGCGCCAGCGCCGGCGGTGCCAGCATCTGGACCAGCGCGACGACGGCCGCGAGCATCAGGGCAGGGATCCAGGCCCGGTGGATCAACAGCCAGAGCGGCCCGAAGACGGCGGCGCCCCAGCTCCAGCCGTCGGGCAACAGGATCGGCGGGCAGTCCGGCTTGATATGCGCGGTGTAGCTTCTCATAGCGCGCCCTTGGTCGACGGGATGGCGCCGGGCGCGCGCGGGTCGGTCTCGGTGGCGGTGCGCACGGCGCGGGCGACGGCCTTGAAGCACGCCTCGGCGACATGGTGCGCATTGCGGCCGGCGCGCTGGGTGACATGCAGCGTCATGAGCGCGTTCATCGCCAGCGCACGGAAGAACTCCTCGAACAGCTCGGTGTCCATTTCGCCGATCTTATCGCGCTCGAATGCGACGGACCAGGCGAGGAAGGGCCGGCCCGAAAGGTCCAGTGCCGCGTCGACCAGCGCCTCGTCCATCGGCACGACGGCGCTGCCATAGCGCCGGATGCCGCGCTTGTCGCCCACCGCCTGCGCCAGCGCCTGCCCGAGCACGATGCCGACGTCCTCCGTCGTGTGGTGGAAGTCGATATGCAGGTCGCCCTGCGCCTGCACCACTAGGTCGACCAGAGCGTGGCGCGCGAACGCGGTCAGCATATGGTCGAGAAAACCGATCCCGGTGCCGATCTCGCTATTTCCGCTGCCTTCGAGCGTGAGGCGGACGGTGATCGCGGTTTCGGAGGTGGTGCGGGTGATCTCGGCGGTTCTGGCCATGCGCGGCTGATACCGCAAAGTGCGCCCCAGGGAAACTGTCGTGGGCACTGCCACCGCGAGACAACCCGGCCATTTGCCTATATCTTGTGCACACCGGCCGCTGACCCCATTTTGGCGTCATCATGCAGACATCATCCCCCTACGATCCCGTCGGCTGGCACGGGACCACCATCCTGTGCGTGCGCCGCAACGGCCGCGTGGCCATGGCCGGCGACGGCCAGGTCACGCTCGGCCAGACCGTCATCAAGGGCAACGCCCGCAAGGTCCGCCGCATCGGCAACGGCGGCAGCGTGCTGGCCGGGTTCGCCGGCGCGACGGCGGACGCGTTCACCTTGCTCGAACGGCTGGAGGCCAAGCTGGAGCGCTTCCCGGCCCAGCTCGAGCGCGCCTGCGTCGAATTGGCGAAGGACTGGCGCACCGACCGCTACCTGCGCCGGCTCGAGGCCATGATGGCCGTCGCCGACGACGTGCACAGCTACACCCTGACCGGCAACGGCGACGTGCTGGAGCCGGAGGACGGCGTCATCGCGATCGGCTCCGGCGGCAACTACGCGCTCGCCGCCGCCCGGGCCTTGCTGACCGTCGACGGGCTGGAGGCGGAGGAGATCGCTCGGCGCTCCATGCGCATTGCCGGCGACATCTGCGTCTACACCAACTACTCCGTGATCGTGGAGACCCTGTGATGGATGTTCCGACCTACTCCCCGCGTGAGATCGTGGGCGAGCTCGACCGCTTCATCGTCGGCCAGCAGGACGCCAAGCGCGCCGTCGCGATCGCGCTTCGCAACCGCTGGCGCCGGCAGCAGCTGCCGGAGGGCATCCGCGACGAGGTGGTGCCGAAGAACATCCTGATGATCGGGCCGACCGGCTGCGGCAAGACGGAGATCGCGCGACGCCTTGCAAAGCTCGCGCAGGCGCCGTTCATCAAGGTCGAGGCGACCAAGTTCACCGAGGTCGGCTATGTCGGCCGCGACGTGGACAGCATCGTGCGCGACCTGGT
>CAZZWN010000307.1:0-2738 GCA_964657765.1 uncultured Acetobacteraceae bacterium
TGCTGCGCCGGCGCGGCGGCGACTTGTCGGGCGGCCAGCAGCAGCAGCTCGCCATTGCCCGCGCGTTGGTGATGCATCCGCGTTTGCTGGTGCTCGATGAGCCGACGGAGGGTATCCAGCCCAGCATCATCAAGGACATCGGCCGGGTTATTTCGTTGCTGCGCAGCCGCGGCACGATGGCGATCCTGCTGGTCGAGCAGTACTATGATTTTGCGCGGGAGCTTGCGGACACGCTGGCGGTAATGGACCGCGGCGACATCGTGCTGAGCGGCGCGCCCGGCACGCTCGACGAGGCCGAGGTGCGGCGGCGGCTTTCGGTATAGTGAAAGCTTGATCGACAACGTAGATACGTTTTACCCACATATCGCTGGGGAGGATATCATGCGGATGGTGGTCAAGAAGTGGGACAACAGCGCCTCGGTCCGCATTCCAGCGGCCATAATGGAGGCTGCGCGGCTGCAGCTCGATCAGCCGGTGGAGATGCGTGAGGAGGCGGGCCGCATCGTCATCGAGCCGATCCGGGAGGAGATCTACGATCTCGCCATGCTGGTCGCGGGGATTTCCGACGATAACCGGCATGTGCCGATCGAGATGGGGCCGCTGGTCGGCCGAGAGACTTGGTGATGGCTGCGGCCTACGTGCCGCAGGCCGGGGACATCGTCTGGTTGCAATTCGATCCGCAAGCGGGCCATGAGCAGGTGGGGCACCGGCCGGCTGTCGTGCTCAGCCCGGCGAGCTATAACGGCCGGACCGGCATGATGGTCTGCTGTCCGACGACGACGCGGATCAAGGGCTATCCGTTCGAAGTCGCGATCGCCGGGCGTCCGGCGAGCGTGGTGCTGGCGGATCAGGTCAAGAGCCAGGATTGGGGCGCACGCCGGGCCGAGCGCAGGGGCCGGGTCAGCCACAGCGAACTGTTCGAGGTACGGGCCAAGCTCAAGGCGCTGATTGGGTAGGACGCCCGATGGATGCGCTGTCGTTCGCGCATCAGCGTGCACGGGGCACGCTGCGCATTTCGTTCAAGCGCCGCGACGCCGCCACCGTGCTGGACGGCCTGCGCCAGGAGGGCTGCCTGAAGGCACGGTTTCCGCGTATCGAGCATGGCGCATGGAACGGTGTAGTCACGCTGAATAGTTCCGGCGGGGTTGCCGGCGGCGACCACCTGGACACCACGATCTCGGCCGGCCCGGGCACGCAGGCGACGGTCGCCTCGCAGGCGGCGGAGCGTTTCTATCGCGCCCTGCCCGGCACCGCTCGGGCCCAGGTTTCGACGACGGTACATGTCGCGCCGGGCGGCGCGCTGGAGTGGCTGCCGCAGGAGAGCATCCTGTTCGACCGCTGCGCCGTGCAGCGTCGGCTGAGTGTGGACCTCGCCAGCGATGCCTGGTTCCTGAGCGTGGAACAGCTCGTATTTGGGCGCACCGCGATGGGCGAGGCCGTGCACGAAGCCAGGCTGCGCGACCTGATTCAGGTGCGCCGCGATGGACGCCTGCTGCTGCATGACGCGATCCGGCTCGACGGACCCGTGCAATCCCTGCTTGACCACCGGGCCACGGGCGGCGCGGCGCGGGGCGTCGCAACGCTGATCCATGCGGCGCCCGATGCGGAAACCAAGCTGGACCCGCTGCGCCAGGCGCTGGCCGGACACGACGCCGGGGCGTCTGCCTGGAACGGCATGCTCATTGCACGCATCGTTGCTCCAGATGGCGCGTGCCTACGCGCCGCCGTCGTGGCAGGATTGGCGGTGTTGCGCGCCGGGCGCCCGCTGCCACGCGTCTGGCTTTGTTGAGGGATCCCATATGCACCTGACCCCGCGCGAGAAGGACAAGCTGCTGATCGCCATGGCCGCCAACGTCGCCCGGCGCCGGCTGGAGCGCGGCGTGAAGCTGAACCATCCCGAGGCGATCGCGCTGATCTCCGACTTCGTGGTCGAGGGCGCCCGCGATGGCCGCAGCGTCGCCGATCTGATGGAGGCCGGCGCCGGCGTGCTCACCCGCGACCAGGTCATGGAAGGCATCGCCGAGATGATCGCCGATATCCAGGTCGAAGCCACCTTCCCCGACGGCACCAAGCTCGTCACTGTCCACGAGCCGATACGTTGAAAGGCGGAACCATGATCCCCGGCGAGGTCCTGACCGGTGACGGCGACATCGAGCTGAACGCCGGGCTGCCCCGCACGACGCTGATTGTCGCCAACACCGGCGACCGCCCGATCCAGGTCGGCAGCCACTACCATTTCGCCGAGACCAACGCGGCCCTGCAGTTCGACCGCACCCAGGCCCGCGGCCAGCGGCTCGACATCGCCGCCGGCACCGCCGTGCGCTTCGAGCCCGGGCAGACGCGCGAGGTAACCCTGATCCCCTATCGCGGCGCCCGCATCATCCAGGGTTTCCGCGGCGACGTCATGGGCCCGCTATGACCCGCATTCCGCGCCGCGCCTATGCCGACATGTATGGCCCGACCACCGGCGACCGCGTCCGCCTGGCCGACACCGACCTGTTCGCCGAGGTGGAACGCGACCTCACCACCTATGGCGAGGAAGTGAAGTTCGGCGGCGGCAAGGTCATCCGCGACGGCATGGGCCAATCGCAGGCGTCGCAGGCCGAAGGCGCCGTCGATACGGTCATCACAAACGCGCTGATCATCGATCATTGGGGCATCGTCAAGGCCGACGTCGCGATCCTCGATGGCCGCGTCCACGCGATCGGCAAGGCCGGCAACCCCGACGTGCAGCCCGG
>CAZZWN010000308.1:0-2694 GCA_964657765.1 uncultured Acetobacteraceae bacterium
TGGAGCCGACGACGATCACCTTCTGGCACATGTCGCGCGCGATCGGCAGGCCGAAACCGCCGCACACCACGTCACCCAGGAAGTCGAGCAGCACGTAGTCGAAGCCCCACTCGTGGAAGCCCAGCTTCTCCAGAAGCTCGAAGCCATGGATGATGCCGCGCCCGCCGCATCCGCGGCCGACTTCGGGTCCGCCTAACTCCATTGCGAACACGCCGTCGCGCTTGAAGCAGACGTCGCCGATCGAGACTTTCTCGCCGGCAAGCTTCTTCTTTGACGACGTCTCAATGATGGTGGGGCAGCTGCGTCCGCCGAACAGCAGCGACGTCGTGTCGCTCTTGGGGTCGCAGCCGATGAGCAGCACCTTCTTGCCCTGCTGCGCCATCATGTAGGACAGGTTGGCGAGCGCGAAGCTCTTACCGCTGCCGCCCTTGCCGTAGATCGCGATGATCTGCGTCTGCTTGGTCACCGGTGCAGTGGAGGGCGCATCCGGTTCGATCGCAGCTTCTTCGCGCAGCTTATCGACGTTAACGATCGCGTTCATGCGCAATGTCTCCAATCCAGGACCATTTTGAGGCAGGTGGCATCTTCGAACGCCGTGCGGTATGCCGCCGGGGCGTCCATCGCGTCGCTGCGATGCGTGATCAGGCCATCCAGGGAAAGCTGGCCGGACACCACGTAGGCGCGGACGGCCGCGAGGTCCGCGGGCGCCCATTGCGCCGCGATCTTGAAGCTGGCTTCCCGCATGAAGGCGGGCGGGAAGGAAAACGACAGCCGCTCGTTATAGAACCCGGCGAGCACGATCTCGCCGCCGGGCATCAGGCGCTGCACCAGCGTATCGAGCAATCCGGCGTCGCCGCTGGCGTCGCAGATGGTGTGGTAGCGTGTGCCGGCGTCGTCCGCCGGGTTCCGCACCTCGTAGCCCTCGGCGCCGCCGCTGCGCACCGGGTTGGTTTCCCACACCACGGGCGAGCCGCCGGCGATCACCGCCAGCCGCGCGATCAACCGACCGACGACGCCATGGCCGACGATCAGGTCCGGCGGCGCACGACCCATGACGACCGCGTGCTGGGCGGTGGCGGCGAGCGCCAGCAATACCCCCTGCTCGCCCATGTCCTCATCGACCGCCAACACGCGCTTGCCCGGCACGACGACGCGGGCGGCCGCCCCGCCGAACAGGCCGCGGATTTCACCGAAGCAACTCGCCCCGGGAACGAAGACGCGGCTGCCGGCCGTATGCCCCGAGTCGCTGCCCGCCGTAATCACCCGGCCGACCGACTCGTAACCGGGAACCAGCGGATACCCCATGCCCGGAAAGGCCGGCATCTTGCCCGACCAGAGCAACCGCTCGGTGCCCGTGCTGATCCCGCTGAACTCGATGCCGACGACGACATCCGCTTCGGTCGGCGCCGTCAGGGCGATGCTGCGCACCGCCAGGTGTTCAGGCTCGGAAAGGACGACAGCCATTGTGTTCATCGACGGACGCCTCCTGTGCCCAATGATTTCTTCTGATGTAAGGCTACCCTGACGTGCAGAAGTGTCAATGTAAACTTACAGTTTCGTCGCAAGAAGCACCTGGGCGACCATCGGCGTGCTGGTTTTGGCAGCGCGGACGGACGCGAATCCGGCGTCATGCAGCATCGCCGTCAGCTGGACTGCGGTCCGTGGACGGCCGCTGCCCATGGCGAGCAAGTAGAACAGGAAATAGCTGCCGACCGTCTCCGCCCCGGGAGTCTCTGCCATCGGCTCCGCAAGCAGCAGCGTTCCGCCGGAGGGCAGCGCGTCATGCACCGCAGACAGCAAGTGCCGGGCCTTGTCGTCGTCGTGGTCGTGCAGCACCCGCACCAGCGACGCTATGTCGGCGCCCTGCGGCAGCCCGCCCTCGTAGAAGCTGCCGCCGATGGCTTGGACCCGGCTATCGCTGCGGAACCGCTCCGCCGCCTGGCTGGCGACGGCCGGCAAATCGAACAGGATCGCGCGCAAGCCCGGGGCCTGCTTCAGCGCGGCGGCGATGAACGCGCCGGAGCCGCCGCCGACATCCATCAAGCAGCGATGCCGGCGCAAATCGTATGCGCCCAACACCTCCTGCGCGATCATCGTCTGCGATGCGGCCATCAGGGCGCTGTATGGGACTGCCGCGCCGGCCCCGACCTCCTGCCCCGCGGCATATGGCCAGTATTGCGACAGTGCGGTCTGGCCCACCTGGCCGCGCAGCAGCGCCACCGGGTCACGCAGATCGGCGTAGAGCAGCGCGTTGTGGCTGACCATGTTGGTCACGGCCGGGTTGTTGACCATGGCCGCCCCGAGCGGCCCGAGCCCGTAGCGCCCACCTGCCCGCCGCGACAGCAGCCGCAACCCGCACGCGGCGTCCAGCAGCCGCCCCATCGGGTCTGCCGCCAGGTTGCAACGCAGCGCCAGCGCCGCCGCGGTCTTGGGGCCGCCGGCCAGGCTGGCGAACACGTCCAGTTCCACGCAGGCATGCAGCACCTGCGAATAGACGAACCCGGCGCTGATATCGAACAGCGCCTGCGCCCGCCGCCGCGCCACGGGCCGCGTCGCCGGGAACGCTGCCGCCCATCGGCGGAAGCCCGGGCTGGTCAACAGCCGGTCCCGCACCGCGGTCAGGCGATCGAACCAGCTTGCGTGCAAAACGGCGGCCGTCATAGCGACCGCTTAGGCCGCCCGCAGCGACAGTTC
>CAZZWN010000309.1:0-2675 GCA_964657765.1 uncultured Acetobacteraceae bacterium
CACGAGACGATCCGCCGGGTGATCAACAGCTTCGTCACCGATTTGACCGAGGAGAGTCGGCGGCGGATCGCAGCGCTCGATCCTGCCGACGCCGAGGCAATCCGCCGCGCCAAGAAGCCGGTGATCGCATTCAGCCCGGCCATGGCAGAGGCGAACCGCGCCGTTAAGGAATTCTTATACGCCCGCATGTATAGGCACTGGAAAGTGAACCGCATGAGCAACAAAGCGCGCCGGGTGACGGAGTCGCTGTTCACGCTGCTGCATGAGGATACGAGCATCCTGCCCGATGGCTGGCGTGCCCGCGCCGGCGAAAAGGACGGCCCGCGTGCTGCGTTGACGGTTGCGGACTATATTGCCGGCATGACGGACCGCTTCGCCTTGGACGAGCATCGCCGCCTGACCGACCCCTTCATCACCGGCTAGCAGGATTTTTTAGTGCCAGAAAACATCTACGCCCGGGTGCGCATTGCCGTTGTCGCCGCGCTGCACAGGGTTGTACCCGATCTGCCGGCCGACGTGGCCGCCCGGGTCGAAGTGAGCCCGGCGCGCGAGGCGACGCATGGCGACATGGCGACCAACGCAGCGATGGTCAGCGCGAAGGCCGCCCGGCAGGCTCCCGCCCGCATTGCGCAGGCGCTGGCGGCGGCGTTGGCTGACGGTGCCGACGTGCTGCGCGCCGAGCCGGCCGGGCCGGGCTTCGTGAACCTGCATCTGCGTCCCGAGAGCCTGCGTGCGACGTTGCCGGCGATATTGCGCGAGGGCGAGGCCTTCGGCGCGAGCGACGCGGGGCAGGGCCGCCGGGTCAACATCGAGTATGTGTCCGCCAATCCGACCGGCCCCATGCACATCGGGCACTGCCGCGGCGCCGTGGTTGGCGATGCGCTGGCGAATCTGCTGGCCAAGGCCGGGTTCGCGGTGACCAAGGAGTATTACATCAACGACGCCGGGGCGCAGGTGGCGGCGCTGGCCTGGGCGGCCTACTGGCGCTATCTGCAGGCCGTCGGCACTGATTTGACGGAAGACGAGTTCGCCGCGGCAGTGCCTGGCGGCCTGCAATACCGGGGCGACTACCTCATTCCGGTCGGCGAGGCGCTGCGGGCCGAGCACGGCAACACGCTGGCCGGGCCAGGCGGCGTCGTGGCCGACCCGGCGCTCTGGTTCGATCGGGTCCGCGTCTTCACGGTCGCCGCGATGATGGCCTCGATCCGGGCGGACCTGGCGCAACTCGGCGTGCAGCCCGACGTGTTCACCTCCGAGCGCGCGCTGTTGGAAACCGGCGCGCCCGACCGGTTGATCGACCAACTGCGGGCGCAGGGCCTGATCTATGAGGGGGTGTTGGAGCCGCCAAAGGGGAAGACACCCGAAGATTGGGAGCCGCGCGAGCAGACCTTGTTCCGCGCCACCGATTTTGGCGACGACGTCGACCGGCCGCTGCGGAAGTCGGACGGGTCGAACACCTATTTTGCCAACGACATCGCCTACCACGGTGACAAGATCGACCGCGGCGCCGAGCTGCTGATCGACGTCCTGGGCGCGGACCACGGCGGTTACGTGTCGCGGATGAAGGCTGCGGTGAAGGCCATAGCCGGCAACCGTGCGGTGCGGCTGGAGGTGGTCTTGTGCCAGATCGTCCGCGTGATTCGCGGCGGCGAGCCGGTGCGCATGTCGAAGCGCGCCGGCACCTACGTGACGCTCGCGGACCTGATCGACGAGGTCGGGCGCGACGCGGTGCGCTTCACCATGCTGACGCGCAAGGCCGACGCGCAGATGGACTTCGACCTCGACGCCGTTGTGGCGCAGACGCGTGAGAACCCGGTGTTCTACGTGCAGTATGCCCACGCCCGCTGCCGCTCGGTGCTGCGTGCGGCGACGGAGACCTATGGCGCCGCGGCCGTCGAACACAATGCGTTGGCCGAGGCTCCGCTGGACAGCCTGCAGGACGACGCGGAGTTGGCGCTGATACGGCGTCTGGCGTCGTGGCCGCGCACGGTAGAAAGCGCGGCTTCTGCACAGGAACCACATCGAATCGCGTTTTTTCTCTATGACTTGGCAGGTGACTTTCATATGCTGTGGAACCGCGGTCGTGATGACTCGGCGCTGAGGTTCCTGCAAGCGGACCGACGCGCCGAGACGATGGACCGGCTGGCTTTGGTCGCTGCGACGGCGACCGTGATCCGTTCCGGCCTGGCGGTGCTGGGGGTGGAACCTGTCGAGGAGATGCGCTGAGCCGTGCCGAACGACATCCAAATTCCCAGCGCGATCGGCAGTTCGGGCGCATCGCGCTCATCGTATCGGGCACGCCGTCCCGGTATGGACCAGGGCACGAAATACTTGCTGTGTGCGGCGGCCGGACTGGGTGGGCTGCTGCTCGCGGGAATGGCGGGCTGGGCGCTGATTGGGACCCATAGCTCGGCCATCCCGGTGATCGAGGCCGACAGCCGGCCCATCCGGGTGAAGCCGGAGAACGTCGGCGGAATGCAAGTGGCCGGTGCCGATGATCAGGTGATTGGCGGACATGGCGCCAAGACCCAGAGCATGGCGCCAGCCGCGGAAGTTCCCGCGCCACTGGCCTTGCGGGCGCAAAATCCGCCGCCTGCGCATGCGCCGGCGATCCCATCGACGCCCAGCGTGCAGACGGAGTCAGCGCCGGCCAGCCCGCCAGCGCCATCCAGCCC
>CAZZWN010000310.1:0-2584 GCA_964657765.1 uncultured Acetobacteraceae bacterium
CACCACGGGCACCTCGGGCGGGCGCAGGGCGGTGTTGCCCAGAGCGTCCCGCATCGCGTCGGCGGCCGGGGCCATCAACGCGCAGTGGAACGGCGCCGACACCGGCAGCAGCATCGCCCGGCGCACGCCGCGGGCCTTCGCCAGGTCGATGGCGCGCTCGACCGCCGCACGGTGGCCCGAGATCACCACCTGGCCACCGCCGTTGTCATTGGCCGGCTCGATCACCTGGCGCTCCTCGGTCCCGTCCTCATGCACCAGCAATGCTGCGTCGGCGCAGATGCCCTGCGCCTGCTCCAGGTCGACGCCGAGCAGGGCCGCCATCGCACCCTCCCCCGCCGCCACCGCATCCTGCATGGCGCGGCCCCGGCGACGCAGCAGCAGCGCCGCGTCGGTGAGCGTCAGGCTGCCCGCCGCGGCCAATGCGCTGTATTCGCCCAGGCTATGGCCCGCCACGAGCACGGCCTTGTCGGCCAGGCGGAACCCGCCCTCGTGCTCCAGCACGCGCAGCACGGCCATCGACATCGCCATCAGCGCCGGCTGAGTATTTTCGGTGAGCGTCAGCGCCTCCGCCGGGCCCTCGAACATCAGCTTGGACAGCTTTTGTTTCAGCACCTCGTCGACTTCGCCGAATACCTCGCGGGCGGGGGCGAAGGCGGCGGCGAGGTCGCGGCCCATGCCGGTGACCTGGCTGCCCTGGCCAGGAAAGATGAAAGCGTGGACCGGCATTTACTATTTCCTCACGAGTGGGGCGGTATTGCTTCCGCGCGGGGCCGTGTCAATTGCGCCGTCCCGCGTCGATGGTGGGGATGCACCCCGGCCATGTTGTCCTTGCCCAACGAGTCGCATGGGTTGTAACTGATCTATCGTTTGTCGCCGTTTTCTCCATGAGGTGTCCGATGTGCCGCTTCCTCGCCTTCCAGGGCGAGCCGATCCTGATGGAGACCCTGGTGGCCGCACCGTGTCATAGCCTGATCCATCAGTCGCTGCACGCGACCGAGGCAAAGAGCGAGACCAACGGCGACGGCTTCGGCGTCGGCTGGTATGGCGAGCGCGAGACGCCGGGCCTGTATCGCGAGGTGCGGCCCGCCTGGTCGGACGAGAACCTGCTCAGCATCGCGAGCCAGGTGCGCAGCCATCTGTTCTTCGCCCATGTGCGCGCCGCGACGGGGACGGCGACCAGCCGGGCCAACTGCCACCCGTTCGCGCATGGGCGATACCTGTTCATGCATAACGGCCAGATCGGCGGCTGGGCCACGATGCGGCGCCGGGTCGAGGCGATGATCCCGGACGAGCTGTATGCCGCCCGCGCCGGCACGACCGACAGCGAGGCGATCTTCCTGGCCGCCATGGCCCGCGGGCTGGACCGGGACCCGGTCGGCGCCATGGTCGCGACGTTGCGGGAGGTGAAGGCGCAGATGCGTGCGGCGGGTGTGGACGAGCCGCTGCGCTTTACCGCGACCCTGACGGACGGGCATACCGTCTGGGCGTTCCGCTGGGCCTGCGACGCGCGGCCGGCGACGCTGTATTATAAGGCGGGCACGGCCGGGCTGCTGCTGGTGTCGGAGCCGATCGACGGCGACCGCGGCTGCTGGCGCGAGGTGCCGCGCGGCGGCACGCTGATCGCGACGCCGGGCCAGCCGCTACGTTTGGAGCGCATGGACGCCGATTTGGCGCTGATCGCCTGAATCCAGCCGGCCCGGTCCGTCCAAGCCGCTACGGCAAACGCCGCGAGCCCGCCATGCACCAGCACGGCCCCGGCCCCGACGTGACCGAGCTGCCAGATCAACCCGGCGCCCGTCGCCATGCTGAACACCGCGGCGACATAGGCGGACGCCGGCATAAACCGCATTGGCTCGCGCATCCGACATGCCACGAGCGCCGCGATGCCGACCGCCATTCCGGCCTTGATGACCGCCATGAAGCGCAGCAGCATCGCCAGTTCCGGATCGGCTGCAGCGCCGCCGCCCAGCATCAAGCCGAGCGCCGCGCCGCCCACCAGGACCGCTGCGACGAAGGTATTCCAGTAAAGGCGGCTGGTTGGGATTGCTGTGTATGACATGCTGGCCATTGAACTCCGCTTGCAATCCGGGCGCAACGGCGTATACCCCGCCGCTTCCCTGCCGGGGTGGTGGCATCCTCCCCGGCTGTGCCCATTTTGGGCCGACAACAGCCATAGGGGTGAAAATGCCGCTTTATGAATGCGTGCTGATCGCACGCAACGACGTTACGCAACAGCAGGTCGAGACTGTTGCCGACAACATCGCCACCGAGCTCGAAACCGACGGCGGCGCGATCAAGAAGCGCGAGTATTGGGGCCTCCGCAGCCTGGCCTATCGGGTCAAGAAGAACCGCAAGGGCCACTACATGCTGCTCGGCCTCGACGCCAAGCCGACCTTCATCACGGAAATGGAGCGGCTGCTGCGGCTCAACGAGGACGTGCTGCGCTTCATGACGATCCGCGTCGAGGAGATCGTCGAGGAGCCGAGCGCCATCCTGTCCCGCAAGTCTGACGACCGCGAGCGCGGCTTCCGTGGGCCGAAGCCCGCCGGCCGGTTCGAAAGCGGCCGCAAGCGCGGCTTCGACG
>CAZZWN010000311.1:0-2332 GCA_964657765.1 uncultured Acetobacteraceae bacterium
CGCCGGATGTCGATACAACAGGCGCGGCAGCCGTCCGTCCGCTGCAATCCGTGGGAGCGACATGGTCGGGAAAAACGGCGAAACCTCAAGCAGCGCTGGGTCCGGCGCAACGATCTTGCCGTCCCAGGCCGCCGGAACGGCTGCGGCCATTTGGACCGATGCCGGCACTGGCGCCCGCACCGCTACGGGATGCGGCGGCGGGCCCAGTGCGAAGAGAACTGCAACGCCTGCAGCGAATACCAGCAATAATCCCAGCCAGAAACGCCCAAGCCACCGCCATGACGCCAAGCGAGGCGCCAAAAGTCCGTGAGCGCTAAGCGGAGCCTGGGCACTCAGCGCGCGGCACGACGCTGCGTGGCCATCGCACGCACGACCACCAGACCCTGCTGCAACTGGAAATCCGTTTCAGGCTTTGCCGCATCGAATACCGGGAAACCCTCTGGCGGCAGCTTCGGGATTTCCTTCGCTACGGCGGGCAGGTCGGTGCGGGGCGCCGGCGTCGCTGGCTGCGGCGTGCCACCTTGGTTGCGCAGCACCTTGTTGAGGTCAGCCTCACGCTCCGGCCCAAAATGCGGCGCCTCGGTCCGGGAAGCCGCGACCTCGATGTCTGGCGTGATGCCCAGCCCCTGAATGCTGCGGCCGGACGGCGTGTAGTAGCGCGCAGTGGTCAGCCGCATGGCGCCGTTGCCCTGAAGCGGCATCACCGTCTGCACCGAGCCCTTGCCGAAGCTGCGAGTGCCCAACACGACGGCGCGGTCATGGTCCTGCAGCGCGCCGGCGACGATCTCGGACGCCGATGCCGAGCCGCCGTTGATCAACAGCACGAGCGGAAGCCCGCCGGTGATGTCGCCCGTCTTGGAATTCCAACGCTGGCTTTCCTCGGGGTGGCGCGACCGGGTTGAGACGATCTCGCCCTGCTCGAGGAAGTCGTCCGACACCGATACCGCCTGGTCGAGCAGGCCGCCGGGGTTGTTGCGGAGGTCGAGCACCATGCCGCGCAGGCTGCCGCCGGCCTTCTGCTTCAGGTCCTGGATCGCCTTGCGCAGGCCAGGATCGGTCTGCTCGTTGAAGCTGGTCAGGCGGACGTAGCCGATGTCGCCCTCGAGGTGCGACTTGACGACCTGGATGCGTATGACCTCCCGCTGCATCGCCAGCTCGATCGGGGTGTTGACCCCATCCCGCTTGATGGTCAGGTGAATCTGGCTTCCCGCCGGCCCCCGCATCTTGTCGACGGCCTCGTTCAAGGTCAGGCCCTGCACCGTCTGACCGTCCAGCATGGTGATGAGGTCCCCGGCCTTGACCCCGGCGCGGGCAGCGGGCGTATCGTCGATCGGGCTCACCACTCGGATGATGCCGTTCTCCGACGTGACCTCGAGCCCCAGGCCGCCGAACTCGCCCCGCGTCTGCACCTGCATATCGCGGAACGACTTGGCGTTCATGTAGCTGCTATGCGGATCGAGCCCGGTCAGCATGCCGTTGATCGCGTTCTCGATCAAATCCCGGTCGTTCACGGGTTCGACATATTCGGCGCGGATCCGCTCGAATACGTCCCCGAACAGGGTCAGCAGACGATAGGTCTCGGCGCGGTTGCTGTCCTGCGCGCTGGCGTGCGCGATGGGCCAACCCGTGCCGAACAGCCCGTCGAGGTAACCCGACGCAGGCCCGGCCACGATACCAGCCGCGAAAGCGGCACTCACGAGCAAGCCAGTCCGAAGCTTCATGCCTTACTTTCCTTTGCGCCACGCATCGTTAGCACAGCATGGATTGCCATAAGCTTAACAGTGCAGATGGTAAAATGGCTATCCGCGCGCGCGTAGGAAGGGGGCAGGGTTCACTGGCGAGCCATCGCGGCGCAATTCAATGTAAAGTGTGGGACGCACGGCACCGGGCTGGGCGGCCGTCTGAGGGTCCCAGCCTGGCATGATGCCGACGGGTTCGTTCCGCTGCACCACCGCTCCGACCCCTACATCCAGCCGTTCTAGTCCCGCAAGGACAAAATGCAGGCCGCCGCCGCAATCCAGGATCAGCAGCACGCCGAAGCTGCGGAATGGCCCAGAAAACGCCACCCGGCCGCTGCACGGCGCCACGACCCGCGCCAGCGGCGCCGAGTGATACGAAACCCCTTGCGCCGGCCCGGCGTCGGTCGGGTCGCCCCAGCCGCGCACGACCCGCCCCACCACTGGCGCCATCAGCGGCCCGCGCTGCTCCAGGCCCGGCCCCGCCGGCCGCGCCAGCGCCGCCTGCCGCCGGTGCGCGTCGGCGGCGGCCGTATCCTGGCGCTGCCGCTCGGCGCGGGCAGCGTCCTCCCGCGCCTGCGCCTCCGCCCGCGCGT
>CAZZWN010000312.1:0-2299 GCA_964657765.1 uncultured Acetobacteraceae bacterium
CGCAGACAGCCTCGGCTTCGTGGTCGTGAAAACGGTCAGCGTTTTGCTCCTTTGAGGTCGTCCAGCGTGACGGGGCGGAAATCCCATACATCCACGCCGACGTCGTATTGCCGCGTCTGCCGGCGCAGCACGCCATGGCTGTGGCCGTGCAGGTTAAGCGCGCCTTTCGTCATGTCGCGCCAGGTGCGGAAGGCGTAGTGGCACAGCACCAGCAGGATGCCGTCGGATTGCAGCTCCATATAGGGTGTGACGCTGGTCCAGCCAGGCAGGGCCTGGATATCGGCCGGGTCGTTGTTGCCGGTGATCAGGTGCTTGCGGCCGTGCAGCCCCTCGAGCAGCGCACCCGGCGCAGGATGGCGGACCGCGAAGTCGCCGAGGTGCCAAATCTCGTCGTCCGGTGCTATCGCCGTATTCCAGCGCTGAATCATCGCGGCGTCCATCTCCGCCGTGGTGGCGAATGGCCGGCGGTGGAACGCGCGGGCGGCGCCGTGGCCGAAATGGGTGTCGGCGGTGAAGAAGACGGTCATGCGGTTCTCATGCTTGGGCTGAACGAGGGGACGCCGCGCGCGTTCTCGCCGGCAGGAGGACACATGGCACGTATTGGTTCATACCTATTTCCACTGCTCGGCGCTGCATTTGCGGTGGCTGGCGCCGACAAGATCATCGGCAACCGCGGCTATGCGAGCATGTTCCGGCACCTGGGCTGGTCACGCGGCGGCATGCGTACGGTGGCGGCGGCGGAGATGGCGGGCGGCGCGCTGCTCGCGGCCGGGTCGACCCGGCGCTTGGGCGGCGCCATTCTGGCCGCGACCTCGGCGACGGTGCTGGCGAGCGAGATGCGCCATGGCGACGGCGAACTCGCGCTGCCGCGAGGCTTGCTGCTGGCGGCGGCGTTGATGGCGGTCGTGGCGGGGCGCTGATCCCTACTGCTGAAACGTGTTGCAGCCGGCGATCGTGCCGGTTCGCAGCCCGGTCCCGAGCCACTGCACCCGTTGCGCCGAGGAGCCGTGGGTGAAGCTGTCGCGCATGACGGCCCGGCCGGAAGCCTGGCTAATGCGGTCGTCGCCGATTGCGGCAGCGGTGCTGGCCGCCTGCCGTAGGTCGCTCTCGTCGATGTTGCGGTGGCGCTCGTTCATGTGGTTGGCCCACACTCCGGCCAGGCAGTCCGCCATCAATTCCGTCCGCACGGACAAGTCGTTGGCGGTCGCTTGGTCCGCCTGACGCTCCGCCGCCTGCACCTTCGGCAGCAAGCCGAGCAGGTTCTGCACGTGGTGGCCGACCTCATGCGCGATCACATAGGCGTAGGCGAAATCGCCGCCCCCGCCCATGCGGCGCTGCATATCTTGGAAAAACGACGTGTCGAGATACAGTTTGCGATCCAACGGACAATAGAACGGGCCCATTGCCGACTCTGCCGAGCCGCAGCCCGACGGGGTGACGCCGGAGAACAGCACCAGGGTCGGCGGCACGTATTGCTTGCCGGCTTCGCGGGGCAGCGCCTGGCTCCAGACATCTTCGGTTTCACCCAGGATGCGAGCGACGAACTGGCCGATCTGATCGGTTGGCGTGCCTTGAACAGCCGGGCGCGCCGGCGCGTTCTGGCTTACCATTGGGCCGCCGCCGCCTGTCACTTGCTCCGCACCGTTGATCAGCACGGCCGGGTTGATGCCGAGTGCCCATCCCAGCAGGCTGAGCGCCACGATGGCCCCAATCCCCAGCCCACCCGTGCGCATGCCGCCGCCGAATCCTGGGCTGCCGCGGCGGTCCTCGATGTTGCTGCTCTCCCGAAGGTCGTCTTCGCGCATGATGGTTCCTGGATACGGCTGCTTTGTTTACGCCGGAGGCAGCGTTTCGTTCCCGGATCGCCGTGGCTGCTCGTCTGGCGTAGGGGTCAGGCCATAAGGTTCGACCAGCGCCCAAATATGCGGCGGCACCATGCTGCGCAGCCGCCGGGGGTGCTGGCGGCGGAGGTGCAGCACGGTCTCGACGGCCTTCATCTCGACGCGGGCACGCGCGAACTCCAGCCCGCGCGGGCCAATGCGCGGCATCAGCCAGCCGACCAGGGGCCGCAGCCAATTCGGCATGCCGCGCACCGGCAGGCCGCCGGCCGCCAGGGCGACGTTCTTCATGAAGCCGCGCACCGGGCCCTGCCGCTTGCCGGCGCTGCCGAGGCTCGCGGTGCGCACCTCGTCGCCCAACAACGCCAGCAGCTCCTCGCCGCGTTCGTTGCGGACCAGCAGCCACTGCTCGCCCTGGCCGGCCATGTAGCCGACGGTGATATCGGCCAGCACGTTGGTGT
>CAZZWN010000313.1:0-2284 GCA_964657765.1 uncultured Acetobacteraceae bacterium
ACCGGCCGGATTGGATGGTGAACATCACCAACGACGCCTGGTTCGGCAACTCGACTGGGCCGCGCCAGCACCTGGCCGCTGCGAGGCTGCGCGCGGTCGAGGAGGGCCTGCCGCTGATGCGTGCGGCAAACACCGGGATTTCGGCTGGTTTCGACGGTTGGGGGCGCGAACTGGGCCGGTTGCCGATCGGCGTTGCCGGCACGTTGGCGCTGCCGCTCCCAGCCCGGCGGCCACCGACGTCGTTCTCGCGTTGGGGGTTGGTCATCCCAGGGCTGATGGCGCTGGCGGGCGCGGGAGTTGCGCTGGGTTTGACACGCCGACGGCTTGAGATTAGTCGCTAGAATTTTGGCCCGGTCTCACTTTGCGGCGCAGAAAAACAGAAAGTTACCTCTCGTTAGCAATTTCCGGTTGCATTCTCCGTCGATACGGTTGCAATATCAGGTAGAAGCAATCGACTCGGAGACTTAGATGGCGCCCGGCGCAGTCATGATGAACACCGACAAGGAGACCCGCCCGAGTCCGATTGACATCCATGTCGGCGGTCGCATCCGGCTGCGGCGCACGTTGATGGGAATGTCGCAGGAACGGCTGGGCGAGGCTTTGGGTCTCACGTTCCAGCAGGTGCAAAAGTATGAACGCGGCGTCAACCGGGTCGGCGCCTCTCGCCTGTTCGATCTATCGCGCGTGCTGGACGTCTCCATCAGCTTCTTCTTCGACGACATGCCGGAGCCGATCGCCGGCCTGCACGGCAACCACCACACGACCCGCGTCGCCGGCGGCTTCGCCGAGGCGCAACAGGACGGCTTTGGTGCCGACGAGGCGTTGAACCGCCGTGAGACGCTCGAGCTTGTCCGCGCCTACTACCGCATCACCGAGCCGTCCGTCCGCAAGCGCGTCTTCGAACTCATCAAGTCGATGGGCCCTGCAGAAGCGTAGCTTCGCGCACGCGCCGCCCGGCCTACCCGTCGCGTAGCTGCGGGTTGTCGAACGTCGGGTTGCGGTGCCGGTGCAGCGCCAGCGACAGCGCAGCCGCCAGGTCGCGCTTCTCGTCCTCCCCCAGTTCCGCACCGACCTCCATCCGGCCCCCACGGTCCGATAGCCATAGTGCCGGAGCCCGGCCCGGCCGCTCCTCCAGCCCGGCGCGCAGCCAAGCCGACTGTAGGCGACGCTCGACGCGCCGGCCGCCCATGTCCGTCCGCACGATCCGCAACCCCTCGTCCGACAGCAGCAACAGCTCGCTTGCCCGGCTCGCCCGCGCATTGCGGCGCAGCAAGACGACCGCCAAGGTGATCTCCGCGCCATTGAAGCCGATCACCGGCCAGGCCCCGATAAACCACAATCCTACCGAGATCAGCGTGCTCAACAAACAGATGACGCCCACGAGCCACCGCAGCCCGTCGCGGCTCAGGCTGCGGTGCGGAATGATCATCGCCTCGAACGTCGGGTTCGATGGGGACGCAATCGACTCAGGGGCCATGGCAGCTTGCATCCCCCTCATGTAACGCGCGCCACCGGCTTGTCAGCCCGGCGCCTGCACGCGATACCGGCATCATGGCCCAGGACCCTGCCGATCCGAAACCCCGCGTCACCGCCAAGCCAATCACCACGCGCAAGACCCCGGCCATGAGCCTCGCCGAGGTGCGCGGCTTCATCGAGGCGCTGTCGCACGCCTATCCCGAGGGGTCGAGCGAGCTGGAGTTCACCGATCCCTACACCCTGCTGGTCGCCGTCGTACTGTCGGCGCAGACGACGGACGTCGCGGTGAACCGGGTTGGGCAGACCCTGTTCCCCGCCGCGCCGACGCCGGCGGCGATGGTCGCGCTGGGCGTCGAGGCGGTCGGCGGCCATATCCGCAGCATCGGGCTCTGGCAGGCCAAGTCGAAGAACGTGGTCGAGCTCTCCCGCCTGCTGATCGAGCGCCACGGCGGCGTGGTGCCCAACGACCGCGACGCGCTCGAGGCCTTGCCCGGCGTCGGCCGCAAGACCGCCAACGTCGTATTGAACGTCGCCTTCGGCCACTCCACGATGGCCGTCGACACCCACATCTTCCGGCTCGGCAACCGGACCGGCATGGCAAAGGGCGCGACGGTGCGGGCCGTCGAGGATGGCCTGGTCAAGCGCATCCCCAAGGAGCTGCTGCGCCCCGCCCATCACTGGCTGATCCTGCACGGCCGCTACGTCTGCAAGGCGCGCCGGCCGGAGTGCTGGCGCTGCGTGACGAAGGAGTGGTGCCGCTTTCCCGCCAAGGAGCCGGGTCCGGCGAGCACGTCCCGATAGCGCCGTG
>CAZZWN010000314.1:0-1819 GCA_964657765.1 uncultured Acetobacteraceae bacterium
CGAACGGGTCCTGGAACACGATTTGTATTTCTCGCCGTGCTTCGGCCCAGACTGCGTCGTCCATCGCCTCGCCCATGAACCGCATCGTGCCAGTCGTCGGCGTCTGCAGCCCGGCGACGACGTTGCCCAGGGTGGACTTGCCGCTGCCGCTCTCGCCGACCAGCGCCAGGGCCTCGCCTGGCAGGATATCGAGGGAGACGTCCGCCACCGCCTGCAGCACACGCCGCCCACGCCCGAACCAGCCGCCGCCCAGGTCGAATGCGACGCCGATGCCGTCGAGCGACACGAGAGGTACCGTGCCCTTCATAGGCGCGCCTTGAAGCAGGCGACGCTCATGGCCGCGCCTTGAAGCAGGCGACGAGATGTCCGGGCCGCAATTCCTCAAGCACCGGCTCGGCCCGCAGGCAATCGGCATCTCCCCGCGCGCAGCGGTTGGCGAAACGGCAGCCCGTAACCCCGGCGTCCAGCGTCGGCACCGACCCAGGGATCACCGGCAGCCGCGCCACGCGATGGTCGGGATTGGGCAGGGTCTCGATCAGGCCGAGCGTGTAGGGATGCAGCGGGCGCGCGAACAGCAGGTCCGTCGGCGCGCGCTCCACGACGCGGCCGGCATACATCACGATGATGTCGTGGGCGACCTCGGACACCACCGCCAAGTTGTGGCTGATGAACTGGATCGCCATGCCGATGCGCACCTGCAAGTCCAGCATGAGATCGAGGATCTGCGCCTGGATGGTCACGTCGAGCGCGGTCGTAGGCTCGTCGGCGATCAGCAGCTTCGGCTCGCAGGCGAGCGCCATCGCGATCATCGCGCGCTGGCGCATCCCGCCCGAGAGCTGGTGCGGATAGGACCTCGCCCTGTCGCCCGGCGAGTTGATGCCGACTGCCTCCAGCAGGCCGACCGCCTGCTCCTCCGCCAGCGTCCAGGCGACGCGGCGATGCAGCACGAGCACTTCGGCGATCTGCCGCCCGACCGTCATGACGGGGTTCAACGCCGTCATCGGCTCCTGGAACACCATTGCCACCTGCCCGCCGCGCAGCCGCCGCCACGCGGGTTCCGGCTGGCCGACCAGCTCGCGCCCATCGAAGCGGATCGAGCCCGCGACCTCACCGGGCCGGGGCACGAGCCCCATCATCGCGAGCGCCGTCACCGATTTGCCGCAGCCGCTTTCCCCGACCACGCCGAGCGTCCGGCCCGGCGCGATCGAGTAGCTGACGCCCGCTACGACCTCCCGCTGCCCGCCTTGCGCCCCGCCAGTCCCTCCGCCGGGCCGCGGGAAGGCGACGCGCAGGCCGGATACCTCCAGCAATGCAGCATCAGTCGGTTGCCCGGTCAGCCCGGGCGCCAGTTTTCGGACCAAAGCGGGCTGTAGTCGCCATGGCCGGTCGGGGTGAAGCCCTTCAGCCACTTCGGCAGCACATATTGCTCCGCACGAAAGAACAGCGGCAGCACCGGCACCTGGTCGGCATATATCTGCTGCATCTCCGCCCAGAGCGGCTTCTGCTTCTCGGGATCGAGCTCCGTCTCCGACCGCGCGATATCGATGTCCATCTGCTTGTTGTTGAAAGCCGCCGTGTTCGAGCCGCCGTAGTTGTTGGCCGCCATCGGAATCTGATCGCTGCCGAGCGTAATCCGCGGGCTTTGTCCCACCGGGCTCGACCAGGCATACATCACCAGGCCGGTGTATTTCCGCTGCTTCAACGTCTCGCCGAACAGCGTGCGCGCCGGTTCGTTGTGGATCGTGGCCTCGATGCATGCGGCCTTCCATTGGCTCTGCAGCACCTGCTGCTGCAGCTCGCGCAGCCGGTTCCCCGCCGT